>JAYUVX010000234.1:0-40049 GCA_043753855.1 Myxococcales bacterium | reverse complement strand
GCGCGATGAGCACCGCGATGTTCAATCACCCGCAGGGCATGGCGATCGCCGCCAACGGCGACATCTACGTCACCGATCTTGGGAATTACCGCGTGCGCAAGATCGTCGGCAGCAACGTCGAGACCGTCGCGGGCAGCGGCGAGGCTGGTTTTGCGGACGACGACAACAGGCTGGCCTCGGAGCTCTACGGCCTCGAGGGGCTGTCGCTCAAGCCGGATGGTTCGCGCCTGTACCTGGCCGATGGTGGCCGTGGTGAAGCGGTCCCTTATAACCGCGTTCGCATCGTCAAGAACTGACGACCATGAACACCGATCCGCGTGCGCCGTCCCCCGCAACGAACCGCGCGAACCCGGCGACCACGTCCCGCTTGCCTGCACCGGGCACCCAGGTCACCCGCGTGCGGTCGCATCGTAGGTGTAGAGGTCGAACAGGATCTCTGTCGGGCGCTGATCAGCATCGAGCGCGATCACCCGCGCGCGCCGCAGCCCCGGTACCCACGCGGAGAACGTGGCGGCATCGATCAACGCGCGCCAGCAGGAAATCGGGATCGCGTGCGACGACGACGCTTACTTCTTGCACGTTCCCAGCGTAGGCCAGTTGTGTGACAGCGCCGTGTCTGCGCTGAGCGCGAAGCACGGGCGCGTCGCGTGTTAGCGTCCGCAAAAATGCGCCCCCCGCAGCTTCGAACCGCCGTGCTCGTGCTCCTCGCGCTCATCGTCGGTTGTGCAGGCGGTGGCAATGCCACACCCGATGCGCCGGCTGCCAGCGATGCGAAGGAGCTCGGCGCGTTCAGCTTCCTCCAGGCGAAGAACTCCGGCCTCTCGATGGACGTCACCACGACGATCACCGGGACCGCGATCGCCGCGACCTTGCCAGCGGGGACCGACGTCACCGCGCTGGTCGCGACATTCTCTATCACCGGTAGCTCGGTGAAGGTCGGCAGCACCCCGCAGGTGAGCGGCACCACGGCGAACAACTTCACGAGTCCAGTGACGTACACCGTCGTCGCGGCCGATGCCTCGGCCAAGACCTACACGGTGACCGTCGCGGTGGCCGCGAGCACCGCCAAGGACCTCACGTCGTTCGCGTTCCTCGACGCGACCAACACCGCGCTCACCGCAGACGTCACGGCGACGATCACGGGAACCGCGATCCGCGCCACCGTTCCGTTCGGCACCAACGTCAACGCGCTGGTCGCAGCGTTCACGACGAGCGGCGCGAGCGTCAAGGTCGGCAGCACCGTCCAGGTCAGCGGCACCACCGCGAACGGATTCGCGAGCCCGGTGATGTACACCGTCAGCGCCGCGGATGGCTCGACGAAGGTCTACACGGTGACCGTCGAGTTCACGGCGAACCCGGCCAACGACCTCACGGCGTTCTCGTTCCTCGACGCGACCAATACCGCGCTCACCGCCGACGTCACGGCGACGATCAACGGCGCGGCGATCACGGCCACCGTCCCGTTCGGCACCGATGTCAGCGCGCTGGTCGCCACGTTCACCACCACCGGTGCGGCCGTGATGGTCGGCGCCACCGCGCAGGTGAGCGGCACCACGCCGAACAACTTCACGAGCCCGGTGATCTACACGGTGACCGCAGCGAACGCCTCGACGCAGATCTACACCGTCACCGTGGCGTTCACGGCGAGTAACCGGAAGGACCTCACCGCGTTCTCGTTCCGCGATGCGAGCAACACCGCGCTGGCGACCGACATCACCGCCACGATCACCGGCACCGCGATCAGCGCCGTGGTCCCCGCGGGCACCGATGTCACCGCGCTGGTGGCCACCTTCACCACCACCGGTAACTCGGTGGCGGTCGGCGGCACCACCCAGGTCAGCGGCACCACGCCGAACAACTTCACGAACCCGGTGACGTACACGGTGACCGCCGCGGATAGCTCGACGAAGATCTACATGGTCACCGTCATGTTCCCGGCGCCGCTGACATGCGAGACGCTGCCGGCGCCGGCCAACGGAACGGTGGCGGTCTCGAACGGCGGCGTGTATCCGAGCACCGCCACGTACGGCTGCACCACCGGTCGCGCCTTGTCGGGTCCGGCCACCCGCAGCTGCCAGTTCCCGTCGGGCACCTACGCGGGCACCGCGCCGACCTGCGAGCACACGTTCATGGTGGTCCGCGTCGGCGATGGCGTGTTGCTCGATGCGAGCTCGGCCGCGGTGGTGGTTCAGGAGCGACGCGTCACCGATGGCGCAGTGCAGCGCACGATCACGCTACCGGTCGCCGCCGCCACCGGAGTCAACCCGCTCACCCTCGCGGGCAGCGCGAACTCGGAAGGTCACCTCGCGCTCTCCGCCAACGGGCGCTACGTGACGCTCGGTGGCTACGCAGCAGCACCGGGCACCGCGATGATCGCGGCGTCGACGACCGCCACGGTCAAGCGCGTGATCGGCCGGATCGATGCGGCGGGTGCGATCGATACCACCACGCTGCTCGATACGTTCAGCGGCAACAACATCCGCGGCGCGACCACCGATGATGGCACCCGGTTCTGGACCACGGGCGGTAGCAACGGCGTCCAGCTCGCCGCGCTGGGTAGCACCGGTGCCTCGACCACGATCTCCACCACCGTGTCGAACCTCCGCTCGGTCCAGGTGGTCGCAGGTCAGCTGTACACGAGCACGGGCTCGACCAACTCGGGCGTCTACGCGGTCGGTACCGGCGTTTCGACCACGGGCAGCCAGGTCGCGGCCTTGCTCGCCGGGACCGGCAGCGTGCCTCCGCACGGGTTCGCGTTCGTCGATGCGTCCGCGGTCGTGGCTGGCGTGGATCGGCTGTACATCGCGATCAACAGCGCGGTCACCGGCGGCGCGAACCGGATCAACATCCAGCGCTGGTCGTTCAATGGCACGACATGGACGATCGATGCCGCGTTCGCGCCGGTGCTCACCGGATCGAACGTCGGCGCGCTCGGCGTGTCCGCGTTCGCCGAGGGGACAGGGTTCCGTGTGGTCGCCACCGCGACCTCGAGCTCGACCGGCGCCGACAACCAGCTGGTCACGTTCGTCGACGATGGCACCGCCACACCCGCAGTCACGTCCCTTGGATCCGCGGGCGCGAGCTTCGGCTTCCGCGGTGTGGCGCACAGCCCGACCGCACCCTGACCTACGCGATCACCGCCGCCTCGCGAACCGATCGCGGCCACAAACCATCAACCGCTCGCGGACCCTGGCAACGAGCTCGGGGTCGGCGACCTCGGGGTGACCGGCCTGGAACGGCGGCGCCGGGTTGTACTCGAGGCCGAGCTGGATCGCCTTCGCGACCTCGTCCCCGGCGAGCAGTGCGGCGAGCGTCAGCCCGAAGTCGATGCCGGCCGTGACGCCACCACCCGTGATCCGATCGCGATCGACGACGACGCGCCCCGGTGCGAAGGTGGCGCCATAGTCCGCGAGGAGCTCCGTGAACGCCCAGTGCGACGTGGCGCGGTAGCCATCGAGCAGCCCGGCCCCGCCGAGCAGCAGCGAGCCGGTGCAGACCGCGGTCATGTACTTCGCGGTCTGCGCCTGGACCCGCAGCCAGCCCAGGATCTCGGCGTCCTCCATCAGCGGGATCTGGCCGAAGCCACCCGGGATCACGACCACGTCGAGCGGAGGGCACTCGGCCAGCGTCGTGGTCGGCAGCAGGCCGAGGCCGGAGTCCGCGCGCACCGGCTGGAGGTCCTTCCACACCAGGTGGACCGTCGCGCCCGGGATCCGGTGGAACACCTCGAACGGGCCGGTCAGGTCGAGGGCGGTGAGCCCGGGGAACAGGAGCATGCCGAGGTTCATGCGCACAGCATCGCGCCGGATCACGATGGCAGCCATGACAACTTTCGTCTATTTTCTGCCAATGAGTCGCGTGGTAATCGTCGTGTTCGAAGGCGTGCAGACCCTCGACCTCACCGGTCCCGCCGAGGTGTTCGCGACCGCAGGGCGGGTTAGCGGTCCGCTCTACGAGATCGTGATCGGCTCGATGAGCGGCGGTGAGCTCGTCACCTCGTGCGGCCTACCGATCCGGACCCGCAAGCTCGCCACGGTGCGCCCGCATCGCGGTGACACGATCCTCGTCGCGGGCGGAGACACCGAACCGATCACGCGCGCGATCTCCGACCCTCGCCTCGCCCGCTGGCTGCAGCGCGCCGCGCCTATCGTGCAGCGCATCACCTCGGTGTGCTCGGGCGCGTTCGTGCTCGCTGCCGCCGGCCTGCTCGATGGCAAGCGCGCCACCACCCACTGGTCGGCGTGCGATCGTCTCGCAAAGCTGTTCCCGGCGGTCCACGTCGATCGCAACGCGATCTTCGTGACCGATGGCCGCACCTGGACCTCGGCCGGCGTCACCACCGGCATCGACATGTCGCTCGCGCTGGTCGAGGAGGATCACGGCCGAGCGCTGGCCGACGAGGTTGCCGCGCGGCTCGTGCTCTACATGCGACGGCCCGGCTACCAGTCGCAATGGAGCGATGCCCTGGTCGCTCAGGGCGGCAGCGATCCGCTCGGTCCGACGATCGCGTGGGCACGTGCGAACCTGGCGAAGGCCGACCTCGAGGCGCTCGCCCGCCGCGCCGGACTCTCGCCGCGCACATTTCACCGCCGCTGCCTCGCGCAGCTCGCCACCACGCCGGCCAAGCTGCTCGACAAGCTCCGCGTCGAACGTGCGCGCGCCCTGCTCGCTTCGGGTGACCTGCCCGCGAAGTCGCTCGCCGCGAGCTGCGGCTTCAGCTCGACCGCGCGGATGAAGCGCGCGTTCCAGCGCGAGCTCGGGCTCGGCCCGCGGCAGTACCGTCTGCTGCACGGAGAGCGTGCGCGCCTCCGGTGAGCCAGCTCGGCACGAGCGGGCATCGTCGACGGTGATCACCCGACGCGCTGCTCAGAACAGCTCGGGACACCACGGCGCGATCACCGAGCTGAACATCCGGTCGGCGCGGGCGAGCGCTCCCGGGCTGCCTGCCACGAGGTCAGCGCGAGCGAGGCGCGAGGCGGGCACGCCACCGAGGAGCAGCGTCGCGAGCGCCGGCCGGGACACCACGAGCTCCGTGTTCTCGGTGCTCGGCGCGCAGCGCATGGCGCGGCCGCCTTCGACCACGAGCGAGAATCCGACATCTTCCACCGAGAACCGCAGCTCGCCATCCGCCGCATAGCTGCGGGCGGAGAGCGCCGTGGCGACATCGTCGATCCGGATCCACAGCCCGTCGACTCGGCGTCGCTTGACCTGGCGGCCGTCGGCCACGGTCCACGCGAGCACGTCATCGATCGGGGCGTGGTCCCAGCAAACGTTCGGGAACAGATCGATCTGCAGCGCGAACCGCCACAGCGTGGCCTCGGCACGCGCATCGATGCCGATCAGCTCGATGATCTCGATCTTGCCGGCGGCCACGTCGTGGTTCCACGCCGGGCGCTGGCGGAACGCGAGGTACCCCACCAGGCGGTCACCGCGGCGTGCGAGCACGTGGCGGCGAAGGCTCGCGCCGGCCCGCATGTACGGGGACTCGAGGAACCGTCGCTCGCGCCACCAGACCTCCGAGCGCAGGAGTGCCCCGGGCCGCGAGGTGATCGCCGCCGCGTAGATCGCGGGCAGCTCGGCTCGTGCGCGTGGCTCGTCAGCCCACTCGGTGTCATCGAGCTCGCGCGCCGGTCCGAGGCCCACGGTGCGCGCATCGGTGACCTCGAGGTGATCGCCCTCGGCCGCCACCCCGTAGCCAAACCGGCGGTAGATCGAGGCATCCGAGGACCACAGGCCGCTGATCGCCACCCCGCGGCGGCGGGCGTCGTCGAGGTGGATCCCGATCAGCTGCCGGAGCAGGCCCCGGCGCCGGTGGGTCGGACGGACGATCACGCTGGTCAGGCCGGCCATCGGCAGCGTTCCTCCCCCGGGGAGCACCACGACGTGATCGATGGTGGCGGCGGTGGCAACGATGGTCGCTCCGTCGAACGCGGCCCAGCACTGGGACAGCGGCAGCAGGGCTCGCATCCGGGCAGGTCCGCCGGGGTCCGACTCGTGGTCATCGCCGAAGGTGGTCATCGTCGCCGACCGGAAGGCCGCGACCTCGTCCTCGGTGATTGCGCGAAGTGCCACTGTCATGTACCCCGACCTTCACCCAAAGCCAGAGCACCGCGGGCTGGTAGCCCGCTGCGCTCTTTGTGCGATCGGGGGGACTCGAACCCCCACGGTGTTACCCACTGGCACCTGAGACCAGCGCGTCTACCAATTCCGCCACGATCGCGAACGGCGAAACAAATGCCATAGCCCGGCGTCGGGCACAAGGGGCCGCGGCACTCCAGACCGCTTTTTCCGTGTCTGGATGCGGGGTTGGTAGCGATCGCTGCTTTACTCCCCGACGGAGGACGGTCTACCATCGACAGGTCATTCTGAGCTTTCGATGGCCAAGCTGATCGTTATCTCCGGGGAGGAGCGGCAGGAGTTCGAGCTCGCTGCCTTCAATACGATCGGCCGGCATCCGGATAACACGATCCAGATCCTGGACCGCATCATCTCGAAGGAGCACGCGCAGATCCAGCGCGCCGCCGACGGTCGCTATCTCCTGCGTGACCTCCGCTCGCTCAACGGCACGTTCATGCGCGGCGAGCGTGTCGCCGACCACTACCTGGGCGATGGCGACGAGTTCACGATGGGCTCGACGCGAATCGTGTTCGTCGACAAGCCGAAGGCCGACGACGTCCTCCAGCGGGTGACGATCGCGCCTGGCCTGACCGAGAGTCACATCCGGGGCCGCATCCAGGCAAACACCGGCGACTTCATGCCCGAGCGGCAGATCGCCGACGAGAAGAACCTGCGCCGCGACTACGAGCGCCTGCGCATCGGCCACGAGCTGGCGCGCGCGGTCGGCAGCGAGCTCGACCTCGACAAGCTGCTCCCCAAGATCCTCGACAAGGCGTTCGAGCTGGTCGGTGCCGATCGCGGTGTCATCCTGCTGCAGGACGACAAGACCCACGAGCTCATCCCGCGGTTCGTGAAGACGCGCTCGGGCAAGAGCGATCCCAACATCGTGCTGTCCAAGACCGTGATGGCCGAGGTCGTCAACAACAAGGCGGCCGTGCTGTCGAGCGATGCCACGATGGACGCCCGGTTCTCCGGTGCCCACTCGATCATCATGCAGGGCATCCGCTCGACGATGACCCTGCCCCTGCTCCACGCGAACGAGCTGCTCGGCATCATGCACCTCGACTCGCTGTTCACCTCGAACGCGTTCACCGAGAAGGATCTGCAGATCTGCACCGGCATGGCGGCGCAGGCCGCGATCTCGATCCAGAACGCGCGGCTCGCCAGCCGGATCGAGAAGGAAGCCCAGACCCGTGCTCAGATCTCCCGCCTGATCCCGCCGAGCGTCGTCGAGCAGGTCCTGAAGGGCGAGCTCGTGATCGAGAAGGGCGGCCGCGTCACCGAGGTGACGATGCTGTTCTCCGACATCCGGGGCTTCACGACGATGTCTGACGGTCGCCCTCCGCAGGAGATCGTCAACACGCTCAACGAGTACTTCGAGGTCATGGTCGACGTCCTGTTCAAGTACTCCGGCACGCTCGACAAGTTCGTCGGTGACGAGATCATCGGCCTGTTCGGCGCCCCGATCTCGCTCGAGGATGCGCCGTTCAAGGCCGTCTCGTGCGGCATCGCGATGCTCTCGGCGCTCGCCGAGTTCAACAACACGCGCGCCTCCGAGAACCAGCCCGCCCTGCGGATCGGCATCGGCATCAACACCGGCAACGTGATTACCGGGTCGATCGGCTCCACCCGCGCGCTGCAGTACACCGCGATCGGTGATGCGATGAACGTTGCCTCGCGCCTGGTCAACGTGGCCAGCTCGGGCGAGATCATCATCTCCGAGGACACCTACAAGCACATCGTCGGTCGCGTCGAGGCCATCCAGCTGCCGCCCGTCAAGGTGAAGGGCAAGGCCGAGGAGCTGAAGGTCTACCGGGTCACCGGTCTGCGGAACATCCAGACGCCCGTCCCCGGCGAATGGGCCGGGCCGACCAACGGCTGAGACTGGGGACGGTTTCAACTTACGCAACCTGCGATCGCGAACCCCGCGAATTCGCAGGTGCGGCTGGGGACGGTTTCAACTTGCGCTACTTCCGCCGGACAGCCGTCCACCTCGTCCGCACGTGCCGACGAGCGGCGCGCGGTATCACGCGCGGCTTTTTGCGGGCTTCTTCGCGCCCGGCATGATCGCGCTCGGTCGGCCGGCCGCGTCGCGAGTATCTCGTGGAGGGTCTGCCGGTATAACTTGTTATAATTCCTCGGCTTCCAGCCTAGGGTACACCATCACAGCGGCGGCACGTCCTCGCCGTGCGCGCGCATGACCTCGAGGCTGTAGCCGCCGACCTTCGTACCGTCGGCACGCGCGTGGATGAAGTCGGCGAGCTCGGCGAACTTCACCTTCACGCGTGCGCCGATCTTCAGCGAGCTGACCTCGTCCGGATCGTTGTCGAGGATCCCGTCGACCGTCGCACCCTTGATCGACACGACGTCCACCCACATCCACTCGATGTTGCCGCTGTCCGTGGTGAACGGCGCCTTCACCGCGAGCTCCTCCCCGGCCGGTACGGCCTTCGCGAAGTGCGGGCGCAGCTGGGTCAGCGCGGCACGCGCCTTGACGCCGGCGGCGTCGAGCTCGTCGCGATAGTCGAAGTGGCGAACCTTGTCCTCGACCGCACCCTCGAATGTGTCCAGCGCGGCGAGCAGCGCCTCAGCGCTCCCCGGCTTCGTACCCGGAAGCGAGAGCTGGAGGACAGGCTGATCTGGATCCAGCTCCTCGCCGGGCTCGGCGTCGCCGCGGCTCCATGTCACCTTCCAGGTGATCTTCCCGATGCCTCCAAGCTGCTTCCGCTCGTCGACGTGCCAGTCGCCCGTGAGCTTGGTCGCGTCGACATCGAGCTCGCCGTCTCGGGTCAGATCGCCGCGCTCGAGCAGCGTCTGCGCCGTGGCATTCATCAGCGTCGTGGTGCCCGGGACATGCGCCGTTGGAACATCGGCCAAGAACAGCTCGGGGAGTCCGAACCTCTCCATGCCGGCCGTGTCGAGGAACGTCAGGTCGCCCCCGCCTGCCACCTGGTGGACGACGATCAGCTTGCGGACATCGCGTGGTGTGGCGCTCTCGACATGGTCCGCGATGGTGTCTGCCGTGTAGAGGTGGTGCTGGTGCAGATCCACGATCCAGCCGTGGCACGCCCTCGCCACCGCGATCGCTGCGGCGGCTGCGCGCCGTCCTGCATCAGGGCCATTCGCCACGATCGACAGCGCGAACGTCGACTTCTCGATCTCGGGGCGGTCCTCCGGCGGATAGTCCTTCCCGTAGTAGTCCGCGTGGGCGGCGTTCCAGCCGGCGCCGCTCGGCGTCTCCTCCTTGACGACCACGTCACGCGTCGCCCTCGCCACCGCCGCGAGCTTCTCGGTGTCGGCGCCCGGCGGTGCGATCACGCCGTAGACCACGAACTCGGTGCGATGCAGCGTGCCGCGCTGGACCGGCGATCCCGGCTTCGGCGATGTGGCCGGGAAAGGCTTCGGATCGGCGACGGCGTGCAGACCCGCCGCGGTCTCCTTCTCCTTGCACCCCGCCGCCACCGCCATCACCACGACCCAGCCGAGCGCTCGATTCATGCTGCGGAACCTATCACCCGCGCGGCGTGACGACGCAACGACGTTCCGCGCCAGGTCCGCGATCATCCGCCCGAACCCCGCCACCGCGACGTCGATCTCGGCGTCGTCGAGGCCGACGTCGTCCGGGAAGCACTCCTCCTGGCTGCGCGCACACCATGTCGCGGCGCTCGGGCTCACCTCGTTGCCGCCCCTGAGCATTGACGCGCGACGTAGCTCCGCCGCTTCCTCCGGCGACATCTATTCGGGCACCTCGACGAGTGAGCTTGCGCGGTTGGAGAAGACCATCCCAGGTGAGCGTGGCCTGCTGTCGAAGCGGATCACGTGCTGCAGCTCTAACGCGAAGCGCCGTCGCGCATTGCGCTCGTCGGGATGCCGGCGTCGCGCAAGCTCTTTGAGAACCTGTGCGACCCACATCGAGCTCCAGCGCAACGCGAAGAACTCGACGGCGTCGTCAGCTAGATTCGTGCGCGCATGATCGGACCACTGCGAGGCCCCGGGCAGGCAGGCCGTCCGAACGTGCCGACGACGCTCCCTATGGTACGATCGGCACCGCTGGACCGAAGATGCGAAGACCACGCTGCCGATCATCCTGGCTCGGGGCGATCGGTTGGAATGGGATGGTGCAAACGTACGCGCGGTCAAGCTGCTCGCGAAGGATCGCGCGCGCGTCGACCAGTTCGCCGCGGTGTGGACCGACTCGCGGATGCGGAGCCTGTCGGAGCTGACGCTGACGTTCAAGACGCGGCGCGGATGCGGGGAGATCGCTCGGCTCGCCGGTGCCTTACCGCCGAGTGTGCTCGCTCTCCGGATCGGTGATCCCGAGGAGCAGTATGTCGAGGACGTCGGCGGCGTACAGCTCCTCAAGATCGCGGCGCGCCTCATCCCGCAGTTGACGGGGCTCGAGACCCTCGCCCTCTACGGTCCGCTGTACGACATCGATATGACGTTCGACGCGCAGGGTGGTGTCGGCGTCTTGCTCGCGCCGCTCCTGGACGGCGGCTCCCCAACGCTCATCCACCCGCACCTGAGCATTCTCGTGCTTGGCGGGGTCGGTGCGGCAACGGCCGCACTCATGACCCTGCGCGCCGAGTCGCTGCCGGCCCTACGCCGACTTGTGATCGCGCCACGGTATCCGGAACTCGAGAGCATCGACAGCCTGTGTTTCGGGCTCGCGCCCGGTGGTTTGCTCGGCCAGCTCGACGAGCTCGCGCTCACGGGAACGTGCACCGGCGCAGGCGTGGAGCTCCTTGCGGCAGCGCTCGGCGGCCGACGGATTCCGCGCCTGGAGCTGCGCACATCGGCGATTGCTGCCGATGTACGCACACGGTACGCCTCTCTCTGCGATGAACTTGTCTGCTCCGTTGGGGCCGCGACGGTCGCGGTCGAGGAGTGGTTCGAGCACACGAACAAGCCCGATTGGGGTCGCGGACGCGTCATCCGCAGGTTCGACGATAAGGTCGAGATCGCGTTCGCAGCAGCAGGCACCAAGGTGTTGGTGGCGAGCTCGCCGTTCCTGCGACGGATGACCGCCGAGTCCAAGTCGTAAGCGCGGTAGGTCTCGAAGTCCGTAACCGCTTCATGGGGCCAGCGTGGTAATCGCGCGCAACGGCCGGTTCGGCTGGGATCATTTACAACCGGCGAGAGCTCGTAACGAGATGCAGGGCTCGCGCGAGCACTCCGGCCCATGCGAGCGAGCGGACCCAGACCGGCCTCGTGAGCGAGCGTTCGCGCCATGACGAGACGCGGGGCCAAGGCCGTTCCCGCCGTTCCAGTTGAAACCGCGGTCCCAGGCTCGTCCCGTCACGGCGCGACGCGAGCGCCAGCGGCGGGCTGGGTCCCGAGCGAGATAGCGGGGAGACGGTTGGATCGAGCGTTCGCGGCGTGACGGGACGCGGGCCGAAGGCCCGCACGCACGTTGTGCAGGTCGAAACCCCGTAAAATCGCAGGCTTCCTGATCGCTGGTTGTGCAAGTTGAAACCGACGTCCGACCCATGCGAACGAGCGAGCGGACCCAGACCCGCCGCGTGAGCGAGCGTTCGCGCCGTGACGGGACGCGGGCCGAAGGCCCGGACGTTGTGCAAGTTGAAACCGTCCCCCACGTCCGAAACCAACGTCCGACCCATGCGAGCGAGCGAGGGACCCAGACCCGGCGCGTGAGTGAGCGTTCGCGGCGTGACGGGACGCCGGCCGAAGGCCGATCGCTCGTTGTCCAACTTGAAGCCGACGGTCCCGCAAAATCGCAGGCTTCCTGATCGCTGGTTGTGCAAGTTGAAACCGTCCCCCGCCGTTTTCGCCGCCGTTCGTTCCGTCCGGCGGGCCCGGCCAGCTCTCGTCCCGTCACGGTGCGACGCGAGCGCGAGCGGCGGGCTGGGTCCCGAGCGAGATAGCGGGGAGACGGTTGGATCGATCGCCGGCGGTGGAGGTGCGCTAGGTGGAGCGCTCGCACGAGCACTCCGACCCATGCGAGCGAGCGAGCGGACCCAGACCCGCCGCGTGAGCGAGCGTTCGCGCCGTGACGGGACGCGGGCCGAAGGCCCGCAGGTTGTGCAAGTTGAAACCGTCCCCCACGGGGGGTACGCGAGCGGGCCGACGTCTCGCAGCGCGGGGCGAGAGCGCCCCTAGCCTGCGATCGTCAGGCCCATCTGCGCGCGCACCGTGAAGAAGTCTTCGGAGATGGAGTAGAGGACCAGCTCCTTGATCTTGTCCTTCACCTGCGGCCCGCCGACCACGACCGGCTCCGCCGACACCATCCGCGCCGCGACCTCGAGATCACCGCACACCACGAAGCCCGCGCGATGCGACACGGCGTCGACCGCATGGCCCCACTTGGCGAGGTTGATCTCGGGCTGCGCCTGGATGAACCGACCGACGACCGCACCGAGCTGCTCGAGCACCTGCGGCGGCATCCGCTTCTGCATCTCCGGCAGGTACTGCTGGACCAGCTGCACCATGTCGGGGGGCACGGGGAACCGCGGCTGCACCATCACGATGGCGCTCATCACGACCACCTTCAGCTCGGTGTTCGTCGGGAGCAGCATCTTCAGGTAGTACTCGGGCCGCATGAACGTCAGCCTGCGCGCCGAGAGGAACGCGATCTCGCGCTCGCTCTTGCCTTGCAGCAGGTGCGGACGGACGACGAACGACGGACACAGCTCGTTCTTCTCGATCGCGTTCGCGAGCTGGATGTCGGCCGGCTTGTTGTCCTCAACGAGGAACACCTCCGGCAGCGGCACGTTCAGCACCTGCGCGACGTAGTAGAACAGCTTCGAGAACATCAGCGGATCGCCCGGCAGCGAGCGCTTGTCCTTGCGCTTGATCCCGAAGTCCTTGTGCGGGAACGCCTTCATCGCGGCGACGCCCTGCCACGACGCCCCGAAGATCGCGCTGATGTAGCGGTTCTCGTCGGGGTGGACGAGCTTGGCCCAGGTCTCGCCGCTCATCACGTTCTTCGCCTTCACGAGGCCGCGCGGCTTGTACTGCTCGTAGAACTGCAGCTCGTCCGGATCGGCCTTCTTGAGGAACGCGAGGGTGTTACAAACGCACCAGGTCTTGTCGTACTGGTGCGCATCCATGTAGATGCGGCGCAGCGCCTTGTACGAGTCGTACTTGAACGGCTCGTTGCGCAGCATCCGCATGTGCTGCTCGACGGCCTTCTCGGTGTGGTCGGGACCCGCGACGAGATAGAGCTCGGCGAGGATCTCGGCGCGGTCCGTACCATCCGCACGCAGCTCGTTCTTCGGATCGAGCTGCTGCGCCACTTCATACGCCTGCGTGGCGGACTGGTAGTGCTTGAGCCGCGACCGATAGATCTCACCGAGGCCATCGAACAGGCCGACGTTGATCTTGTGGAACGTCGCCGACGCCGCAGAGCCCGGCTTCGGCATGCGCTTGATCATGTCGCGGTACGCACGCTCCTGGCCCTTCCAGTCGCGCTTGGTGGTCAGCACCTTGTCGATCGCTTCGAACGAGCGCAGCGCGCGCGGGATCATCTGCTCGGACAGCTTGTCGGCATTGCCGAAGAAGCTATCGAGCGCCTTGTTGTAGTAGTCGACCGCCTCGTCGAGCGACTTCAGCTCGTCGCGATAGATCGTGGCCGCCGCGTGCAGGTAGGCGCCCTTGCGGATGCCGTCGGACTCGAGGGCGATGAAGCGGTCGATGGTCTCGACGACCTTCTTCCACATCTTCTGCTCGGTGTAGAGGTCGAGCACCTTCTGCAACAGCTGGTGATCTTCCGGCGCGACCTCGAGAGCATCGAGGTACGCGGAGATCGCCTTCTGCGGGTTCTGGAGCCGGTCGTGATAGATCGTCGCGACCTCGTCGAGGAGCTGGACCTTTTCCTTGCTCGGTGCGGTGGCGATCAGGCCGCGCTTGGCGTGAATGACGGCTTCCCAGTCGCCCTGCTGCTGCTGGAGGTCGATGACCGCCGTGAGCGTCTCGCGGTGCGCCGGGTCGATCTCGAGCGCCTTCTCGAACATGTTGAGCGCTTTCTTGCGCTCACCGAGGGCCTGCCGAACCATGCCGAGCCGGTTGTAGATCCGGACGACATTCGCCTCGTCCTGACCGTCGCGATGCTGGACCAGGATGGTCTGGTAGATCTTCCCGGCGTTGTCGTAGTCCGCCATCTTGAACAGCAAGTCCGCGCGGCCCGTCAGCGTCGGGAGATACGTCGAGTCGATGTCGTAAGCGGACTTGTAGTAGGTCAGCGCGCGCTGGTAGTCGCCGAGCTCGTCGGCGGTCTTGGCGGCTCGGTAGTAGAGCTCGTTCAGCTCGCGCGGATCGGCGTGCAGCTGCCCGACCTTGCGAGCGAGCATGTCGACGACCGGTGACAGCTCGGCCCACTGCTGCGACTCGAAGTAGAGGTTCGCGAGCGGACGGCCCGCTTCCACGTGCTCCGGATCGAGCGAGATGACGGCGGCGTACAGCTGCTTGGCTGCCTCGTTCTGCTTGAGCCGATCCTCGTAGATCTTGCCGGCGTCGAACAGCAGGCGGACCTTGTCGAGGACGACCGGGGTGAAGCTCTCCGCACGCACCATCATCTGGGCGGCCTTGAGCCAGTCACCGCGATCCGAGTACTGCTTGGTCAGCGCCTCCATCGAAGGCACGTGTGCCGGATCGATGGCGAGACCGCGCAGGAGGTTGGCCTCGGACGAGTCAGCGTCCGACAGCTGCGTGTACTGCAGCTTGCCCATCCGCCAGTACAGGTCGACCTGCTTCCGCGGGTCCTCGGTCAGGCGGACGAGGTGGGCCATGATGTCCACGGCGCGATCCCACTCGCTGATCTTCTCGTACAGCCGGCCGAGAGCGTCGAGGGCACGCTGCTCGTCGGCGTCGAACTGAAGCACATCGGTGTACGCCTCGACGGCGCGATCGATGTCCTGCAGGTTCATCTCGTAGGTAACGCCCATCGCCACGTAGAGATCCACGCGCTGCTGCACGTCGGACGTCGCCATGATGTGGTTGCGGTAGGTCTCGACCAGCGCTTCCCACCGCCCCGCCTGCTGATACAGGCGCGCGAGCTCGCGATATGCCGCGTAGTTCCGGTTATCGATCGCGACGATCTTCTCGAGCGCTTCGGCGGCGCGGTCGAGCTTGCCGAACCGTTCCTCCCAGGCCGCAGCCATGCGCTCGTATAGCGGCACGCGCTCGGCGTCCGACGGCGAGGCATCGAGCTGCGCCTCGAGGACCTCGAGGTACTTCTCGCTCTGGTTGGTCTTCTCGTAGAGACCTTCGAGGGCGCGTAGGGCGTTGAGGTTGGTCGGGTCGGTGTGGAGGACCTGGTTGTAGGACGTGATCGCCTGCCCCGCGTCGAACAGACGGAGGTCCCAGATCTGACCGACCTCGAGCTTGAACCGGACGATGTTCAGCTCGTCGGTGTCGAGCGCCGCACGGCGGTTCAGGACGTCGATCAGCGGCTCCCACTGCTCGACCCGGCGGTACAGCCGATCCAGGGCGGTGAGCGCCGTGGACGACGACGGTCCATACGTCAGCGCCTGCTGATACGCGTGGATCGATCCACCGAGGTCCTGCATCTGGCGCTCGAGCAGCTCGGCGAGGCCGACGTACAGCTCGGTCTTCTTGTCGGGATTGGTCTCCACCGCCGCGTGGCGGGTAAGGGTCTCGATCAGCTCGCTCCACGAGCCGCGCTTGCGCTGCAGCTCGGCCATACCACCGAGGGCACCGGTGTGGCTCGGGTCGATCCGCAGTGCCTGCTGCACCGAGTGGATCGCGTACTCGAGGTGGCTCAGGTGCTCGGCATACCAGCGGCCGATCTTCACCCACAGGTCCGCGGCCGATCCGCGGTCCTCACGTTCGAGCTCGTTGACGCGGTTCGAATACTCGTCGAGCAGCTCCTGCCAGCGGTTGGTCGCCGTGGCCAGGCGCTCGAGCTCGCGAGCCGTCTCGTCGTGTGCGTAGTCGCGCTTGAACGCGGCCTGCAGCACGTAGAACGCGGACTCCTGATCGCCGATCTCCATCTCGTAGATCTTGGCGACGCGGTTCAGGATCTGGATCTGCTCCTCGACATTCTGCCGCAGCTCCGAGCGCTCGAGCAGAACCTCGACCAGCTCGGTCCACTTGTACTGCTGCTGATAGATCGCCTCGAGGCGATCCGAAGCGGTGGTGTTGGACGGGTCCGACGCGCGCACGCGCTCGTAGACCTGCGCGGCGCGAGTGAGGTCCTCGACCTTTTCTTCCCAGGTGGAGGCCGCCTGCAACAAGTTCTCGCGGCGCTGCACCTCGTCGTCGAGGACCAGCGCGCGCTTCTCGAGCACGTCGATCGACTCCTCCCACCGGCCCTCGCGCGTGAACAGCCCTTCGAGGGCCGCGAGCGCGCGGAAGTCCGAGGGATCGATCGCGATGACATGGCGCCATGCCGCGACCGCGTCATCCACGCGCCCGAGGACGTCACCTTCGAGCTGACCGAGCTGTGCATACAGCTCGATCGTCTCGGCCTCGCTGATCGCATCGGTCATCTGACCGACCTCGATGATCCGGCGCAGGGTCTGGGACAGCTCGTCCCAGGCCTGCGTCGAGCGATAAAGGTGCGCCAGCGCGCGCAAGGTCTCGAGGTCGTTACCGTCGATCCGGTCAGCGGCGAGCCACGCGTCGAGCGCATTGCGCTCGCGCTGGAGCTTCTCCTCCCAGATCCGACCGAGATGCTTGTAGAGCCGGATCTGCTCGACATCCTGCTCGGCGACCGCCACCTGGCGCTCGAGGATCTCGACGAGCTCCTCCCACCGCGAGCGGCGGGTGCACAGCTCGGCGAGCGCCTGAAGTGCCTGCATGTCCTCGCCACGGATGTCGAGAACGCGCTGCCACAGCTCGATCGCCTTGTCCTCGGTCTGCAGGGCTTCGGAGGCGATCCGGGCCATGCGCGCGTAGACATCCGCCATCTCGGCGTCCGCTTCGGCGACGTCGATCAGCTTCTCGTAGGTCTCGAACAGCTTCTGCCACGCTTCACGGCGGAAGTGAATCGACTCGATCGCCTCGAGTGCGCGCCGGTTCCGGCTCTCCTGCTCGAGGATTGACGTGTAGCAGGCCAGCGCCTGATCGAGATCACCGAGCGCGTCACTGAAGATCGCGCCGCGGCGGAAGTACAGCTCGAGCTGCTCGTCCGGATCCTGAACGACCTCGATCCGACGGCGCAGGATCTCGGCGAGATCGTCGTACATCCCGGCGCCCAGGTACAGGCGATCGAGAGCGGCGAGTGCCTCGGGATCCTTGGCCTCGATGTCTAGGGCGCGCAGGTGCGTCTCCACGGCGCGGGCCGCATCGCGCAGCTCGTGCTCGTGGACGCGCGCCATGCGGAGCAGCGTCAGCTTCTTGACCTCGCGGTCGGTGGTCCGCTCGAGGGCACGCGCGTACGCCTTCACCTGCTCGTCCCATGCACCGGTCTCCCCGGCGAGCCGCTCGCTCTCCTCGAGCGCGCGGTCCCACCGCGGATCCTCGACGAGGGCTTCGCTCCACCAGTGGAACGCCCTGCCCTGATCGTAGAGCCGGCCCTCGGCCAGCTCCGCGAGCCGCTGGAACATCGCCTGGCGATCTGGTCCCTGGAGCTTGGTGAGCTGGACCTCGTGGATGCCATGCAGCTTCTGGAACTCGCTCGAGGCCTCGTAGAGTGGCTCGAGCACCGCACCGATCTCGATCTGGAGATGACCGGCGTGGAACATCTCCTCGAGCGCGGCCAGCGTGTGCTCGTGCGTCGGATGCGCCGTGAGGATCTCCCGATAGACCTCGACGGATCCCTTGCGGTCGCCGAGCTGGTTCTGCAGCACTTGGCCGAGCCGGAACTGCAGCGCCGCGATCTCCGCATCTCCTTCGGCAAGCTGGATCTCGCGTCGCAGGATCTCGGTGAGCTCGGGCCACGCACCGGTCGCCGAGTACAGGCGATCGAGTGCGAGGACGGCCGGCTTGTTATCGAACTCCACGTCGAGGATCCGACGCAAGGTCGAGATCGAGTTCGGGATGTTGGCGAGCTCCTGCTCGTGCACCCGCGCGAGCCGCGACAGCAGATCGACCTGCCGCGGAACGTCGAGCGAAGACTTCTCGCTCTCACCCTGATACAGATTCGCCACCAGCTCGAAGCTCGAGGTGATCTCGGCGAGCCGCTCGAGGTGACCGAGGCTGAGCTGGTTGCCCGAGTCGTCCTTGACCGCGCGAGCGTACGCATCGAACGCCGCGTTCGCGTTGCCGATCATCTGCTCGTGCAGCGTGGCGATCCGGTGCAGCAGCTCGACCCGCGCGAGCGGATCTTCGTTGTGCGCGACCATCACCTCGAGCACGTCGACGAGCTTCGCGAACTCACCGCCGGTCTCGTAGACCGGCTCGAGGACACGCGCCGCCATGACCGGCTCGGTCTTGCCGTGGACCAGACCATCGAGCGCGTGCAGCGTCTCGGCGTGGGTCGGATCCATCTCGAGCGCCTCGCGGTAGCTCTCGATCGCCCGGGCCACGTCGCCGAGCCGGATCTGCCAGAGATGACCGATCCGGTACTTGAGCGCCACGGTCTCGCCGCCAGTCTCGGCGAGCTCGACCTGACGCTCCAGGTTGGCGAGCAGGTCGTACCAGCGCTCCGCCTGACCGAACAGCCGGTCGAGGGACTGGATCGCCGGCAGCTCGTCCGCATCGAGATCGAGGATCGCGAGGTAGGTCTCGATCGCCTTGCCAACATCGCCGAGCTCGCGGTCATAGACCTGCGCGAGCACGTAGAGCATGGCCTTCTTGTCCGCTGGATCCTCCGCGAGGTCGGCCTTCTTCGCGTAGACGTCCTTCAGCGGCTCCCACCGCGCGAGGCGGACGTACAGACGCTCGAGAGCGTCCATCGCCTGCATGTCGATATCGTCGATCGACAGCACCTGGCGGAACGTCGCGATCGCGGCGTCGGAGTCGGAGAGCACCTCCTCTTCGATCTGCGCGGCGCGGAACAGCAGGGCCTTCTTGTCGTCGACGTTGCCGACGATCTCGGCCTTGCGCTTCATCGCATCGACGAGCTTCGGGTAATCGCCCGTGCGCTCGTGGATGGTCTGGATCGCCGTAGCAGCCTCGACGGTGGCCGGGGCGGCCTGGAGGATCCGCTCGTACGTGGCCACGGCGGCCTTGTCGTCGCGGAGCTCGTTCTCCTGGATCTGCGCGCGGCGGAACAGCAGCGCCACCTTGAGATCGTCCTCCTGCGCATCACCCGCAACCGAGTCGTACAGCGCCGCCGCATCGGCCCACTTGTCGAGGCCGCGAGACAGCCGATCGAGCTGCTTGTGGGTGATCTCGTTGCGCGGATCCTCGCGCATGGCGCGCGCGAACACGGCGAACGAAGAATCGGCATTGTCTCCACCGATCTCGTGGAGCTCTGCGATCTGGTGGAGCAGCTCGATCTTGCGCCCGGGATCGAAGGCATGCTTCGCCATGATCTCGTAGACGCCGATCTGCTTGGTCCACTCCCCTCGCGCCTTGTAGATCGGCTCGAGGATGTTCGCGATGGTCAGCTCGTGCTCCGGGTGCGTGATCAGCCGCTCGAGCGCAGCGACCGCATCACGATTCTGATCCTCGTGGTCGAGCACTTGACGATAGGTCTCGACGGCGGCACCCACCTCGCCGAGGTGCGTCTCGCGCAGCTGCGCGAGGCGAACCAGCAAGTGCACTTGCTCGTGCGGACTCTCCACCAGCGTGAGCTGGCGGCCGAGGTTGTCGCCGAGGTCGCGCCACTGGCCACGCGCAACATAGAGCCGGTCGAGCGCGCGCAGCGACTTCAGATCGTCGGGGGACTGCCCGAGGATCTCGTTGTACGTGGTGATCGCCTCGTCCTGGTTGTTCAGCATCTCCTCGTGCAACGAGGCGATGCGGAACAGGAAATCGAGCCGCTCGTCAGGATCCTGGGCGATGTCGGTACGGCGACGATAGACCTCGAGCAGCTCGGGGAACTTCTCGTCGCGGGTAAAGATCGCCTCGAGCGCAGCAAGCGCCGAAAGATCGTCGTTCTCGATCGCCAGTGCCTTCTTGTAGTACTCGACCGCCTTGTCACTCTTGCCGAGCCGGTCCTCGTAGGACCGCGCGACCTTGATGGCGAGCTCGTGCGCGAGCGAAGCATCGAGCTCCTTCTCGCCTTTCCCCAGGGCACTTTCGTAGAGATCGACGAGCCGGGTCCAACCGTCTTCGATCAGCGGAGCGATCCCCTCGAGCTGCTCCTTCGCTGCCTCGGTCGAGGCATCGACCTTGAACGCGCGCGCATACGCATCGAACGCCTTCTCGGCGTCGAGCAGCTTGGTGCGCTGGAACTCGCCGATCCGCAATAGCAGCGAGCTCTTGCGGAGCGAATCCTTCTCGGCAGCGAGCTGGATTTCGTGAACGCCGACCAGCGGTGCCCACTCGCCCAGTTGCTCGTAGATCGGCTCGAGGATCCCCGCAACCAGCAACTGGTTCGGATCCTTGCCTCGGAGATGGACCTCGAGCGCCGCGCGACCACGCTCGTGCGCCGGCATGATGTCGAGGATGTCGCGGTACGCATCGATCGCGCCGGTGGCGTCGTCGAGGTGTTGCTCCTTGACCTGACCGAGACGGTACTTGAGCTCGGTGTGCGCGAGCTTGTCGTCGTCCGGACCGACGATCGTGAGCTGGCGGCCGATGATGTCCGCGAGCTCCTTCCAGTTTTGGTTGCGAAGGTAGACCCGATCGAGGCTGCGCAGCGCGGTGGGCTCGTCGCCAGCCGCATCGAGGATGCCGAGATAGGCGGAGATCGCCTTCTTGTCGTCCTTGACCTCATCCTCGTAGAGCTGACCGATCTTCGCCTGGATCCCGATCCGCTCGTCCCCGTCGTTGGTGAGCTCGAGCTTCTTCGTGTAGATGCCGAGCAGCTCCTCGAACTGGCCCTTGCCGAGATACAGCCGCTCGAGCGCATCGAGCGCCTGCTCGTTGCCCTCTTCGAGCTTCAGGATCTGGCGGTTCATGTCGAGCGCGCGCTCGATATCCCCTTGGTCCTGCTCGATCACGCGCGCCATCACCAGCATCAGCGGCAGCGCATCGCCCTTGTGCCCGAACTTGGGCAGCGCCGCGGCGTACGCGTCGATCAACGGGTTCCAGCTGGCAGTTTCCCCGGCGAGGCGCTCGGCCTCCGCGCGGATCTCCTCCGACTCGTGATCCTCGGCGAACGCCTTGATCCACCAGCCGAACGCCGCGCCCTTGTCGCGCAGCTTCTCCTCGTTATACTGCGCGAGCCGCTTCATGCGCTCCTGGCGCGTGATCTGGTCGTCGGCCGCGGTCGCCCTCAGCTGGATCTCGAGCACGCGAACGAGCGCGCGCGGATCTCTCCCGGCCTCGTACAGCGGGATCAATGCCTCGGCCGCTTCGAGGTTGTTCTCGTCGAGCTGGAGGACCTTCTCGAACGCGCGCGTCGCGCGATCGGCCTTCTGGATCTCGTCGCGATAGAGCACCGCGATCTTCATCGCGAGTGCGAGCCGGAACTGCTCGCTACCGGCCTCGACTTCTCGCTCGAGCACCCGGATGTATTCGTCGATCTTGCCGCGGGTCCGGTAGAACTCCTCGAGATCCTCCCACCGGCCTTCGGTGACGTAGAGCTTCTTGAGGGCGTCCTGCGCACGGCGATTGTTCTCGTCGATCTGCAGCAGGCGCTGCCATGCCGCGATCGCCTTCGCGCTGTTCTCGACCTTCTCGGTGTAGAGCAGGCCCAGCCGCTGCAACGCTTCGGCGCGCACCTTGTCGTCGGTGGCTGCGTCGGCCTGACGGCTCGAGATATCCGCAAGCTTGTCCCACTCCTTGTTCCGCTCGTAGAGCTTGTAGAGCTCGGCGAGGGCCTCCTCGTGGTTCGGCTCGTACTGGAGGACCTTCTCCCACCAGTACGTCATGATCTCGGGCTTCTTGACCTTGGTCGCCGCCATCTTGGCGACGTCGATCACCTTGGCGGCGCGCTCGTTCTCCGGCGTGCGCTCGACCTCGGCTTCCTTGAGCTTGATCAGCTTCTCCCAGTCGCGGCGCTTCTCGTAGACCGCGAGCAGGTGCTCGATCGCCTGCTGGTTGTGCGCATCGAGCTCGAGCACGCGCTCGAACGCCTTGATCGCCTCCGCCTGGTTCGAGAATCGCTCGAGGTAGAGGTTCGCGACCTGGAGGTAGATCTGGACCTTCTGGTCCATGGTCTCCGCACGATCGGCCTTCTCGGAGAGGACCTTCACGAGATCCGGCCAGCGCTTCTTCGCCTCGTACAGCGCGCCGAGCCGATCGTAGATCTCGAGCCGCGACGGGTCCTGCTGGACCGCGCCGTTGAGCGCCGAGATCATCTGGTTGTCGTTGTTCAGCTTCGCGTAGGCATCGGCGAGCTCGAGCAGCACGGACGCCTTGTCAGCGCCGCTCTTCGCGGCCTTCGCCTCTTCGTCCTTCAGTGCATCGGCGAGCTGCGCCCACGACTGATTTCCGCGCAGCACGCGGGCCAGCTCTCGCCGGGGCGCCTGCTCGCTCGGGTTTGCCGCGACGACGTTCTTCCACGCAACGAGCCCCTTGTCGTTGCCCGACTCGGCGGCATGCGCGGCCTTCATCGCCTCTTCGAGGTTCGCGGGGATTGCTACAGCGGCTGCAGCGACGGGCTGCGCCGTTGGCGTCTTGGAACGGGGAGCTGGCGCCTCGACGGGTGCCATGCCCTCGTTATCCGCGCGTTGCACCGCATGCGAGACCGGCTTGGACTCCAGCGCAGCCTTCGCCGCCGCATCCGCTTCGGCTTGTACGCGCTCCGCCGCTTCTTCTGCGGCCTTGGTCGCCGCAACGTCCGCGGCTGCCTTGGCCGCGGCTGCTGCCGCCGCACCATTGTCAGTGCCGCCGCTGTCCTCGGTCATCGACTCGGATTCGGAGCCCTTGCGCTTCTTGGCCTTGGCCTTCTGCTTCGCCGACTTCGGGAGATCGGCATCGTCGCTCGCCGGCGACTCCTCGACGACCGGCATCGCCGGTAGCGATCCCGCGGCGCTCGGCTCATCGAGACCTACGGCCCCGACGAAGTCCTGCACCGTCGGATTCTGGGGCTCGAGAGCTGCGGCGATCGCGAAGAACTTCCGGGCGCGCGCGATGTCGTTGGTCTTGTCGAACGCGATGTTGCCGGCCTGGATCGCGACGTAGAGCTTGTCCTCGCCGGTCAGCTTGTCGATCACACTCTCGGCGACATCGAGCAGCTGGCTCCACTCGCCGCGATCGCCCTGCACCTGACGGAGCAGCGTGAACGCCGCGACCACGCTCTTCATCGGCACCGCGCCGTTGGACGCCGTGGCCTTGATCGCCTGGCCGAAGAACTTCGCGCCGCGATCGCGATCCTTGAAGCGCTGCAGCCACTCGAGTCCGAACGTGCGCAGCGCCTCGACGCGCTTGGTGTGATCGGATTCGTTGTTCGCGCGGCGCGCGTGGTGAGCCTCGAGCTCGTCCCACCGCTGCGTCGTCGAGAGCAGCGTCTCGTAGATGAAGTTCGCCGAGGGCTCCTCGATGTCCTTGCCGAGGATCTTGTTTAGAACTTCTTCGAGGCGCGGATCTTCAGGCGCTTCGATGCGCATGATGCGAGCCGCGCGCACGAGGGCACGGATCGCGACGTTGTCATCGACCGTGTCGGCGCGCTCGAGCGCGGAGTCCACGAGATCGCCCCAGAACTCGGGGTCGTAATCGAGCGCGAGCAGTGCGTCTTGCACGCGGATCGAATCAGGACTTTGTTCCAAGGCGCGCTGGAGGATCGGCAGCGCCTTGTCCTTCTGCCCGTTGTCGAGCATCGCCTCGCCGACGATCTGGGCAAGGTTCGACGGAGAATTCGGATCGCGAAGCTCCATCTCGCCGAGCTTTGCGACCATCTCGAAGCGCCCGATTTCGCCATACACTTCGCGCGCGCGCGACAGTGCCTTGACGTTTGCGGGGTGGAGCTTCCACGCGCGTTGATACAGACCGATGGCGCGGTCTCGTTCGGGGATCACATCCTCGACGAGTGCCGCGAGCTCGCAAAGGCGCTCGGACTGTTCGGGCTTCGTGCCCGAAGCTTCCAGCTCCTTCTCCAGCTCATCGATCGCAACAGCCCAGTCCCGCGATCGTCGCAGGCGTTCCCGAAGCAGCGTACGCGTATCCATCTGCGGTCTATCCTCCCGCATACAATGAAGAAACCCCGACCCTCATGCTCTGACCTTATATCACGGCAAGTTAGCTGAATGGTGAGGGCGCCCGGGCGGATTGTTTGACGATCCGATCGGGCCCCACCGCCGTTGCATCACCGACGGAAGATCCCGTGTAGCATCGTCTGAGGACGTCGCCACAGCGAGGTTCTCCTAGGAGAACCGTCAGGCCAGGACCCCGAACGGCCAAAATAAAACCGGCGACTCGCGGGAGAGTCACCGACGACCGCGTCGTGGCTGGGCGGCGGCTACTTGCCCGCGGCCTTCTTCTTCTTCTTCGCGTCTTCGAGCATGTCCTCGGGGGACATCTTCTTGTTACCACCGGCGGGTGCCTCGGTCTTCTCGACCGGCGCGCCGCCACCGCTCTGCATCGCGCTCTTCGCCGCGATGTCGAGCAGCATCTTGCTCGCCTGCTGCTTCGCGAACTCGACCGACGCGCCGCCGGCCTTCGCGAACTCCTCGAGGTCCTTCTTTGCTTTCACGAAGTCGCCCTTGCGGAAGTATGCCTGCCCGCGCTGAAACTTTGCCTTCGCGTTATCGCGCTTGCTCTCCAGCGACTTGGTGAACGCTTCGATCGCCTTGTCGTCGAGGCGCTTGTCGTCATAGCCCATGCCGACCTCGTACCAGATGTCCGAGACCTCGTTATCGCCCGGGACGATCGCGGCGCCCTGCGTGGCAACGGCGATCGCCTGATCGGTGTAGTCCCACTGGCGATAGACCTCGGCGAGCGCGACCCACGGGCCCGGAGCAGTCGGTCCCGACTGCAACGACTTCGTCAGCTCCTCCGCGGCCTCCTTCGACTTGCCGGTGTCGCGGTAGATCCGACCGAGGTAGTAGTGCGCCCGCCACAGCTCGGGGTTGAGCTCGACCGCCTTCGATAGGTACTGCGCCGGCTTCTCGAAGTTGACCGTCGTGAGATCCGGCTGGACCTCCTCGGGCTTCTTGTTCTCGCGGCGGGCCTGATCCTCGCGCGCGTTGTAGATCGCCTTCTCGTACAGCGTGTAGCCGTAGACCATCTGATACATCGCCTGCTCGGGCGCGATCGACACCGCGCTCTGCATCGCATCCGATGCCTTCGGCCAGTCACCCTTGCCGATGTACGCGCCAGCGAGGCCGTACCAGGCAACGTGGTTTTCCTTCCACGCATCGACCGCCTTCACATAGCGCTCGATCGCCGTCTCGTACTGCTTCTGTCCGTAGGCCTTGGTGCCCTCGTTGGACAGCTTCACCGAGTCGTTGCGCGACTTGTTCGGGCAGCCGGTGGCGCCGAACAGGAGGCTTGCGCTGAGCAGTGCAGACGCGAGGAGCTTCATGCGCGAACCGTAAAACGAAGTGGGATGGGTCACAAGTCATCTCCTCTCTTTCAGGTCCCGAAAACCGACGAGGCCAGCACGCTGCTGGCCTTTCGTCAGAGTCATGTCGAGTCGCTAGCTCACGAACCAGCGGGACGGAAGGTGAACGGATAGTTGACCTGCACGCCACCGCCGCCCTTCGGCTTCGGGAACTCGATGTCCTTGATGACGCCGGCCACGCAGGAAGCGACGTTACCGTCGACGCCCGAGCCCGAGGACGAGGCCACGTTACCGTTCGGGGTGATGAAGAACTGCGTCGTAACGGTGCCGGCGAGGCCCGGCTTCGCGAGCAGCTCCTTCTCGTAGCAGTACTGGATCTTCTGGATGTTGCGCTTGATGTAGCGACGGATGATCGCCTTATCGAGATCACCCTGTGCGTTAGGCTGACCGATGGAGACGGTCGGGACCGATGAGGTACGGCCGCGCATACCACCGCGACCACCACCGACGCCGTACCCCGAACCGGTGCCCGAGCCGTGACCGATCGTGCCGTAGCGGCCGGTCCCGATCGTGCCCCAGCCGGTGCCGCCGCCGCCGGGCCCGAAGCCCGAGCGACCGAAGCCAAAGCCACCGTTCATCTCGCCGGCCTCGTTACCGAGCAGACCGCCGTAAATGTTGCCGTCATCGAAGCCGCTGGAGATGTCGCCGGTGCCGGTGAGGGAGGCGAACGCGCCACCCTGGGTCAGGGCCGACGAACCGAGGATACCGGCGGTGCGCGCCTGCTCGATCGCCTGCTGGCGCGCGAGCTGCGGGTCCTCCTGCTCCTTCTTCATCTTGTACTGGCCCTCGGCGCGCTCCGAGTCCTTCTTGCCCATCTTGCCCTCTTCGAGAGCCATCGCCGTGCCGGTACCACCGGACTCGTCGGCGCCGTCATCGGGCTTCTCCTCCTCCTCGGGTGGCGGGGGATCGTCCTGCGACGCGCTGTTGGTCCGGGTCGACGTGTCCTCGAGCGAGGCAAGATCGATGTTCGCGCCCGAGTCCTCGACCGGAATCTGCTCGAGCACGAGCCAGAAGCCGAGGTGGGCCGCGAGCGAGCCGGCGAAGTACGCGAGCACGCGGCTCTCGAGCGCCGCGAACAGCGGCATCACGTGCTTGCGCGGCTGCGGAACCGAGGAGACCAGGAACGTGGTCTTGCCGGCGCGGACGCGGATCTTCGCGCCGGGAGGGATCGGGGAGATCGTCGTCCGGCCCTGCGACGCCAGCTCCTGGAGCGACGTCGACTGGCCGTTGACGACCATCTCGCCTTCCATGCCGCTCGCGAAGTTGAACGCGAAGTCATCGCCCGCGGGCGCGACCAGCGGGAAGTCCGCCGACGGAGCGCCCTCGGTCGCGAACTCCACGCCCGGCGCGGTGCCGATGCGGAAGAACGGGCTCCGCTTCTCCGAGCGCATGCGCGCGAGACCGTAGGTCGCGCCCATGATGCCGAGGAAGAAGCCGCCGAACATCATCCAGTCGTACGCCATCGGCAGGACCCGCGGACGGACCGCGAAGCCCGGCTTCTTCAGGACTTGGGTCTCGTAGTCGTACTTGCCCTTGTTGTAGGCGGCGTTGTCGACGGCCATGTAGAACGACACGGCCGACATCAGGATCATCGCAAGCGCGAACGCGAACGAGCCATAGGTCATCGGGGTGACCTTGCCGCTGCGCGGGTCCATGCAGTGCTTCACGCTGACGACGGAGTCGCCGAGCATCGCGGCGACTTCGACGGCGCGAGCGCCACCCATGTCGTCGGCTTCGCCAGCCATCGAGGCCTGGAAGCCAGCGGCGGGACCCTGCGTCGCGGTGCCGTAGATCGCCGAGCCACCCTGCATGCCCGGCGGCGGGCGAACGCTCGACTGCGGCGGCGCGGAGAACGACGGCTGCGGAGCCGGCGTGAACTGCTGCGGTGCCGGAGGGGGCTGCGGTGCGGGTGCGCGCGACGCGGGCGCCGGCGGAGCTGGCATCGTCTGCGCCATCGCGTGCGCCGGCGGCGGCGGAGCCATGGGGCGCGGGGTCGAAGCGACGACATCCTGTCCACCCATCGGGGCGCTCGGCAGGTTGACCGACGTCGCGACGTCGTCTTCCTCGCCGGATCCGATCGCGAGCTCGATGCGGGTCTCGCCGACGACGATCGTGTCGCCGGACTGCAGCTTCGCCTTGTTGACCTTCTGGCCGTTGACGAACGTACCCTTGGTCGATCCGAGGTCGATGATGCTCACGTCACCGGGTCCGTTGACCTCGATGATCGCGTGCATCCGACTCACCGTCTCGTCGTCGAGCTTCAGGTGAGCCGAAGGGACCTTGCCGAGCTTGATGACGCTCAGGCTGAGCTTCTCCTCGCGGAGCAGCTGGTCGCCTTTGAAGATGCGGAACGTGAGGGGTACTTTTGCGCCGGCCATTGGACTCTCCAGTTGGGAGAACTACGTCGAACCAGGCCGGGGATCGAAGTCGCTCGGAAGCGACTACAAATCCTCAGCCGACTTGATGATCTCGGGGATGAAGTTCGTGCGGATCTTGATCAGGGACGAGTGCTTGCCGAAATCGGTCACGCTGACGTCGGTCCCCTCGGGCTTCACGAGGTCTCCCTCGATCGTATCCCCCGAGAAGTCATAGACCTTGACCTTGCTACCACCGCCGCCCTTGTCTCCGCCCTTGGCAGGCTGAGCGAGCGCGGTGGAACCGACGAGGCCGACGAAGGAAATAGACAGCGCGAGTGCCGAAACGAGCTTCCGCATGGTGGTCGACCCTTTCAGGTTCGTCCCGCTGCAGAGATCCGTGAGCACGGAGACTCCGACACCGGGTTTGGTTCTTGGTTCCGAGATTCTTTCCAAAACGTTCCGCGATTGCCAGACACAACGATCTCGGGGCAGGTTGCGCGCCCTGCCCCGAGTGGTTTCAGCTAGTTACTTCTTCGGAGCTGGAGCCGGGGCTGGCGCCGGGGCCGCACCGGCCGGAGCAGCGCCCGCTGCCGGGGCCGGCTGGGCCGGAGGCGTCGGGGGTGGAGCCGGCATGTTGGCCTGGTTCTTCAAGAACGTCCCGATCTGGGTCGTCGTCTTGTCGATCAAGGTCACCTGCTCCTTCGCCTCCGCCTTGTCGGACTCGTCGCCTTGCTTGTCGAGGAACTGCTTGAAGTAGTCCTTCGCGGTCGCGTAAGTGCCGAGCGACGCCTTCAGGTCCTCCTGCTTGCTGGCACGGAAGTCCTTATAGAGGACGCCGAGATTGTAGTAGGCCTCGCCACGACGGGGGTCGAGATCCTTCGCCTTCTTGTAGGCCGCCTCGGCCGCATCGAGATCCTTGAGACCGCGGAGCGCGGCGCCCAGACCGATGTATGCGTCGTAGCGCTTGGGGTCGAGCTCGATGACCTTCGAGAACTGCTCCTTCGACGTCGGATAGTTCCGGAACCCGAGCGTGGTCAGGCCGACGTTCATCCGCGCCTCGATGAACTTCGGGTCGGCCTCGACGGCCGTCTGGAAGTTCTGGAGCGCGAGCGAGAGAGCGTTGCGCCGCATGTAGTAGAGACCGAACGCGTTCTGCAGCGGCGCGTACTTCTCGTTCCGCTTCTTGGCCTCGTCGAGCAGCAGCTTCGCGAGGTCGAGGCGGTTCTTGTTCTTCTGGTAGCCCTCCATGTAGACGAGGCCGTACACCGTGTACGCCTCGAAGCTATCGGAGTTCACGCCGAGCACGTTCGACAGGTTGAACCGCGCGTCCTCCTCGAGCTTCTTCCACTCGGGGCTCTTCTCCCCAACCTTGCGCATCTGCTCGAGCTCGATCGTGGCGAGGTTGATGCGGGCGGCCTGCAGCTTGCCGTTCGCCTTGACCGCCGACTCCCAGTACTGCTTGGCGCCATCGACCTTGCCAGCGCGGTAGTAGATCTCGCCGAGGTTCGACAGCGACATCGCGATCTTCGTCGCGTCGCCCTTCATGTGCGACGCGGCCTGGTACGCGGCCTCGGCCTCCTTGAGCAGATTGCAGCGGTGGTAGGACAGCCCCACCATGAACTGCGCCTCGACCAGGTCGGAGTGCTCGCGAACGACCGCGGCGAACCGATCCGCCGAACCCCGGCACGCGCTCTCGTTCCACGCGGCCTTGTCGCTGTTGGCGAAGTTCGCCATCGCGGACTCGTAGTCCTTCTTCGCGTCCTGGCTGACCTCGCGCTTCGGCACGGTCTTGCCCGGAGTGCTGGTGTCGGTCTTCAGCACGGTCGGCGGCGGCGGAACATCCTTGCCCGCACCGAGTCCCGAGCCCTTCTTCGGCCCACCGCCACAGGCGGCGAGGAGCATCGCCGCGAGGATGATCTTGTTGGTGTTCGTCATGTTCTCGTTCTCCTCAATCCAGCTTCTGAACGGGGGGCTCGACCGCGATCACCGGCGCGACCAGCGTGGGGTCAGCGCGGAGCTCGGAGGCCGACGGGTACTCTTCGGGCTTGATCTGTCCGAGCTCGCGCTCGCACATCTTCGACCACTCGCTGAACCAGCCGAGCTCGGTCGACTTCGACAGACACACGCCATACGCGTTGAGCGATGCGGCCTCGAGCGGCTCGGCGACCTCCGTCATCTTGTCGCAGAACGCCTCGACCTTCTCGTCGGCAAACTCGCCGGTGCGGACGTCCTTCGGAATCTCGGCCGTGAACAGTGCGTCCGAGAAGTTCTGCGAGATCTGGCCGAGGCGAGCTGCCGCGGTGATCGAGTTCGCAGCGTCCTTGATCGCGAGCACACCCTCGTACTTGCTGGTCGCGCTGCCGCCGACCTTCTTCTTCTGCTCGACCCAGTCGTTGAACCGCTTCAGGCTCTTCGCCGTCTCGGCCTTCTTCTTCGGGTCCGGGTCGAAGTTCAGGTTCTGCGGGAACGTCAGAGCGAGGTATGCCTCGAAGTCCTTGTCGGCCTCGGCGACCTTCGCGAGGCCGTAGTAGTAGCGCGCGCCACCCTCGTCTCCGCCGGTCTTGCCCTGGGTCTTCTCGAAGATCTTCGAGGCCGCTCCGTACGCGGCGAGCGCTTCCTTCATCTTGCGCTCGTCGCGCTTCACGACGGTCAGCTTGATCTTGGAGTCCGGACCGCACTGCGTGGGCTGATCGTTGCCGCCCTTACCGCGCTTCTTCTTTTTGATGTTGATCGCGCGCTCGCGGATGATCTTCACGCACGAGCCATCGACCTGCTTCACCGGGCAGCTCTGCTCCCAGAGGATCGCGCCGATCTTGGCGTTGGCGATCACCAGGCGATCGTCGCCACCCTTCGGGTAGCTGCGGATGTAGTCGCGGAGGTGCTTGATGACCGCGTCCTTGTCGCCCTGCTTCTCGTAGACCGAGGTCAGCGAGAACTTGGCGTTCGCCGCCTCGGCCGGCTTCTTCGCGCCGAACGTACGAATGAAGTAGTTCGTGTTCTCGATCGCCTTGGCGTCATCGCCGATGCCCTTGCGGTAGAACACCGCGTCGGACATCGCGTCGTACGCGTCCTTCTCGCCGGCGTACTTCTTCGCGTACTCCTCGAGCTTCTCCGACGCCTTGTCGTAGAACGCGACGTCACCGTACGCCTTGCCCATGCGGGCGAGCGCCTTGGCCGTCAGCTTGCTCGTGGCGTAGTACTTCTGGAGCAGACCGAACGCCGAGATCGCGGCGCCGATCGACTTGCCTTGCTCGTAGCAGACGCCGGCGTTGTAGAGGACCTCGTCGTTCTTCTTGTTCTCGGGGTCGCGGTTGTAGATGTCGAAGTAGGCCTGGCCGCACTGCACGTACATGCCGAAGTCCTTGGTCTCCTTCGCCTTCTTCTCGAGACCCTCTGCCTTCTTGCGCATCGACTGCGCCTTCAGGGTGTTGAGCGTCTCCTTGAGGTCATCCTTGCCCTCGAGGAACTTCTGGTCGCCATCGAGCTTCTCGACCAGCGCGATCATCTCGTCGTACTTCTGCGTGCGGTTGTAGGTATCGAGCAGCAGGTTCGCGGCGAACTCCGCGGTCTCGTGCTGGCGGTGGTGATCGAGGATGTCGAGGAACAGCGGGATCGCCTTGTCGAACTGGTTGTAGCGGCGATAGATGTTCGCCTTCAGGAACTTCATCCCGACCAGCTCGTCGTCCTTGGGGTCCTTGATGTAGTTGATGTAGATATCGAATGCCGCGAGCATCTTCTCCTCGCGCGGCGGGATCGGCTTGGGCTCCGGAACCTTGTCGAAGTCCTTGGTCGGGTCCTCGACCTTGTCGGCCTGCTGCTTGACGCGCGGGTCGACGTTGAGCGCGTTCTTCCAGCCGAGGACGGCGGCGTACGCGGCCTCCTTCATCAGCTTCGCATCGACCTTGCCGCCCTTGACGACATCGGTGAACGCGACCGCGGCGTTCTCCCACAGCTCGGTTTGCAGGCGCGGGTTCTTCTCGTTCTCCGCCCGGCTCCAGATCAGCTCGGCGTAGAAGTACTGGGTCTGCGCGTAGTCCTCGGCGTCGGTGAACACGTCGAGGTAGACTTTGTAGAGCTTCTCGGCGTACGCGAGCGTCTCCGGGTTCTTGGTCTTCGCGGACTCCGAGTGATACGCGCGAGCGAGCTCGCCCGACATCGCGGCCGCGTTATCATGGCACTCCTGCGCCTCGGCGGCGGGCAGCACCTTCTTCGGCTTCAGCGCGCCCCACAGGCGGACGAGGTTCTCGATCTCCTTCACCTTGTCGCCGTTGACGGCGCCCGGCATCGAGAGCATCGCGTGCGAGATGTTGTACTGCCAGAGACAGACGTTCTTGTCCGTCGGGGCGGTCTTCATCAGCTCGTGATAAACGTAGATCGCCTTGTCGCTCTTGCCCTGCGCGAGGTAGAGGTCCGCGAGGATCTGGAGCATGTTGAACGCGTACTTGTTGTCGACGCGCTGGAACGCGGGGTACGCCTTGTCGGCCTTGCCGATCTCGGCGTAGGCGCGGACGAAGTCCTTCTTCGCGGCGCGGTTGAGGGTCTCCTGCTTCTTGTCGCTCTTGGTCGCCTGCGCGACCTGGAAGAACGTCTCGAGCGCCTCCTGGAACCGCTGGAGGTTCAGGTGGATCCAGCCCATCTTGTACATCGCGTAGTAGTACGCGGATGACTTCGGGAACTTGAGGACCATCTTGTAGCGGCTCTCCGCGTCGGCGAGCTGCCCGGCTTCGAAGTAGTAGTCGGCGAACGCGAGGTGCGCCTCGGGGACGTACTTGCTGTTCGGGTAGTTCTTCAGCAGCTTGTCGTAGACTGCCCGCGCCTCCTTCATGTACTTGCCGCCCTGCAGCGTGTACCCGTAGTAGAACAGCGCCATATCCATCTTGGGATAGTTGCGGAACGCGTCGTTGTCGGTGAGGCCCTTGTACGTCTTCACGGCCTTCAGCAGGTAGTCCTTGGCTTTTGCGGCGCCTGCCTGCGCGTCCTTCTGCAGCTTTCCCTTGTCCGGGCCCTTGGCGCTGTCGGCCTTGATCTGCAGCTCGACGCCCTTCAGGCGCCAGTAGCGCTGCTGCTTGGCGTAGAGCTCGCCGAGCCGGAAGTACGCGTCGGACTTCTCGTCGACGTCGGAGTCCGGCGTGTTGGCGATGATCTGCGCGAGGATCTGCTCCTGCTCACCGCGAATGTTGCCGACCAGGCCCTCGATCGAGAGGACGTCGTCGGCCGACAACGTCGGCTGCGTCGTCTTCGGATCGACGGGCGCCTGCACGATCGGCTTCACGCGGTCCGACAGCTTGACGTCGATCTTGACGTCTTGCTGGCGGGTGTACTTGGCCTTCTGGGCCATCGCAGACGTGCTCAGGACGAGCACTCCGAGGATCGCGAGCTTCAGTTTGGACATTCTGCTTCCCTTTGCTCCGGCGGGACGTTCGAGAGAGTTTGCTGGCGAGGCGATCGAACAGTAACGAACTCGATCGAGGGAGTCGTCACGGGTTTGTCATTGGCGGTTTCGCGAAACCGAGCCCCGAAAACGACCGCGAGCCCGACATTAACGTCCGGGCTCGCTCGGGGTTCACTGAATCACTTGGGGCACTTCGACCGGATCTTGAACCGGTAGTAACCCAGCTCATCCTTCCAGTACTCACCGTTGAACTTCCACTGGAAGTGCTCGTCGTCGACGACGATCGGCTCTTCCTTGTGGTCGGCCGACACGCGCCCGGCCTTCGAGATCGACTCGGCCGAGAGCTTCTCCGCCTTGCCGTTCAAGATCTCGAACTTGATCTTGAGGCCATCGTTCGACAGCGCCCGCAGCTCGCGCGCGAGCCGCTCGACGCGGTCACGAGCGACCTTGCCGGCGTCCGCAGCGGCGACTGACTGCTGCACCGTGAGCTCCTGCAGAACCTCGGCGGCGACCTGCGTGGTCTGCCACGCCTTGTCGGACTTCTGCAGCATCTCGAGCTCGTGGTTGAGCTCGTCGACCCACGCGAACGTCTTCAGCAGCGTCTTGTCATTGAGCACGCTCATGACGAGCCGCTGGGTGTTGATGTCGAGGCCGGCCTTCGTCGCCTTGACCTTCTTCACGTAGTCGTAGAACTCGGCGTTGTCGTCGTACTTCGCGACGAGGTCCGTCAGGTTCTTCGCGAGCGGGATGTACTTGTCGTTGTAGTCCTGGATCGCCTCTTCGGCCTGATCGTAGAGGCAGTACTTGAAGTAGATGACCGCCTTCAGGAGCAGCGACTCCGGGAAGAACTGGGTCTCGAAGTACGGCGCGTTCAGCGTGTGGATATTGCCGAGCGCCTTCGAGTTGAGCGTCTTCATGTAGTACGCCCACGAGGCCTCGAACAACGACTCGGTCCAGTCGAGCGAGTTCTGGTCGAGCTTCTCGAAGTATTTGATCGACGTGTCGAACTGCTGCGTCGAGTAGAACACGCGCGCCATCTGCAGCTGCGCGAGCTCGTTGTAGTTCTCGACGTCGTCGGCCTTGTAGGCCTTCGGCCGCTCCTGGCCGATCACCAGGATCTCCTTGAACGCGTCGACGGCCGGCTTGCCTTCGAACTTGCGGACGTACGTGACGCCCTCGAAGAACTTGGCCTTGATGTAGAATTCGCTGTTGCGGTCGACCTGGTTGAACAGGGAGATCGCCTTGTCGAAGTCACCATCGCCGCCGTGGCGATAGTAGTGACGTCCGAGGAGAAACAGCAGCTCATCCTTGACCGAGGCGAGGCTCGGATCATCGAGCGCCTTCTGATCATAGGTGCCGATCTTCTCGAGGATGCCCGAGGTCTCGGGCAACACGCGCGAGAGCGCGGCGAGCCACTTCAGCGCGGCACCGTGATAGGTGTGCGCGTCGCCGCCCTGGACGATCTTGTCGAAGTAGGCGAGCGAGCCGGCGTAGAACCCCATCTGATAGAGGGTCTTCCCCATGAAGAACTCGGCGCGCTGCTTGTTCTTCGCGTCGTCGCCGCTCTCGCCATCGAGGACCTTCTTCAGCTCGATCGAAGCCGAGAAGAAGTCCTTCTTGTCGTAGAGCTTGATCGCGCGCTCGAGCGTCTTGCTCGGCGGCGTGGAGCTCGCGCTATCCGGCTCGAACTCCATGTCCCCGTTGCCCTTGCCGGCCGGAGCCTTCTTGGAATCAGGAGCAGCCGCGGCTGTCTGGATCGACAGCGCCGCGAGCGCGAACAAGGACATCTGTGTGAGCAACCGCATCAAGTTCCTCCGAGGCAAGGGTCGGCCCATGAATCCGCTAGGAGACCGGCCCGGGCGAATCATCTGCAAGCGGACGCACAGTGTCAAGGCGACGTACGTCCGACGCGCGGACCACGCAGGGACACCGGATCACTTCCTGCTGTTGCGCTGACGGATTCCATCGTTCACGACACCAACGGTCATGAGCTGTGAGGCACCTGCGAGACCGGCGATCGACAATCGAGGGCGAGACCAGGCGTTGTTTGGAGTCGTTCCCTTGACTTGGACTCCCGTGCTCATATTATCGCCCGCGATGAATCCACGCAGGCACGTCGTGCTGTTGGGGACCCTCCTAGGTGGACTCCTCGCGGGTGCATGCGCGGATAACCCGGTCGGTCGCATCTGCGATCTCGGCTCGCAGATGCCCGCGGCGACCGAGGTCGTCGTCGCGTCGCCCTCGCTCGACTGCGTGTCTCGCACCTGTCTCCGCATCCCGCTCGGGCGCGAGCTGCCGCCGGGCTCGTCGTTCCCGGCCGGGAACAACGGCCTATGCACCGCCGAGTGCAGCTCGGATAGCGATTGCGATCGCGTCCCCGAGTCGCCCTGCACCACCGGCTTCACGTGCGGCGTGGCCGTCACCGTCGGCCCGTTTTGCTGTCGCAAGTTCTGTATCTGCAAGGACTACGTGGTCGTCCCCGAGTCCGGGAAGCTCACCACGCCCAAGGCGTGCGATGCGACCAACGCCGACAACGCGTGCTGCAACCTGAACGGTCGCAGCGGCAACTCGGCGTATCCACTCTGCAAGTAACTGCAGGGGCACTCTGGCAAGGTAACTTGCAGGGGCACTCTTCAAGTGATCTAGCGGCGTCGGCTAGCGGGGTCGGCTAGCGGCGTCGGGCCCAGACGTTGAAGTCGTGGGAGTATACGCTGAGGTACATGCCGGCCATCACGCTCTGATCGGCGAGGCTCGCGCCGACGGCGGCGCCGAACGTGATCTGCGAGGTCAGCCAGAGCTCCGCGTGCACGCGAGGCTCGAACGCGGTGGTCGTCAGGTTTGCCGAATCCACGGAATAGCGCAGCGTGCGTGGACCGATCGCGAGCTCCGCGCCGAGGGTCCCGAGCGGCGACGACGATCCCCAGCCGGCGATCCCGTACGCACCGGCGAAGCTCGAGCCCTGAATCCCGAGGGTTCCGGCCTCGGCCTCGGCGCCGAGATACACGTGGTCGCGCCACTGCATCGTGAACTGCGCCGAGCCGGTGATCGGCGACGTCGTCGGCAGAGCCTCGACCTCACCGGGAGGTGTGGTGCTCCGCGGGGCGACGTTGGACCCGGGATCTCGTGTGCTCGATGGGATCCGCCGCGAGTTCAGCGACGCCTGAAATCGCGCCGGACGATCGGCAGCGTGGTTGTCGAACGCGCAGCCCGCGGCCGGAGCCGCGAGCAGGACCGCCGTCGCGATGCTCCTCACCATGGTGAGATCGTAGCGCGCGCACCGGGCGGAAGGAGGAGGAATCGACGGTAGAGTCCGGCCATGAGCGATGTCTACCGAACCTCCGGATTCCAGTGCCCGAGCTGCCCGAGCTCGCCGCTTCGCGAGTTCGGCCGCCGGCTCGTGTGCGACGAGTGCAACGGCATGATGATCGAGGCGGACGACTTTGCCGCCTCGATCCACGAGCTCGATGGAGGCATCGAGCCGCTAGTGATCGCCGACGAGCAACCCTCGACCCAGGCGTGCCCGCGGTGCACGCGCGAGATGTCCTCGAGCACGCTGTCGATCGGCAAGCTGGCGCTGAAGGGCCGGTTCATGCGCTGCGATCGCGATGGCGTGTGGATGCCGCGCGAGGCGATGACCGCGGTGTTCGCGCGCGCGAGTCACTCTCCGCGCGCCGCATCGCGCGGAGGGATCGCCACCCCGGTCAGCGGCGGCATGGCCACCACGCTGCGGTCGATCGAAAATGCGGTCGGCAGCGGTCCCGCGACCCGCCGGCTCGCGATCAGCGAGTGGCGCGATGCGCGGCCGCGGGTCCACACCCTGTTCGTGAGCGCATACAAGGATCGCCGGCTCGGCTGCCCGGTCTGCAAGGAGACGCGGCTCCACTATCACGGCGATCGCTGGAGCTGCACCACCTGCTCCGGGTCGTTCGTCGAGAACGCGGCGCTGACCGCGATGGTCGAGGAGATGACGGCGCAGCCGTGGGAGATCCCCGCGGTCGCAGGCGCCGGCTCCGATCGGCATTGCCCGGTGTGCGCCGAGCTTATGACCGTCGAGGTGCTCGAGGCCGTCACGATCGATCGTTGCGCCCCGCACGGCGTGTGGTTCGACGAGTCCGAGCTCCAGACCGCGCTGCACCACGTGAGCTCGCCGGATCTCGGCGTCGGCAGCTGGATCAGGCAGCTGTTCCACCGCCAGGGTACGCCCGAGACCTGAACAGACCCCGATCGGCTCTCGACGACGTCGGTCGGCGCGAACACCTGCCACGGCTTCGGGAAACACGCCCATCGACCGCCGCGCGCGACAAGGCCCTTGAGGCGACGATGTCCGCGCCTCCGGGTCCGGATAGCTCGAACACGCACCACACGTGACCTGGCACGAGCAGAGGCGCGATCCGGTGGTACTGGCCGGGGATCTGCTCGGAGCTCGCGAGGTCCTCGGCGAGCGTCGCGATCACGGAGACCTCGTCGTGCCCGGGCTTGCCAGAGCGCCGGCGGCGGATCGTCCCGAGGTCCGCCGGTCAGCGCATGAGGCGCCAGGCGTCGCGGACGATGTCCAGCTGCTCGCCGGTGATCGCGACGACATCGAACCGGCACTCCTCGAACACCGGTCGCTCGAGGCCGAGGTACGCCGCGGCCACTCGCGAGACCCTGCGACGCTTTGCAGGCGTCACCATCTCGGCGGCGTGGCCGTGGCCCGCATTCGCGCGGCTGCGAACCTCGACGAACACGAGGATGTCGCGTTCGCGGGCGACGACATCGAGCTCGCCGACGTCGCAGGTCCAGTTACGCTGGATGATCGTGTAACCCGCAGCTTCGAGCGCTGCAGCGGCGCGGTCCTCGGCGGACGCACCCGTTTCGCGGGTCGTTGTCTCCACAGCCCACAGTCCTTCCCCTCCCTCGCAAGAAACTCCAAGTCACCGAAGCTGAAGAAGCCCCGGACATGACGCGCGTGTTACGCGGCCTTGTCCTTCTTCTTCGGCTTGCGCTCCTTCTTCACCTTCTTCGCCTGCGGGGTAGCGCCCTCGGCGACCGGCGCCGGTTCGGCGGCGGCAGCGGCGAGCTCGGCGGCTTCCTCGGCGGCGATCGCCGAATCATACGCGCCATCGCGCTCCTTGATCCGAGCTGCCTTACCGGACAGATCGCGCAGGTAGTAGAGCTTGGCTTGGTGCACGCGACCGCGCATGACCACCTCGACCTTGTCGATGTTCGGCGAGTTGTCGGGGAACACGCGCTCCACGCCGACGCCGTACGAGATCTTGCGAACGGTGAACGTCGACCGCGAGCCCTTCGACACGCGGCGGATGCACACGCCTTCGAAGGCCTGGAGGCGGGTCTTCTCACCTTCGCGGATCTTCGCCCAGACCTTGATCGAGTCGCCTGGGCGAAACTCGGGAAGGGGCGCCTGGCGATTTTGAGACTTGTTGATGCTGTCGAGGATTCGCTGGGCGCTCATGTTCATCATTCCGGATTCCGGCAAAAACGTCCGCTGGGACGCAGGGTTCTGCCAGAGATCACCCATGGACGTCAAGCCGGGCGCCCGAACAGTCGATCGAGGAGGATCGCCCCCGCGCTGCGGACCGACAAATGATTCCAGTCCGAGCGGCCCTCGATCGGCGCAAGCAGCCGAGACACTGAGGGAATCAGCTGATCGGCCAGCCCCCACCCAGTCCCCAGCAGAATCAGCAGGGGGTCCGGACGAACGGACGTCTCGGAGCGCAGCTGATCCGGGGTCCGGCGCTCGGCAGCCGGAAATGACTCGGCGCGGGCGCTGGTCGCGACCACCAGCGGAGCCCTTCCGTACTCGCTCGTGAGCTCGGCGATCACGGTGTCGATCGAGTCCGCTGTGCGGATCAGCGCCATCGCACCCTCGCGCGAGCCCTTCGCGGGCGGGCGGCGCTTCAGCGAGCCCTGCTCCTCGAGCCAGATGTGCGCGATGTGCTCGGCCTTCTCGCGCTGCGACGTGATCGGCGTGACGATGTGATACGCGGCGAGCCCGTAGGTCATCGTGGAGCGCGCGAGATCATGGATGTCGAAGTTGGTCAGCGCGGTGGTGACCAGCTCGCCGGTGCGATTGACGACCGGGTGATGCACGAGCGCGAGGTGGGTGCGCTGCGCGAGCGCCGGCGGCAGCAGCTTGGCGTCGGCCTTGGTCGGGTGCAGGCGCGCGAACAGATCGGGACGGCGCGCGGCTGTGCGGGCGAGCGATTGCTGACGACGCCACGCGGCGATCACGGCGTGATTGCCGGACTGCAGCACCGCGGGGACCTCGGAATCGCCGAGCTTCGCGGGCCGCGTGTACTGCGGATACTCGAGTAGACCGGCGGAGTGCGATTCGTCGTCGGCAGAGGTCGGCTCGCCGAGCACGCCGGGCACGAGCCGCGCGCACGCATCGATGAGCACGAGCGCACCAAGCTCCCCGCCCGAGAGCACGTAGTCGCCGAGCGAGATCTCCTCGTCGATCGCCAGCTCGATCACGCGCTCGTCGATCCCCTCGTAGCGACCGCACACGAGCACGAGGTGCGGCAGCTGCGCGAGCGCCTTCACGCGGGCCTGGGTGAGCGGTGCGCCGGCCGGGGACAGCAGGATCCGGTGCGCGGGTGCGGCCTCGGTGGCCTTCGCGATCGCTGCGAGCAGCGGCTCGGACTTCATCACCATGCCCGGCCCGCCGCCGTACGGCGTGTCGTCGACGGTGCGGTGGCGATCG
>JAYUVX010000233.1:0-4735 GCA_043753855.1 Myxococcales bacterium | reverse complement strand
GACCAGCGTTGGTTCTGCACTGAAGGACACTGCGGCGTGGATGCTCCTGGCCGCCCTCGCCTTCCTCTACGTGTTCGCTCAGCTCGCGGCGTCGCAGATGCTCGCATCGCAGGTGCTGCTGCCGTTCTACGCGATCGGATCCGCGCTGCTCCTCGGTCGACTACTCGACGCGCGCCCACTGCTTCGCGGCTTCGCGCTCGCATGGCTCGTGCTGGCGCCGCTGTGGTCGTTCTACTTCATGTTCACGCACCCCCGGTCGGTGCTCGATCGCGAGGACGTGGCAAAGACCAACGCGTACCTCGCGGCCAACGACCACAACGACTTCCTGATGTCGAACCTGATGTCCGATGGCCACATCCAGGCCTCGTTCGAGCACCACAGCTGGGCGGCGCTCGACGCGGACGACGCTAGCGGCGCCCCACAGCAGATGCTGCGCGTGTTCGATCTCACGGGGACCGACTACGTCCACGCGGTCATCTTCACCGACCCGGCGTCGCGGTTCATCGACAAGTCGCTGTGGCCGCTCGCGGCACCGCGCCGGTTGTGGGCGGTCACCGGCTGGCCCGATCTTAACAAGGCGAAGACCAACGCGTTGATCGCCGACTACGACCGCCGCGTCGTGAAGAACCTCACCGCGGTCCACGCGGAGAAGGTGCTCCAGCTCAGCGGCTTCGCCGTGTACCGGATCGATCGCGCCACCGTGATGGGACTCCTCGGCGCCGGCCTTCCCGTCACCACCCACCTGGATTTCGGTAGCTTGCTCGCAGAGAGCAACCTGCTCCTCGGCTGGCAATCTCCGACACTGTACCCGGAAGACGCTGTTCCGGTGAACACCATCAGGGGCTACACGCGCTGCCCCGTCGCCCACACCGATCCACGGGCAAATGCCTGCAAGACCGTGCTGACCAAGTTCGGGGTCGAGGTGAAGCACGAGCGGGACGTCCCCGCGGGCCAGCTCATGATCCGCGTCGATCGTGTCTGCGATCTCCGGCTGACCTTCACGTTTCCGAGCACCACCTATGCGCGGCTCTCGATCAACGGTCTGCAGGTGACGCCGCCGGTCCCGAGCCGGACCTTGGCGTTCAGCGTTCCCGCCAACCGCGTGAAGAAAGGAGCCAACGTCGTCGAGCTCGAGAGCCTGATCCCGCAGGAGTTCGGCCTCGGGTTGAAGGTCGCCACGCTGGATGTCGCGACGGCGTGCGCGGTTCCGTGATTCGCGGCACGGAGTGCCGCTGACATACCGGGCGATCGTCGCGCGACTGATACCATCGCAACCATACGCAAGGCCGTGTTGGTGGTTGTCGGGGCGGTCGCGTGTGGCGGCGGCGACGATAGCGGCGCGAGCATCGTGCTCGAGGCCTCCGCGCGGTGCGGCACCGTCACTGAGCTGACGTTCCCGAGGACGCAGGTCGGGCAGACCTCGAACGCCGTGGTGCAGATCACGAACACCACCGCGAATGGCGCCTCGGGGCTGGAGCTGTCGATCGAAGGCCCCGACGCCGCTCGACGCATCCGGCGGGTTCGCCGTGCTGAGCGACGGCATGATCCAGCTCGACACCGTCCTCTCGCCCGCGATGCTGACCAAGTTCGCGGCGGGAGGAACGCAAACGTACTCGGTCCAGCTCGACAAGACGGGCAACACGGGCGGCGGCGAGATCACGATGCTGCCTGACGGCCGCGTCGCGGTCCTGCGCAAGCACCACGGCCACCAAATGGTCGCCGGCGGTGTCATCGAGGTCTACAGCACGGCCGGCGCGCTCGAGTGGAGCATCGACAAGTTCGGAGCTCGCACCGGGCCCGGCGCGGCGATCAGCGGGCTCGCGGACGGCGAGATCGCCGTCACGGGAACCGGCAAGCTCGTGCTGCTCGCGGGCGGCGCCGGAGGCTGGCCAAGCGTGCTCGAGACCTTCGCGCCCTGAGCGGGCGGGGGTGTGGTAAGCCGTCCCCCGTGATGTCCGAGCCCACTCATCTGAAGCCTACCTTGATGTCGCGGCTGCAGCTGCGCCCCGAGTTCCACAAGGCGATCAAGGCGCTGAAGCTCGTCGAGATCGCGTCGAAGATGCTGTCGTGGCGGCCGCTCAAGCGCATGCTCCCCAACGGCACGCGCTACCGCGTTCGATACGGCGAGAGCCTGCTCATGGCGGACGAGATCTTCAACCGTCAGGTCTATCGCGATCCGTTCGAGGGCCGGGACGTGAAGACGTTCGTCGACCTCGGATCGAACGTCGGGTACTTCACCTGCTACGCGATGGAGCAGATCGGCAACGCGGATGCGTTCGGAATGTCGGTCGATGCGAACCCCAAGATGGCCGACGAGACGCGGTTCCACATCGAGGACAACGACTGGCGCAACGTGAAGGGCATCTGGGGCGTCGTCGGTTATCCGCTCGATCTCGCAGAGGCACCGTTCTTCCTCAACCCGTCGAACATCTCGGGCTCGGCCACCACGCTGAACCCGAACATCCCGGCGAAGGGCAAGCAGGAGGAGATCAAGGTCGCCACGGTGGATCTCAACAAGGCATGGCGAGATCACGCGGGTGACCGCCGTGTCGACGTGCTGAAGGTCGATGTCGAGGGCTTCGAGGTGAAGGTCCTCGAGACCATTCCGGATCTGCTGAAGCGCACCGATACCGTGGTGCTCGAGTGGCACAAGTGGGTCACGCCTCGCGAGCCGGTGGACGAGGTGCTCGGCCGCGCGGGTCTCAGGTTCCAGAAGATCGTGACCGAAGACCCGCACTGCGGCGTCGCGTATTACGCTCGGCCGTGATCTCGCGGGCCCGCGCAGCCGGAACAGCGATCGTCGTCGCGCTGGTATTCCTGCTCGCGACCCGGCAGCTCGGTTGTCGCGCGTACTCTGCGAGCGGTGCGTACCGTGCCCAGGTCGATGCGTTCCTCGCCGGTCGTGTCGCACTGAGCCCGTCGCCTGATGCGATCGCCCATGACCTCGCGTGGACGCCAGGGGGTGTGCAGCAGGTGTGGGGGCTCGGCGTGCCGCTGTGGCAGACGCCGTTCGAGCTGCTGGCGCGGAGCATCGGCCAGGACCCGTTCCCGGATCGGATCGCGATGCTGGCGTGGTTCGCGCTCGCAGTGTTCGTGCTGTTCCGCGCGTTCCGTCGCGAGGGCGAGGCGTGGTGGGTCGGTTGCGGGTCCGTGCTGATCACCGCATTCCTGCCCGCGTTCGTGACGATGGTGCGCGGCCGGATGGGCGTCTACGAGGAGGCGAGCTTCTACGCGTACTCCGCCGCGCTGATGCTGCTCGGCGGACTGATCGCGTTCGTGCGCGCGCCATCGAGGAATCGCTACCTGGTCCTTCTGCTCGCCGCCGGGCTCACCGGCCTGGTGCGGCCGACGGTGTGGTTCTACGGCCTCGGCACAGCCGTACTTGCGACCGCGATCTACGTGCGCGCACAGGGCCGGCGCATCCTGCCGATGGTCGCGCTCGGCATCGGGCTGTTCATCGCGGGTGGCGCAGCGCTGTACGCGACGAACGCGGCGAGGTTTGGCCGCGGCAGCGAGTTCGGTCACCGCCTCAACATCGAGTCGCTGTCGGGCAACATCGTCGCGACGCGGTTCTCGTACCCATTCGAACGGGTCGGATGGCTCGAGGCGAGCACCGAGCTCGTCGGCAGCCTGTTCGGCCGCCCCGAGCGCAACGCGACGCGCGGGTTCTACGAACGCGATCTGCACATCGGCCAGTCCGATGTCGTGCGCTGGCGCGAGTACTACTTCACGACCTTCTCGTGGCCGTACCTCCCCGTACTCCTCGGCGGCCTCCTCATCGGGGTCCTCGCGTGGAAGCGACGCGAGGAGGAGCGGTGGCTCGTCGCGTGGACGATCCTCGGCGGCCTGCCGCTTGCGGTGTTCTACCTCCACTCCCCGAGCATCTCGTCCCGCTACGAGCTCGACCTGGCGCCCGCCATCGCCGCGCTGCTCGTGATCGCCTGGCGAGGTGGTGCCCGCTGGCTGCTCGCGCGCAGGCGTGGAGTGGTCGCATCCGTGCTGCTGATCGTGCTGTGGCTCGCGGCGATCGTCACCAGCAAGACGCGCGGTCGGATCGCGGCGGATCTGCTCGATCGCGATACCGCTGCGGCGGCGCTGTCGCGCACGGAACCGCGTCCGCACGAGTTGCCGGGCGAGTATGCGCTCTCCGACCCGCAGCTCGAGAGCTACCTCGACGCCGACGGCAAGCCCCCCGAGCTCTACCTCAATGGCAGCGGATGGGACCGCAGCACTGGCCGGGTCGCTCCCGCAATGCAGCTGTACCTGAACGATCCTACGTTCGTCGAGGTCGAGGTCGAGCCCGCCGGGGCCGAAGTACGGGTCGCGATCGGCCTCGTGCATCTGACACTGGCCTCCACCGAGCCCACGGAGCGCGGCGCACGCCTCCACTTCACGTTGCCCAAGGGAGCAACCCTGCCGGGCCTCCAGGTCGCCTTCCTCGCCTTCGGTCCGGATCGCGAGCTCGATCGGCCGCAGACGGACGTCGTGCTACGGCGGGTGCGCTGGCGCTAGGTCAGCGGATCGCGCGGAGCTCCGCGGGCGCACTCTCCGGCGGACCCGCGAGGTAGGGGCGCCTGGGGAGGATCGTGTCCTCGTGGACGAACGTGAACAACCATGCATCGGTACCAGTGATCGCTGCCTGGATCGTGATCTCGCGCTCGCCCTCGTCGGCGTACGGGACGATCTTGCGCGTGATCGACCGCTCCGCCTCGCCCTCCACGGAGAGCGCCACGCT
>JAYUVX010000232.1:0-14303 GCA_043753855.1 Myxococcales bacterium | reverse complement strand
ACATGGTGGACTGCCGCAACGCCACCGACCAGCGCAGGCCATGGCTCGCGTGTGCCGGCACCTCCCCCAGCTCGACGAGCTCCTGATGGGACACCGCCTTCTCGAGCGGCGTGTCGCGGAACCACACGTACCAGACGCTCGACCAGGCCACCCCCGCCACGGCGAACACGAAGAACGAGGCACGTCAGCCGTAGGCATGCTGGATCGGGATCACGATCAACGGTGAGAGTCCGCCGCCGACCGCGGTGGCGGCACCGAAGATGCCCATCGCGCGGGCACGTGCGTTCGCTGGAAACCACTTGGAGACCACCGACGACGCGTTCGGCCACGCACCCGCTTCGCCTGCACCGAACAGGAACCGGGTGACCAGCAGCGATCCGAACCCGACCGCCGCTCCGGTCAGCGCGGTGAACACCGACCACCAGAGCGTGATCCGGGCGAGCACGCCACGCGGGCCACGACGGTCACCGAGATGGCCGCTCGGGATCTCGAACAGCGCGTACGAGATCGAAAATGCGACGCTGATCCAGCCGAGCAGCTCGGGTGCGATCGCGAGCTCGTTCTGGATCGTCGGTAGTGCGATCGAGATGCAGATCCGATCGATGTAGAGGATCACGCCGAGGATGCAGAGCAGCGCCATCACGAGGTGGCGTTGCCTCATGGTGCGGGGCTCCAGACCATCCACCGAAACTGCACCCGCACCAGGGTAACACCGCGGCCCACGCGGTGGGCGCTCAGGACCTCCGGAAGGCCAGCCGATCGTGGTCGAGTGCGATCGCCACGACCACCACCGGCGTCTGGAACCGCAGGGCGGCCGCGCACCGGCGAACCAGGTCGACATCGAGCTTGCTACGCGCCGCGACGGCAGCCAGCGGAACCGGAGCCACCGCCCGCGGCTCGTGCACCGTCGCGATCAGCGGACGCAGCTCGACGATCGCGCGCACCACGGCCTCGTAGGTTCGCGCGCGGTCGCGCAACGCTCGCACCAGCCAGCCCGCGGCACGCAGGTGGTCGTGGCGCCCGAGCTGGTCGTGCGATCCATCCCGGAACACGGCCGGGAACACGCCCGGTGCGTCCGCATTCGCGGTCAGCACGCGCAAGCGCGGGATCGCACGCGCATTGGCGCGAACCACCACCGGGTCGCCGTAGATCCACACATCGGCGTGCGGCGGTGGCAGCGGCTCATCGTCGATGAACAGGAACGCCGGACGCCCCTCTCGCGCCGCGGTCTCGAGCTCCTCACGATCGAGTGGATCGGTGTCGCGCACCCCCAGCGGAGAGACACAGCCCGGGTGTTCTGCGCACCACGTATCGATGACGCTCAGCAGATCCGCGGTCGGCGTCGATAGCAGCTGTTGAGCGAGCTGATCCGGGTGCGCGAAGCACAGGGACGCCATGCTTTAAGACATAGCAATCGACGTGCCGATTGCATGATAGGCGATGACGCTCGTTGGGGCGCGTCGGTGAATACCGTAGAACCGGTGCATGCCTCCCCTCGCAGAGCCCTCGTTCCTGGACAACGTGGTCGCCACCTCGCTTCCGGTCGCGTTCGACATCGGAACCAAGATCCTCGGTGCGCTGGCGCTGTGGATCGGAGGGCGGTTCGCGATCCGGATGATCACGCAGACGGTGCACACGCGGCTCGCGAAGCGGAACATCGAGCCAACGCTGACCCGCTACGTCGACAGCATTCTCGGCGTGGTGCTGAAGCTCGTGCTCGTGATCCTCGTGCTCGGCGTGTTCGGCGTCCAGACCACCACGTTCGCCGCGCTGCTCGCCGCCGCGGGCATCGCGATCGGCATGGCATGGTCCGGGTTGCTCGCGAACTTCGCCGCGGGTGTGTTCCTCGTGGTCCTGCGGCCGTTCAAGGTCGGCGACATGATCACCGGCGGAGGCGTGACCGGGGTGGTTCGAGAGATCGCGCTGTTCGTGACCACGATCGACACCGCCGACAACGTCCAGACGATCGTCGGCAACAGCAAGATCCTCGCCGAGAGCATCCAGAACTTCACGGCCAACCCCTACCGCCGCGTCGATGTGGTCGCACAGCTCGCGCACGACGTCGACATCGACGATGCGATCCGGCGGCTGCGCGTGCGGGTCGCGCTGATCCCGAACGTGCTTGCCCAGCCGGAGCCGGTGATCGCGGTCCTCGAGGGCACCGCGTCGGGTCCCGTGCTCGCCGTCCGTCCGTTCACCGCGAATACGAACTACTGGGATGTGTTTTTCGCGACCTCGCGCGTGATCCGCGAGGAGTACAGCCTTGCAGGCTATCCGACCCCCGCGAGCCATCAGATCATTCACAACCCGAAGCTCCCGCTCGCCCGTCCAGCTACCTGACCGCCTCCTCGAGGCGCGCCGCGTGAAGCAGCAAGTAGTCGCGCTCCGGCGTGCTGGTGGTCAGGTTGGCGGCGCGACGGTACTGGGCGATCGCCCCATCACGGTCGCCGGCGCGCTCGTGCAGGTGAGCGCGTGCAGCGGCGACCCGATGGTGGTCACGGATCCGTGAATCACTCGCCACGCGATCGATCTCGGCGAGCCCGGCGAGCGGGCCGCTCACCATCGCGAGTGCGATCGCGCGGCTGAGGCGTGCCATCGGACTTTCGGTCATCGCCAGCAGCACGTCGTAGAGCGCGAGGATCTGCTTCCAGTCCGTCGCATCGGTGCTCGGCGCCTCGTCGTGCAAGGCAGCGATCGCGGCCTGCACCTGGTACGGACCGGTGGCACCGCGCGCGAGCGTACGTTCGAGAAGCGCCGTACCCTCTGCGATCGTGCCGCGGTCCCACCGGCTGCGATCCTGTGTGTCGAGCGGAATCAGCTCACCGCTCAGCCCCACGCGGGCATCGCGACGCGCATCGGTGAGCAGCATCAGGGCGAGCAGCCCGTGGACCTCGGGCACGTCCGCGGAGCCGGCGAGCATGCGCGCCACGCGGATCGCCTCGTGGCTCAGATCCCCGCGGACCACGGCATCACCACTGGTCGCCACATAGCCCTCGTTGAAGATCAGGTACAAGACAGCGAGGATCGCAGGGAGTCGCTCCGCACGCTCGGCCACGGTGAGTGGCGCGAACCGAGCCGTCGAGGTCTTGATCGATGCCTTGGCGCGACTGATCCGCTGCGCCATCGTGGGCTCGGGAACGAGAAACGCCCGCGCGATCTCCGCCGTGGTGAGGCCGCCGAGCGCGCGCAAGGTCAGCGCCACCTGCGAGCTCGACGACAGCGCTGGGTGGCAGCACATCCATAACAGCTCGAGCGTGTCGTCGACGTCGACCTCGTCGCTGATGACCGCGATCTGCTCGTCGACGGGGATCAAGCTCACCACCAGCTGCTCGCGGAGCCGGCGCGCCGTCGTCGCGCGGATCTCGTCGGTGATTCGCCGACTCGCCACCTGGATCAGCCAGCCCAGCGGGTTGTCGGGACGGCCTTGCACCGGCCATTGCTGTGCGGCCGCGGCGAGCGCTTCCTGCACCGCATCCTCTCTCGCCGTGAAATCGCGATAGCGCCGCACCAGAGCTGCCAGAACCCGCGGCGCGAGCTCTCTCAGCTGCTGCTGTGCGCTGCGGTCCAGCATGTGGTCAGCCGTTCGGTGGAGCCGACATCACCTGACGGACCTCGATCTTCAGGTTCAGCGGCTTGCCGGCGGGTCCCGGCGCCGCCGACGCCTCGGCGGCGATCGCATACGCGCGCTCTGCGGTCTCGACGTCGACGATCCAGTAGCCGGCGAGGAACTCCTTGGCCTCGGGGAACACCCCATCGAGGACCGGCTCGCCGCCGTCTCCCGCGCTCACCAGCTTGGCCTGGTCCGGGCCCGCGAGCCCCTCCGCACCGACCAGCTCGCCCGCCGCGGACAGCTTGCTGGCGAACTGCTTCATGAACGCGATGTGGGCCTGGAGATCCTGAGCGGGCCACCGGGTGACCTGGTACGGACCGTTGCCGGGCGTGTTCATCATCAGCATGTACTTCATGACGGGTCTCCCGCGTGTGTGAGGGCGTTCTGAACCCTACCGCTCTTGCCGAACCAGAGGTACGTCGTCATCGCCAAGCTCCTTGTTTGAGGTTTCACTCAGAAGTCGGAGACCGCGGTCGCCGCTCGACATGTCGCCCGCAACTATTCGCGATTTCTCACAAGGTCGCGAAACCACGGTACTCTGGTGACATGGCGGATCGGGCGAAGCAGTTGCGAGAGGCCGTCATCGAGAGCTCGGTCCACGGCCCAGGAAGGACGACCACCGGCGAGCGCGCGGCGGCGTTCGCGAATGCCGGCGTCGACGAGCGAGCTCGCGCGCTGATCGAGAAGGTCGCGCGCAACGCGTACCGGGTCACCGCGGAGGACATCGCCGCGACCATCGCCGCCGGGCTCACCGAGGATCAGGTGTTCGAGCTCGTGGTCAGCGCGGCGCTCGGTCAGGCCACGCGGCAGCTCGATGCCGTCCTCGCGATCGTGGAGCAGGCGTGAGGCTCTCGATCCTCGACGCCGGGCACACGTTCGGCAAGAAGGCGCTGTTCGTGCTGATCCGCATGATCTCGGGGCACCGTGCGGCCGATGTCGTGAAGACGTTGACCTACCGGCCGGAGTACTTCGGCGCGCCGATGAGCGCGATGTTTCAGGGCGTGATGCGCGGCCCCTCGGAGTGGTCGATCGGCGACCGCGAGCTGATGGCGGCGTTCGTCTCGAAGACCAACGAGTGCGAGTTTTGAACGCACGCCCACGGCGCGGTCGCGTCGAAGGTGCTCGGTGATGGTGTGGTCCAGCAGGTCCTCGCGGACCTCGCGACCGCACCGATCGGCGAGCCGCTGCGCGCCACGCTCGGCTTCCTGCGCACGGTGACCCGCGACCACGGCCAAGTCGCGATCGAGGACGTCCGGGCACTGCTCGCCACCGGCGTGACGCGCGGGCAGATCCAGGATGCGCTCGCCGTGTGCTGGGCGTTCAACGTGATCACCCGGCTCGCCGATACCTTCGAGTTCGAGGTCGGATCGCCGGCCTCATTTGCAGCGGGAGCCAAGCTGCTGCTCGGGCGCGGCTACAAGCTGTGAGCCTCGGGCGCACGGTAAACCGGTCGGAGCTGTCATCGCCCCAGTTCACGCACGCTGATGTCGCGACGCGCACGACGCGCGGCGACGTAGCGCGCGGTCCACGGGTGGCATCGACACTCGACGCCGTTGTCGGCTCGATGCGGCAGCTGGCACGGAGGTCAGGTCTTCGCGGGCAGGTAGGCCCGCGGCATCGCATTCGCGAGGAACTGCTGGCGCCGCCGTCGCGTTGTCCACACGCGCAGGCCGACGAACGTGCCCGTGCCGACCAGTACGCCCACGATGCCGAGCAGCATGCTGAGCCCGAGCAGCGGAGCACCGAGGGCAATGGTCATCGCGATGCCGGCGCCCGTGAACGCCTGCCAGATGATGTCTGCAGCGTGCTGCCGGCTCCAGGTATCGCACTGCCGCTCGCAGTCGACACACCATCCCGAGGCCGTCACGTCCTCGGCAGCGCAGCGCTCGCACGTCATGCGACAGCCTAGCAGTGAGGCGCTCGTTGGCGCAGTCGAGTTATTCCCGCGATCGCTCGTTCGTTCCGCGTGGACGCGTCGCTACCGCCGCGATACACGCGCGCGATGCGACACGTTGTCCTCGGAATGTGGGTCTCGGCGGCGATCGGGTGCGGTAACGGTGACGCTGGCGAATGCCCGCCGGGTCCCGAGGGGCCGGCGGGCGCGCAAGGCGCGCAAGGTCCGCAAGGTCCGCAAGGAATCGGCGCCGGCGATCCCGGTCCGCAGGGTCTGCAAGGTCCGGCCGGTGCGCAGGGTCCAGCCGGTCCCGCGGCGCGACCGGTCCACAAGGACCGATGGGCCTTTCGGGCCTCATGGGTGTTCCGGGCACGACGGGCGCGATGGGCGCCCCGGGCCCCGCACGACCAGGCCGGGCTGTCGCCGACCGCGACGTCGGCGTGGATCGATCTCGGCAACTCCAATCAGGCCACGCGGTACTTCCGCACCTCGTACTCGACGGGCGACATCAACACGTGCGCCGGCTGGACCAACAACTCGGCGTCCGCGAAGGCCGACGGCGTCAACACCAATCGCGGCGCGATCGTCACGAGCCTCGGCGGCGCGGCCTCGAGCTTCGTGACCAGCAACGATGGCGGCTGCGAGAACGCATGACCGCTCGCGTGCTGCATCGGCGGCACCGGGATCCGGTTCCGCGGCGTGACCACCGCGACGACCGGGAACCTCGGCGGCAGGACGGGCGCGAACGCCAGCTGCACGGCCACGTATGCCGGTAGCCACTTCTGCACCAACTGGGAGGTTGACCAGGCGGCTGCACACCCGATCCCCGCATCGGGCGTGTGGGTCGATCTCGGGAGCTCCGATCCGAGCTCGCGCTATTTTCGCGCCTCGTATTCCACGGGCGACATCAGCACGTGCGGCGGCTGGACCGACGGCTCGGCGAGCAACAAGGCGGACGGCGTCAATACGAACCGAGGCTCGACGCTCACCACGCTCGGCGGAGTCGCATCGAGCTTCGTCGCGGCGAACGATGGCGGTTGCGAGAACGCGCGCCCGGTCGCCTGCTGCGACGGCTTCCCGCCGCAGTGAGAGATCTGGGGGCCTACGTCGAGCGCACCAGCGAGGATGTGCAGGGTGGCAAAGCGAGGCAGTGAGGTTCGCTCGGCAAGGGCATGCCGTATGGTGCCGTATGCCGAAGACGTTCCGAATGTTGCTCGTGAGCTGCGTGATCCTGGTCGCGGCGTGCAAGGGCAAGGACAAGCCGGAGGACACGTCGTTCTCCGGTGCCGCCGTCGCCGAGCCCCCGACGCCGACCACGAAGGCCGCGGGTTGCCCGTTCCTCGCCGAGGCGAAGGTCAAGGAGATCACGGGCGTGGCCGTCACCGCGCACCCGCACGGCAACCCGCAGAGCTGTGCGATGTTCCAGACTCCAGACGGCAAGGACTACCTGCTCGTCGGATCCGATTCGGCCAGCAGCTACAAGATCTTCCTCGAGTCGAATTCCCCGAAGATGTTCCCGCTGCGCACGCCGATTGCCGGCGTTGGGTCGGAAGCCATCCTGCTGCGATGGAACGCTGATCCGGGGTCCATCCGCACGCTGATCGCGCACAACGACGATCGCACCGTCGTGCTGACGCCCGCCTACAACTCTCCGATCACCGACGCGCAGCTCACCGAGATCGCGCGCGCATCCGTCGCAGCGCCGTGACCTCCACACCCGCGGCACAGCGCGGCAGCCGCGGGCAACCGGGGGGCAATGCCGGGCGGGGCCATCGACTCGTGCCTATGCTGTCGTGCCCATGAAAGCTCTCGCCTTGTCCGTCCTTCTCACCGGCTGCGTTACCAGCAGCGACGATCCGCGCCTGCTCGAGCTGCAATGCAATCCAGGCAACTTGCGCGCGGCGCCTCCGGGCCCCTACGTGGTGTCGTGTGACGTCACCTTCACCGGGGCCGCGGACGGCGTTAGTTGAAGCGCGCTCGATAGCAGCGCCATGGACTGGGCCTTCGGCTCGGGGGTCATCAATCTCTGGCAACGCGACACTGGCATGTTCCATTTCGTGATCAAAAAGCCGCAGCCGCCCGCGATCGGTACGCTGTCGATCCAGCTCAAAGCCAACGATCCCCCGGGCAATCAGATCACGACGCAGATTCAGGTGATCCCGTAGGCGTGCGACTGCGGGTCGACGAGATGCGTCCGTTCCGATGCATCCCACATGCACCCGAGCGCTCACCCACCCCACGATCTCGCCGCGACGGTTCCGTTCGGGGATGAGCTGGTCACCGCGAAATTCACCCGCATGCCGGTCGATGCCAAGGACACGGTCCCCGTCGAGCTGTACGCGCGACATCCCGCCACGATGTGCCTCACGGCACGCGCCAACCTGGTCGCACCAGACCATCCGCCGGCTCTACCGCCGCGTCACCGTCAGCCGCGTCTCTCGCTCGTGATCGCGATGCTGTGCGGCACGTTCGCGCTCGGGGTCGTGATCGGTTTTCTGATGGTATGAACGCGTCTCCGCGCCAGCGCGTGCGCGGTAGATCGATGCGGTAGCCGACTCCGTTGCTCGAACGGTTCCGTTGCGCGCCGGGCAGCTCTAAGATGCGCGCCGTGCGACCACGACCAACGGCACGGCCGTGTCCCTCCAGGTTGCTGCGGCCATCCGTGCCCGGACGAGGAGCGGCTGCATGACGAGCGATGTTCTGCTCTCGTTCGCGCCGCTCGTCATCGCCGCCCTGGTTCCGGTCTGCCTGTTCGTCTCCGCGTTCCTGATCTCGCGACAACGCGCGCGATTCTTGACCGTCGCCTCGGTGGTCACCACCCTGACCGCGGCGCTGACGTACCTCGCGGTCGTCCTCCGCGCGGTGTTCTGGTTCCTCGGCTATGACGCACGCACGGCGCGACCCGGCGCGGTGTTCAACGACGTGGTGCAGCTCGACATCGTCTCGGGCGCCATGTTCGTGCTGGTCTCGACGCTGGCGCTGATCGTCGTGCGGTACTCGCGGTCGTATCTCGCCGGGGAGCGCGAGCTCGATCGCTATTCGCGGTCGCTGCTGCTGACTGTGGCGTCGGTGAGCGTCCTCGTGACCTCGAACCACCTCGCCGTGCTCGTGGTGGCGTGGTTCGCGACCGATGTCGGATTGCATCAGCTCCTCACGTTCTATCGAACGCGCCGCCAGGCGATCGTCGTCGCCCACAAGAAGTTCCTGCTGAGCCGGCTCGCCGATGCCTGCTTCGTGACCTCGCTCGTGTTCATCGGGTCCGAGGTCGGATCGCTGCGCATCGACCTGGTCAACGCGTTCGCGCAAGCGCACGGGGAGCTGTCGCCGACCATGCACGTGGCGACCGTCCTGCTGGTGTTCGGCGTGATCCTGAAGTCCGCGCAGCTGCCGTTTCACGGGTGGATGCTGCAGGTCATGGAGGCCCCGACGCCGGTCTCCGCCCTCCTCCACGCGGGCGTCGTCAACATCGGCGGGTTCGTCATGATCCGGCTCTCGCCGCTCATGGTGCACGCCACGATCGCGCAGGGCATGCTCGTCGGTGTCGGGCTGTTCACGACCATCGTGGCGTCCCTGGTGATGACGACGCGCCCCGCGATCAAGGGTGTCCTCGCGTGGTCCACGATCGGACAGATGGGCTTCATGCTCGTGCAGTGCGGGCTCGGAGCCTGGCATCTGGCCCTCATGCACCTGCTCGCGCACTCGCTGTACAAGGCGCACACGTTCTTGAGCTCGGGCTCGGTCGTGCACCTGTGGCGAGGGGCTCACATCCTGCACAGCCCGCGGGTGCGGATCTGGCATCTGGTCGCCAGCGTGATCGTCGTGTCGGTGGCGGTCGCCCCGCTCTACCTCGAGACCGCGCTGCCGATCGCGCACCTGTCGTTCACCACGCGATCACTGGCGCTGGTACTGGGCTTGAGCTTCGCGCCGATGATCGCTCGCGCGCTCGCTGCGGGTCCACGCGTGTTCCTGCTGGCGCTGCTGCTCGCGGCGGGCGCCTCGGCGTTGTACTTCGGCTGGCACGTGGTGTTCGAACAGTTCGCGCCGTGGATCGATGCAGGCGCTACACCGTCGAAGCTGCTGTGGACGGTCGTCGTCGATGGTCTCGCGTTCCTGTTCGTCATCCAGTCGATCCTGCAGGTGGGTCCAAACGGCTGGTTCGCCAGCTGGCTGCAGCCGCATCTCCTCAGCGGCCTCTACATCGATGATTGGTTCACCCGCGTGACGTTCCGCCTGTTTCCCCCGGGGCTCCAGTGACCGATCCAGCCGCGCAGCCAGATGCCGCCGAGCGTGCGTGCGCCCGCATCGCACCGACCTGGCCGCTCGATCGATTCATCGCGCTGAATCCGTTCTGGCCGCTCACCCACAAGCGGCTCCCGGAGGTCGCCGGAGAGATCGCAGCCCTGTCGGGCGCGCGTCTCCTGATGCCGCGCCAGTGGTACGCACAGGAGTGGCGCGCCGGGCGGCTGCGCTCCGAGCACCTCCGCGAGGCGATCGCGGAGGGCAGCTCCGACGTGACCGAGGACGAGCTCACCGCGCTGTTCTGGAGCGGGGAGCCGACCCCGGCACAGCGGCCGCTCCTGGTCTCCACGATGGAAGCGCTCGGCCATCGCGATCACGAGGTCACCTGGCCCGAATTCGTGATGGAGCGGATCAGTCGATTCTGCGCGACCTACTTCGACGACGGCCAGGCGCAGATCAGCGGGGTCCGCAAGGGCGGCTTCTATGCGAGCTGGCGAGGCCAGGCGCGGACCGATCAGGCGCCGTATCTGTTCATGGAGCTCGGCGGCTATCGAGCAACGGTCGCCAAGCTCCCGAGCACCGCGGACGAGATGATCGCGCTAGGCTGCTCCGAGCTCGGCGTGCCGGTCGACGAGCGCGAGCGCTACCTGTCGGCGCTGCTCCTCGATATCAACGGCTGGGCATCGTGGTGCGCGTACCTCCGCTGGATGGCTCGCCTCGACGGTGGCGATGACGGTCACCTTCGCGAGCTGCTGGCGATTCGCCTCGGCTGGGAGTGGATCCTGTTCTGCGCGAGCGACGACACGATCCGCGCCGAGTGGCGTCTCGCGATGACGAGCTGGCCCGCGATCGATCGCGCCGCCCGGCTGGTCCGGTCCGACGACTGGATCCTGCAACGCGCGGTGGAGATCGCCTGGCTGTCCCAGCTGCGCCCGAAGCTCGCCAAGGGTTTCGGTGTGCCACGACCCACAGCGGCGAAGCTGCAGGCCGCGTTCTGTCTCGACGTGCGATCGGAGGTGTTCCGGCGCGCCCTCGAGGCCCAAGGCGAAGGCATCCAGACCCTCGGGGTCGCCGGCTTCTTCGGGCTGCCGATCGAATACGAACAGCTCGCCTCGGACGACGCGCGCCCGCAGCTGCCAGGGCTATTGGCCCCGAAATACCGCGTCACCGACACCGGCGTGCCAAAGGGTCTCGAGGCCACGCGGCGCGCGCGGCTCAGCGCGTCCTATGCGTGGAAGGCGTTCAAGTCGAGCTCGCTGTCGAGCTTCGCGTACGTCGATGCCGTGGGGCTGTTCTTCGCGCGGTATCTGATCCAGGACACGTTCTGGGCGCAGCGGCATCGCGCGGACCATCCCGACCATGCTGGCCTCACCGAGAGCGAGAACCAGACGCGGATGCCTCGGCTCACCAGCACCGTGGACGGGGAGCCGATCACGACCGAAGTACGCTGCGAGATGGCCGCGGGCTTGCTCCGGGCGATGGGGCTCACGCAGAGCTTCGCGCCGCTCGTGCTGCTCGTCGGTCACGGCAGCGAGACCAAGAACAACGCACATGCCGCGGGCCTCGATTGCGGCGCGTGCAACGGTCAGCCCGGGCACGTCAACGCGCGGGCTGCGGCAGCGCTGCTCAACGACGCCGAGGTTCGCGCAGGCCTCGTCGCGCGTGGCATCAAGGTCCCGCCGACAACGCTGTTCGCCGGCGCGCTGCACAACACGACGACCGACGAGGTGACGCTGTTCGCGGAGGGCACCGGCGCCACCACGCATCAGAACGACCTCGACAGCGCGCGGCTCGTCCTCGATCGTGCGAGCGACGTCACGAGACGCGAGCGTGCGCCGCGGCTCGGCCTCGGCGATGTTCCGGACGGCAAGCTGCGCGCGGCGATCGCGAAGCGCGCGAGGAACTGGGCGGAGGTGCGCCCCGAGTGGGGGCTCGCGGGCAACGCCGCGTTCATCGTGGCGCCTCGCGAACGTACCCGCCACATCGACCTCGAAGGACGGGTGTTCCTCCACGACTACCGGTTCGACGACGACAAGGACCTCGCGATCCTCGAGGCGATCATGACCGGCCCGGTCGTCGTGGCACACTGGATCAACTTCCAGTACTACGCGTCGACCGTCGACAACGAACGTTACGGCTGCGGGAACAAGGTGCTCCACAACATCGTGGGCGGACACCTCGGGGTGTTCGAGGGCAACGGCGGCGACCTCCGGATCGGCCTGTCGATGCAATCTCTGCACGATGGCGAGCGCTGGGTGCACGCGCCGCTCCGGCTCGCGGTGTTCATCGAAGCGTCGCGGCCCGCCCTCGATCGCATGCTCGAGAAGCACCGCAAGTTGAGCGAGCTCGTGGACAACGAGTGGCTGCACCTGTTCGCGCTCGATGCCGCCGAGCAGGCCGTGTTCGCGCGGCGAAAAGGCGAGTGGAAGCCAGCACCGCCCTGAGGCTGCCGGTGCAGCGCGGTAGGTTCGTCCCGAAGCCCTGCATCGCCACGCGCTCGAGCGCATGGAGCGGTCCGACGCGCTGCGATCCACGGGAGCGTTTGCGCACGCTCCGCTCGACGATCACAGATCGGCGGGAAACACCGGCGCCAGGCGGACTGCCATGCCTACCGCCTCGGGATCCCGCCAGCGCTCGGCACGGCGCGCCTGCAGCGTCGCGACCACCTCATCCAGCCGCTCGCCGCGCTTGTGATCGTGGCGCTTGCCCTTCTCGCGATTGCAGCGCGCGCACGCCACCGCGAGGTTCTTCACGTCGTTGGTCCCGCCGCGCGTCTGCGGAATGATGTGCTCGAGCGTCGCCTCGCCCAGCGAACGGCCATCGTCGGAGACCACGAGCTTGCTGTTGCAGTGAATGCACTTGCCGACCCACACGGTGCGGTCGTCGAGGCGCGTGCGCTCGAACGTCGTGTCGGTCACCGCGGCCGCGAGGAGGTGAAGGGGACGCCCCATCGGCCTGGGCAACGTTATCGCACGAGCACATCGCCGCAGTGGCAGCGCAGCTCTCCAGAACCTCGCCCGCGTCGCGGCCCCGCTCATCCGCAGGCGTCGAGATCGACGATCACGGTCGGGATGTGGCGCCGCTCGAGCAGGATGGGCTCGTCGTCGTCCGCAGGCATCGCTGGATACTCGATCACGATCTCCGGCACCTCGCCGTCGACGTCGGTTGCGAGCGCATCACGCAGCGCGCGGGCTGCCGTCACCACCTCGGGCGCGGTAGGGCGCAGCGCGGGATCGACGGCGAGCATCCGCACCAGGATCCGGTTCAGCGCCTCCGGGGCCGCATCCGGCCGGGCCAGGGCCGCGAACACCGTCGTTCCGAGAGCGAACACATCGTCACGCCCGTCGATCGCGTCGCTCGAGAGCTCGGTGTCATGAATGCAGGCGTCCTCCCACCTCTGGATCCTGAGCGTCGGCGCGCGGACGATCGCCATCGGCGTGATGTTTCCGTGGAGCACACCGCGCGCGTGGGCATGGGACAGAACCGCTGCCGCCTCCTCGAGCAAGGTAAGCACCTCGCGCACCTCGAGCCGATGGTGCTGCAGCTCGTCGTGAAGCGTGGCGCCCTGCTCGTCCGCGATCGCGATCCAGGGTCAGCCATCGAGACGTCCGCACTCGAAGATGCGCGGCACCGCAGGATGCTGCAACGCCTCGAGGAGGCATGCGCGTCGCATGAGCCTCATCGCATCGACGCGTGGTGCATCGAGGTCGAGCAACTCGACCACCGCCCGACGAGGAAGGACAACATGTGTCGCCGCATATCGCACAACCGTCCCGACCCGCTCGATCACTCGCACCTCGTAATCACCGATCGTGGTGAGCTCCTGCATTCGGGGGAACGATCGTGCAGCGCCCATGCCGAGGGAGCGCTGCGTGCACGCTTCGTCGGTTCCTCGAGCGTTCCTGAATCATCGCGTCGCCCGACACGATCGCGCATGAGAGGCGGTTCACGGAGAGCGCGATACGTTCGCGAGCGATCTCTCGTAGCCTGGCCGGCGTGCAGGCAATTCCGCTCGGGTCCGCTACGGTGACCGTTCGAATGATTCGTGCTTTCGTCTCCATGTGGGAGGCCGGGAAGGCCTCGACCCGGTTGACCACGGCGATCGCTGCGCGTGCGCGTGCGGGGGGTGGTGTGTATCAGCCCCGCGCTGACGGCAGCGGAATGCGACGTCTGCGATCTTCCGACCGCTTCCAGCCAATTCTCCCCTGCTACGGAATCACCGCAAGATCTTCGTCCTCGACGGCCTCGTCGCATAGGCCGGCGGACACTGCATCCGCGACGAGTGGCTGGGCGACGGTCTGCTAGATGGGCAGTGGCGTGACACGAGCGTCCGGTTCACCGGACCTGCCGTGCGCGAGGCGCATCAGGCGTTCGCCGAGAACTGGCGGGAGGCGGGTGGTGAGCTGCTCGGCTCGAAGGCGTTCCCGACGCAACCCACCAACGGCGCGGCACGCGTCGCCTTCGTGTCCAGCACGGCTTCGCCCAACGTGACGCGCGCCGAGCGCCTCACGCGGCTCACGATCGCAGCAGCACACAAACGGTTGTGGATCACCAATGCGT
>JAYUVX010000231.1:0-14318 GCA_043753855.1 Myxococcales bacterium | reverse complement strand
GATCGCGATCCTGTCCGGCGTGCGGTTCCTTGCGCGAGCGGAGCGCCGGCGCAGCCGCCTTCGCATGTCGCCGTGAGTGACGACGCGGCGGCGATCAGCGCTGCGCGACGGCCGTCATCACCAGGTCGGCGACGCGGTGAAGCGGTAGCCGCTTAGGCCGCACAGGCACAGGGATAAACGCCCCCGTACTGAACGGATTGTCAGACCTGTTTGCGAGGCTCGATGCGTGGACGAGTCGAGGTTTCAACTCACGCGTGGAGACGCAGTCGCGTGGCTGCGCACGCTGCCGGACGAGTCGATCGATCTCGTCGTCACCGACCCGCCGTACGAGTCGCTCGAGAAGCATCGGGCGGTCGGAACGACCACCCGGCTGAAGCACAGCAAGGCCTCGAGCAATGACTGGTTCGAGATCTTTCCAAACGATCGGTTCGCCGAGCTGTTCGAGCAGATCTATCGGGTGATGAAGCGCAACACGCACTTCTACCTGTACTGCGATCCCGAGACGATGTTCGTCGCGAAGCCGATCGCCGAGGCCGCGGGCTTCAAGTTCTGGAAGCAGATCGTCTGGGACAAGGTCGCGATCGGCATGGGCTATCACTACCGTGCGCGGTACGAGTGCATCCTGTTCTTCGAGAAGGGTAAGCGGAAGCTCAACAACCTCGGCGTCGCGGACATCATCACGCATCCGCGGATCCGCGGCGGCTATCCGGCGGAGAAGCCGCCGCAGGTCACCGAGGTCCTGATCAATCAGAGCACGGAGCCCGGTGCGCTCGTGATCGATCCGTTCATGGGATCAGGTTCCACCGGCGTCGCCGCGATTGGCCTTCGCCGCAACTTCATGGGCAACGACCTGTGCGAGGAGGCGATGCTGATCACCCGACAGCGCCTGGCCGCGGGTGGTGCGAAGGAACCGCTGCTCGCGGAGGCCGAGAGCGCGCCGCATGCGCAGCTCGGCCTGCACATGTGAGCTGACCGATGGGGATGACCGGCAACCAGTATCGAGATCTGATCGCGGGATATATCCATCGCAGCTACGCGCCGTTCGGCCTGATCGTCTACACCGAGGTCTCTCTCGGCAAGACGATCATCGGCAAGGACCGCCGGATCGACGTGTTCGTGGTGCGGTCTTCCGATCAGAAAGCGATCGCGCTCGAGTGCAAGTACCAGGACGTGCAGGGCTCGGTCGACGAGAAGATCCCGTACGCGCTCGAGGATCTCGAAGCGCTGTGGATCCCCGGCTGCCTGGTATACGCCGGCGAAGGCTGGTCGCGCGGGATCCTGCACACGCTCGAGGCATCCAAGCTCGCGGCGAGCTGCCTGCCGGACGGGAACGCGATGATGCACTCACCGGAGACCCGCGAGCTCGACCACGTGCTCGCAGCCACGTTCGGATTGTGGGAGCTGGTGTTGCCGATGTCGCGCCGGTTCGCGCCGCCCGGGCTGTAGCGCTGGAGTAGGCTCCGCGTCGTGCCGGTGATTCGCGAACGAAACGGAGGGATGGCCCACGGGGTCGTCTACACGCCGCCGGCGGTCGCCGGGCCGATGGTCCGGTTGGTGCTCGAGCCGCTGCTCCACGGGCGATCCGCAGCGCAGCTCCTCGCCCTGCGGATCTGCGATCCGGCGATCGGCGAGGGTGCCTTCCTCGTCGAGGTCATCGACGTGATCGCGCGCGCGCTGGTGGCCGCATCGCCCGAGCTCGCGCTCGCGGAGGCGCGGCGCCAGGTCGCGCACCACTGCATCATCGGGGTCGATATCGATCGCCGTGCGGTCGAAGCCGCGAGGCTCGCCACCGGTGCACCAGCGAGCGCGTTGCGCGTGAGCGATGCACTGGCGCTCGACTGGGCGGTCGAGTTCCCGGACGTGTTCGCGCAGGGAGGCTTCGATGTGGTCGTCGCGAATCCTCCGTACGTCCGGCAGGAACGACTCGTCGAGAAGACCCTGCTCCAGCGGTTCGCGAGCTACGATGGGGTAGCGGATCTCTACGTCTACTTCATCGAGCTGGCACAGCGTCTGCTGAGACCCGGCGGTCGGTACTGCATGATCGTCCCGAACAAGTGGCTGACCACCGCGTACGGGCGTCGGTTGCGGGAGCTCCTGGTCGGGTGCACCAGCGTCGATGGGATCGCGGATGTGTCGAGATCGTCGCTGTTCGCCGGCGCGGACGCGTTTCCCTGCATCGTCTGGGGTACCGCGGCACGCGATCGCACCGCACCGGTGCGCGCGGTGCGTGCCGAGGCGAGCACGTCGGTGGAAACCACGCTGCAACGCGGCGGCGAGCTGATCCCACGCGTGCGCTGGAGCGCCGGGCCGTGGCACCTCGATGGCGGTGCCGAGCGCGCGCTGCTCGAGCGGATCGAGCGCGCGTTCCCCAGCCTGGCGACGGCGATCCCCGGGAGGCCATCGCGCGGCGTGGTCACCGGATGCAACCGCGCGTTCGTGATCGATGGTGCGACGCGCGCGCGCCTCGTCGCCGCCGAGCCCGCCGCGGAGCCGCTGATCCGCAGGTTCGTGAAGGGACGCGACATCCGGCCATGGCGGCAAGCACTGGCGGACAGGTTCATCGTCCTCGTCGATCGCGGCACCTCGCTCGCCGAGCTGCCGGTGCTCCACGCTCAGCTCGCGACCTTCCGCGCCGAGCTCGAGCCGCGGCCGGCAAGCTGGATTGGACCGTGGCGTGGTCGCAAGCCCGGCAACTATGCGTGGCACGAGCTCCAGGATCCGGTGGGACCGCTCGTCAAGTCACGGGCACCGCGCCTGCTCTATCAGGATATCCAGACCTCGCCGGCGTGCGCGCTCGATGCTGTGAGCGATGTGGTTCCGGACACGACGGTGTGGATGCTGCCCACCGACGACCGGTTCGTGCTCGCCGTCCTCAACTCGCCGCTGTACGGCTGGTACGCGCGCCGCCGGTTCCCACCCGCGCTCAACGGCGCAGTGCGGCCGAAGCTCGCGTATCTCACCGCGCTGCCGCTACCGGTGCTCGCGGGGATCGACCGGCTCGAGATCACCGAGCTCGTGGATCGTCGCCTCGCGGTGCCCCTGGCGCCGCAGCTCGATGTGGAGATCGCGAGCTTCGTGACGTCTGCCTACCAGCTGTCGGCCACCGACCGCGCGCTGATCGCCGGCTGATCAGGCAACCGGCAGCCGAACCACGAGCTGCGCACCATCCCCCGCGCACCGCAGCTCACCGCCCTCGCGGGCGAGCACGAAGCTCGCCATGGCCATCAGCTCGGCGGCATTCGCCGCGGCGGGCCGGAGCGTGGTCAGCGTCATGGCGGCGTGCTTGCCGTCGATCACGGTGGATGCATCGACCGAGCGCCCACGTCCGGGACCGCCCGCGACGTCGAGCACCAGTGCGAGTGCGTGGGTGGCCCACGGGACCGAGACCTCGAGGTCCACCGGCGGGATCGTGCCGCGCAGCTGGACGGCGACCCGCTCTCCCGAACGCGCGACCAGCTCGGACAGCGTGGTGCGCGTCCGCGTGGGCCCCTTGGTCAGTGCGCGGCTGCGGTTGAGCAGCTCGAGCACGTTCTCGAGCGCGAGCTGCGCCGTTTTGATCGCGCGGATCAGAGGAGGCGGCGCGGCGCCCGAGCTCTCGGAGAGCTCGTCGATCGCCATCGTCACGGCCTGCAGCTTCGATGCGAGGTCGTGGTGAAAGCTCTTTGTGCGGGAACCGAGCACCGCGAGTGCGAGCAGCTCGTCGATCGCCGGTACCGGGTGATGCGCGCAGACGTGGTCGTGCTCGTCTTTGTGCGCGTGCGTCACGCTAGCTCTCGAGCTTCTTGGTCAAGCCCACCAGCCCGAGCGACGTGGCCTCGGTCCACGGATCCGCGGGCACCTCGTGGACCTGGCCTTCGACGTGCGTCACCTGCGAGATGCCGGGGAACTCCTGCTCGAGCGCAGCGCGCAGGGCCTCGCGGCGCTCGCGGCGCTCGCGATCGCCCGACATCTCGAGCAGCTCCTTGTTGCGAGCGATCGCCTCGTTGACCGTCTGGCGCAGCTGCTCGTTGTCGAACGGCTTGTTGAGGAACCGGAAGATCTCGCCCTGGTTGATCCCGTCGATCGCGGTCTCGAGCGAGCGCCGGCCGGTCAGCAAGATGCGAACCGTCTCGGGACGTAGGCGTCGTGCGTGACCCGCGAGCTGCGCCCCGGTCATCTCGGGCATCTCGTAGTCGGAGACCAGCACCGCGATCTCGTCGGAGGCGATCCAGGCGAGCGCCTCGCTCGCCGAGAGCGTGGCACGAACGTCGAGCGGCTCGCGTCGCAGACAACGCGCCACGGTCAAGAGCATCGCCTCGTCGTCGTCGACGCACACTACGATGGGCCGTTTGGTTTCACTCATGATCAGCTCGACAACCAGCGACGCCAGCCCCGGCGATCGGTGACGCGCTCGATCTCGTCGAGAGCGGCGATCAGCGCACGCATCCCGGGGAACCGCGCCTGTGGCGTCTTCTGCAGGCACGTGGTGATCACGTCAGCGAGCCTCGGCGGCAACGGACCGTGTGGGCTCTCGACGGTCGGGATCGGTGCACCGACGTGCATCATGCAGAGCGTGCGCAGGTCCTTGTGCTCGTACGGCGGATGGCCGGTGAGCAGCTCGAACAGCACGGCACCGAGGCCATACTGATCCGAGCGATCGGTAGGCGGTAGGCCACGCAGCTGCTCGGGCGAGATGTACGCCGGCGTGCCGAGCACGAACTCGGGGACATCGTCAGTGGCGCCCTCGCCGGCGAGCTGCGCCAGGCCGAAGTCGACGAGCTTGACGTGCAGCTCGTCACCCGTCAGCGCGAGGATGTTCGAGGGCGTCACATCCGCATGGATCACCCCGCGATCGTGGGCGACGGCCAGCGCGGTTGCGATCTGCCGCGCGATCGCGACGACCTCCGCGGGCTGCAGGGCTCCACGCTCCACGCGATCGGCGAGGCTCTCGCCCTCGAGCATCTCCATGACGATGTACGGGCGACCGTCGGGCATGTGCCCGAAGTCGACGACGTCGACGATGTTTGGGTGGCGTACCCGCGCGGCGGTGCGAGCCTCTCGCAGGAATCGGTCGGCTGCACCCTCGTCCCGCTCGACCACCCGCGCGCGCAACACCTTCAGTGCGTACGACCGGCCGAGCGCGACGTGCTCCGCCCGGTAGACCGTACCCATCCCGCCCTCTCCGAGAAACTCCTTCACTTCGTAATGGCCGAGGATGTCGCCGGGGTTCGGTTCGACCGCAACCCGACGCCCGGTCTGGGCCACGGCCCGCGCCATCACCATCACCATCAGATCGGCCCGGAGATGGGCACCCGGGCGGATCGTGATGACGACATCGGCATCTCGGGTTCCGGAGCGGACCGCCAGCACCCCACTGCTGGCATGTGACGCCGCGAGGTCGAGGTCGGCGAGATACGCGAGCCGGGCAATCACGGCCTCGGCGAGCGGTGCATCGATGGAGACGCTGGCGAGCGCCGCACTGGCGCGCTCCAGCGTGATCAAGTACCGGTCGTCGGCGACCCCGTCCGGCTCGATGAACACCGCGTCGGCATTCGCGCGGACGGCCGCGGCGAGCGTCACGTCAGCGACGCGCAGTGGATCTGCTGACATCGCTAGGGCAGCATACACTGAGCCCTTACCGAAACGGGAGACCGGCCGGTTTTGTTGTAAGGTGAGAACGTGCAGTCGATTCTGATCTGCGACGACGATCCGGAAATCCGGGCGTCGATGAAGCGTACCTTGCGTGGCTACGATGTCGTCGAAGCGTCCACCCCGCGTGAGGCGATCGACTTGCTGAAGGCCCACTCGTTCGACGCCGTGATCAGCGATTTCAACCTCTCGGCGGCGTCCGACGGCCTGGACCTCCTCCAGTACGTCCGGCTCGCCCACCCCACCGTCGTCCGCTTCCTGGTCACCGGCAATCGCGACCTCGACGTCGCCGCGCGTGCGGTGAATGAAGGCTCGGTCCACCGTTACTTCCAGAAGCCCTGGGACGACGACAAGCTGCGTGGGGCGCTCATCCTCGTGCTGCGATCGAAGCACAGCTCATGACGAGGGTCCCGCTCGGACACGTCCTCGTGGTCGACGATGACGATCAGATGCGCCGGGTGTGCGGACGCGTCCTCTCCCACGAGGGATGGGAGGTCACACAGGCCTCGCACGGGCGAGCCGCGATCGCGGCGGTGATCGAGGCCAAGGAGCCGTTCGACGTCGTGGTCTCCGATGTTCACATGCCCGAGATCGATGGCTTCCAGCTGGTAGCCGCGGTGCGCCGGCACGACGACGACCTACCGGTGCTGCTGATGACCGGCGATCCCTCGCTCGACGGAGCCGTGCGCGCGATCGATACCGGGGCGGTCTCCTACCTGTCAAAACCATTCGAACCGGAGACGCTGGTCGCCGCGGTGGCTCGGGCCGCGCGCAAGCATGGCGTAGCCCGGATGCGACGGCGCGCCGATTCCTATGCACTGAAGCTCGCCACCGAGCGCAGCGAGCTCGAGGCGCGGTTCGAACGAGCGCTCGCCGGTGTGTGGATGGCATTCCAGCCGATCGTCGAGCCTGCGACCAAGCGGGTCTACGCGTACGAAGCGTTGCTTCGCACCGAGGAGGAATCGCTGCGGCGCCCCGACCTGCTGCTCGCCGCCGCCGAGCGTCTCGATCGCATCCACGAGGTCGGCCGGACCGTACGAGCAGCCGTGGCCAGAGCCGCGGTCGGTGCACCGGACGAGGCGCTGCTGTTCGTCAACGTCCATGGTCTCGAGCTGACCGACGCGCAGATGTTCCGCAGTGACAGCCCGCTCGCGGCGTTCTCCCCGCGCGTCGTCCTCGAGATCACCGAGCGGATCGGTATCGACCCGGTCGCAGGCCCGGCTCAGATGTCAGCGCTGCGCCAGCTCGGCTACCGGATCGCCGTCGATGATCTGGGTGCCGGCTACTCCGCGCTCGCCGCGCTCGCGACCCTCGAGCCTGAGGTCGTGAAGCTCGACATGTCGCTGATCCGCGATCTCGAGCGTCATCCGACCAAGCGCAGGGTGGTCGGCGCGATCGCGACCTTGTGCCGCGAGCTCGGGAGCCGCGTGGTCGCCGAGGGCGTCGAGACCCGCGCCGAGCTCGAGGCGGTGCTGTCGGCGGGAGTCGACCTGATCCAGGGCTATCTGTTCGGCCGTCCGACCCGCGGCTTCGCGCCGCCGACCTGGCTCGACTAACGCTGACTCGCCGCAGCGAGGACATCGCCGAGGATCCGCCAGGTCAGGCCCCAGATCACGTGGCCATCGAAGGTCCAGCTCGGGAACGTCATCCCCGAGCCCGGATAACTGTACGTGCTGTCGAATCCTCCCGCCGCGGCGGTCTCGAGGGGCAGCCAGAACGCCGACAGGGCCTCGGGACCGCACATGGGCTCGACGGCAACCTCGGTCAAAAACACGAACGGGGTGACCTCGATGCCCTTGGGGCCGGACGTCCGCGGCGTCAGCGCGGTCAGCTGGCCGAGGAACCGCGCTCCCGCGAGCTCGACACCGAGCTCCTCGCGGGTCTCGCGGATCGCGGTGGCGTGCAGGTCCGGGTCAAACGACTCGTGTCGCCCGCCCGGGAGCGAGATGTGACCGGACCACGGGTCTCCGGGTCGCTCGGCACGCTTCATCAGCAGAACCCGCGGACCCGTGGGCTCGTCGTGCAGGAGCACGGCCACGGCGGCCCGGCTCGCCGGTGCCCCGGACGGACGCGGATCCCCGGGAGTGAGCCCGACGATCAGACGTTCGGTCAGTGGTGACACGTTCCCAGCATACGACGCGCCGGCCGGATGACACGGGGAGTAGAGTGCGTTCCGCAACATGAGCCGCGAATTCGATCTCGTCGTGTTCGGGGCGACGGGCTTCACTGGGAAGCTGGTCGCCGAGTACATCGCACGGTCCACGCAGAAACCGCGCTGGGCGATCGCGGGCCGCAACCAGGCCAAACTCGAGGCGCTGGGCCTCGGCGTTCCGGTCCTGGTAGCCGATGCCCTCGATGCCGCCGCGGTGGCCGGCATCACACGCCGCACCAAGGTGATCTGCACGACCGCGGGCCCGTACGCGAAGTACGGCAACGAGATCGTCGCCGCGTGCGCCGAGCACGGCACCCACTACTGCGATCTCGCCGGCGAGGTGCAGTGGATGCGCCGGATGATCGATGCGCACCAGGAGCGGGCGGTGGCGACGGGCGCGCGGATTGTCCACACCTGTGGCTTCGACTCGATCCCCAGTGACCTCGGGACCTGGGCGCTGCAGCAGGAGATGATCAAGGCGTACGGCAAGCCGGCCTCCTCGGTGACCGCGCTGTTTGGCGAGTCCAGTGGCGCGGTCTCGGGCGGCACGGTCGCGAGCGGCATCCAGACCGCGCTCGAAGCGAGCACCGACAAGTCGATCCGCAAGGTGCTCGCGAACCCCTACGCGCTCGACCCGGATCCGTACGCGAATCGGCCACCGGCGCCCGACGAGGGTTCGATCGGATGGGACTCTCGGCTCAAGATGTTCACGATTCCGTTCCTGATGGCCGGGATCAACACGCGCGTCGTGCGCCGCTCGCATGCACTGGCCGGGTTCCCGTGGGGCGAGGACTTCGTCTATCGCGAGGTGATGTCCACGCCGGGCTCACCGCGCGGGCTCCTGATGGCGACCACGATGACCGCAGGGCTGGCGGGGATCGCCTTCGCGCTGAAGCGGCCTCGCCTGCGAGACCTGCTCGCGAAGCGGGCTCCACAGCCGGGCGAGGGACCGTCGGAGACCAAGCGCACGAACGGCTACTGGAAGACCCGGTTCGTCGGTGAGATTGGACCGCATCGGCTGATCTACGTCGCCGGCGATGCGCACGGAGATCCGGGCTACGGCTCCACGGCGAAGATGCTCGGCGAGTCTGCGCTCAGCCTCGCGCTCGATCCGCTGACCGCTCCCGGTGGGGTGACCACGCCGAGCGTCGCGATGGGGCCGTTCTTGCTCGACCGACTGCGTCGGGCTGGGTTGACGTTCGAAGTGGCCGGCTGATCTAGCTCGGACGAAGCACAGCGCCCGACGTCTCTGCCGTGATCTGGCGCGTAGCCTCGTCGTAGTGGCCCCAGCACACCGGCGCGTACTGCTCGTCGGCGCCGAGCTGGATCTGGGGACCGCGCACCGTGGGCGTCCCGTTGACGAACCGCAGGTTGCAGATCGCCTTCTTCGCGCAGTACTGGCAGGTGACCTTCACCTCCTCGATGCGATCCGCGAGCTCCATCAACCGCTGCGCGCCAGGGAACAACCGGGTCCGGAAGTCGGTGCGCAGGCCGTAGCAGATCACCGGGACACCGGGGTCGACCGTGATCCGACGCAGGTCCTCGATCACCACGGGCGGAAGGAACTGCGCCTCGTCGACCAGCACGCAATCGAGTCCGGCGAACTCGCGTGGATCGAGCGTGGTGTCCTCGTCGATCATCAGATCGGCCTCGGCCTCGAGGCCGGCGCGCGACGAGATCTTGCCGGCGCCGAACCGGATATCGAGCCGCGGCTTCATGAGAAGCACGCGCTTTCCTTGCTTGCGGTAGTTGTGCGCCACCGCGAGCAGGTTCAACGACTTCGCCGAGTCCATCGTTCCGTATCGGAAGTAGAGCTTCGCCACGGCGCTCAACCTAGATCCCGGGTATGACAAGGCATGCGCCTCCTCGCATTCGCAGCCGTCTCGGTGGTCTCGAGCCTCGCCTGGGGCGATTCCACTCCCGCCTACCAGCTGTTCGAGGACGGGGCGCTCGGTATGAAGCTGCCGCCGAAGCGGCTCCTCGGACCGGACAAGGGGATGGCAAGGACGATCGACGACTGCATCCTCCACGCTCCCGCCGCCAGCGGCTCGGCCGTGTACTGGCTCGAGCTCGGTAAGGGCGGCAACGTGATGGTGGCGAAGGTCCGCGGCACCGGCTCGACCGCGCTCGATAGCTGCATCGCCGGCGGCCTCAAGAAGGCCGAGATCACCGAGAAGCTGCCCGGCTCGATCGTGATCGTCGGCCGGATCGATGTGCGCGATCGCAACAAGAACCTCGGTACGTTCAATCCGTCGCCCAAGGTCTCCGAGATCGCGGTTTTGATCGATGCGAAGGGCGGCTCGTGGCAGCTCGGAACGCGCCGGCTCGCGTACACCGAAAACCGCGCCGCCGATATCGCGCAGGCGCTGGACGCGCAGGCCGCCGAGATCGACGCGTGTGCAGGCAAGCGCGCGAAGACCCTGACCGACGTGGATCTCGTCGCGTGGCTCGATGGCAAGGCGATCGTACGCGGGACCGGCGATACCGCCTACGAGACCTGTCTCGCGAAGGCGCTCGAGCAGATCAAGCTACCCACCGCGTCTTCCGCGATCTGGATGGAGCTCTCGCTGCGCAAGGCGGCCGAACCGCTCGCACCGCGAACCGACAAGGCGGCGCTCGGAAGGGAGCAGGCGCTGAAGGACGCTCTCACCACGGCCGTGCGCTCCCGCAAGGCCGCGCTGCTCGACTGCACCGATGGCAAGCCGAAGGCGAAGCTGGCCACGCTCACCATCGCGCTCGCGAATGGCAAGGCCAACGTCAAGTCGGTGAGCACCGGCGATCCGGCTGCCGACACCTGCGTGAAGACCAAGTTCGTCGAGGTCTCGATCAAGACCGCGGAGTCCACGGACAAGCTCGAGCTCGAAGTCGCGCTCGACCCTCAGTAAGCGCCGAGTGCGTGCGCGAGCACCACGGAACCCGCGCCGATCAGACCCGCGGCCGGGATCGTGAACAGCCAGGCGTAGACCATGCGCGTCGCAAGGCCCCAGCGAATGCCGCGGGCGTGCACCACCGAACCGACGCCGACGATCGCGCCGGTGATCGTGTGCGTGGTCGAGACCGGGATCTTGAGATAGGTCGCGAGGAACAGCGTGATCGCACCGGCAATCTCAGCGCAGAACCCGCCGACTGGCTTCAAATGCGTGAGGCCCATGCCCATGGTCTTGACGATCCGCCAGCCACCGATCGCGGTGCCGAACGCCATCGCAGTGTACGAAGCCACGAAGATCCAGTACGGAGCTGGGTCGTTCGGGCCGAGCATGCCGCCGGCGATCATCACCGCCCAGATCACGCCCGCGGTCTTCTGCGCATCGTTGCCGCCGTGACCGATCGAGTACAGGCCCGCGGAGAACAGCTGTCCGACGCGGAACGTGCGGTCGACCTTTTGCGGCCGCAGCTTCCGGAACAACCAGAGCACGATGAACATCATCAGGCTGCCGAGCACGAGGCCCATCAGCGGTGCCAGCGGAATGAAGTAGAGGGTCTTCGCGATCGCCCCGAGCTGCAGGGTATCGAGACCGCCGTAAGCCAGGCCGGCCCCCGAGAGACCGCCGATCAGCGCGTGCGAGCTCGACGACGGAAGGCCGAGAATCCAGGTGAACAAATTCCAGACGATGGCGCCCGTCAGGCCGCAGACCACGACCCAGACGTACGCGGAGCTCGAGGCCTGGATGTGGATGGTCTTCGCGATCGTGTCGGCGACGCCCTGGTGGAAGATGAACAGCGCGATGAAGTTGAACATCGCGGCCCAGAGCACCGCGACCCGCGGTGACAGCACGCGCGTCGAGACCACGGTGGCGATCGAGTTCGCGGCATCGTGGAAGCCGTTGATGACGTCGAAGATCAGCGCCGCCGCGATCGTGAGGATGACGATGGCGTGAATGCTCATGACGGCTCAGGCGTGCTCGAGGATCACACCCTCGATGATGTTCGCGACGTCCTCACAGCGATCGGTGGCGTTCTCGAGGTTCTCGTAGACCTCTTTCCACTTGATCACCATGATCGGATCCTTCTCCTCCTTGAACAGCCGCGCCACCGAGCGGCGGAGGATGGCATCGGCCTCGTTTTCGAGCCGGTTGATGTCGATACACAGCTTCAGCGTGGTTTGCGGATCTTTCAGATCGCGGAGGCCGCGGACCGCCTGCTCGACCTGCAGCGCGGCGCGATGTAGCGCATCCGCGAGGTCGCGAACATCCGAGGTCATCACGGTGATCTCGTACAGCTCGATCCGCTCCGCCGCTGCCTCGACGTAGTCCATCACGTCGTCCATCTTCGTGATCAGCCGGTGGATCGAGTCGCGATCGATCGGCGTGATGAACGTCTTGTGCAGGGCCTCGACGCAGCGGTGCGTGATGGTGTCGGTCTCGTGCTCGATGTCGGAGATCCGGCGGCACTTCGCGGGGATGTTCGCGCCCGTCGTCACGAGGGACAAAAACTCCTTCGTACCCTCGATCGTCAACGCGGCGTGCTGCTCGAAGAAATCGAAGAAGCTGGTCTCGCGAGGTAGAAACCGACCGAACATGCAGGCCTCCTGCTCAGGCTCGTAACACGAGTGAGCTCGAACCGTCACTTCCGGAACCTTAGTTAGTTCCTCGGCTACTTCGGCGGTTTCATCTAGAGAAGCACAGAGAAGCACAGAGAAGCACAGCGTGCCGTCTTCGGGACATTCCCGTCGTCGCCGTCACGGCGCACCATCCGCACATCCTAGCTCCGTAGCGGTGGCCCGGCGTACACTGGGGAGGTGACGGTTCGATCCAAGCAAGGCGCGTCGCGCGCGACGGCGACGAGCGGGTCCCAGCGGGTGAGCTGGCCTGGCAAGCGAGCCGCTGCGGCACAGTCCGCGGGGACCAATCGCACCCCCGGTCCCGGAAAGCGATCGCGGACCCAGGGTGTGCCCAAGCCGGTGCGCCGGCCACCTCCGACCTGACTACTCGAGAATGCCGCTCTCCGCGATCTTGCCGATCTCGCGGAACTCGGACTTGATCGCGCGCTCGAGGTGCGCCTGCGTCAACGGCGAGTGCTCCTCGGCTGCGAGGAAGGCAGCGCGAAGCGTGACGTTGCGGATGTAGCCTCCGAAGATCTGGTAGCGCCGTGCGAGGTCGGTGAGGTCGAAGTCTCCCGAGCATGGCATCTCGACGGGCAGGTGTGCGCGCCAGAGCTTCTCGCGCATGTCCTCATCGGGGAACGGTAACGTGAGGCGCAGCGACAGCCGGCGCTTGAAGGCGTTGTCGAGCGAGGTCCCGAAGTTCGTGGTGAGGATCGCGATGCCCTCGAACGAATCGATGCGCTGGAGCAAGTAGTTCACCTCGAGGTTCGCGTAGCGATCGACCGAGCTCTTGACCTCGGTTCGCTTGGCGAACAACGAGTCGGCCGCGTCGAACAGGATGATCGTGTTGCCGTCCTCGGCCGCGTCGAACAGCTTCGCCAGGTTCTGCTCGGTCTCGCCGATCCACTTGGACATCACTCGCGAGAGATCGACGCGATACAGGTCCATGCCAAGCTCGTTGGCGATGGCACTCGCGACTAGTGTCTTGCCGGTACCCGGTCCTCCCTGGAACACTGCGGTCACGCCGCGCGAGGTGCTCAGCAAGCGATCGAAGCCCCACTGATCGAACACGATCCGCCGGTGCTTGATGCGAGCCATCAGCTCGGTGAGGCTGTCCTCGATATCGGCCGGCAGGATGATCTGGTTCCAGGTCGCGAGCCGCGTCACCCGATCGGCGGTGTTCGCGAGCCGGGTCTCGAGGTGCTGCCGGATCGCGGCGTCGAGGCGCGGGCCTGCATCGTCCTCGCCCTCGCACGATCGCGCGACACCACTCGCCACCCGCTCGACCACGCCCGGTCCGATCGCGTAGCGGTCCGCGAGCTCGCTCAGCTCGCTGACATGCAGGCCGTGACCGCCGAGGATCTGCTCCCAGGTCAGCAGGCGATCGCTCAAGGACAGTGGCGGAAGGTCGACCAGGATGTGACCCGGGTAGAGCGGCGCCTGAACCTCGCCGGGCAGCCGGAGCACCACCGGACCGGCGTGCCGCCGGAAGATCTCGCGCACCTGATCGCGGATCGCCACGTCGCCCGAGGGCAGCAGCTCGAGGCCATCGACGCACGGCAGCAAGCCCGCCAGGTGAGCGCGATCGAGCGCGTTCGCGAGCTCGGGGATGCGGCGCGGATCGCGTGCGAGCGTGGTCGCGTCGATCACGCCGAGCTTGCGCGAGCTCGCGCTGGCGATCGCGGCCGCGAGCGTGTGCCGGCCCGATCCGACACGGCCCCGGATCACGAGGCGAAGTGGAGCAGTAGCGCGAGCGAGGTCGTCGACGAGCTCGCGCTTGATGGCGGCCGGGATCCGCAACGCTTCGAACGTGCAGTCCTCCGTGCGGATTGAGGTCAGCGGTTGTAGCTCGGGCTCGATCGATGCGCCGCGGAGGAGCTTCAGCACCACCGGTTCGGCGACCAGCGGAAGGAACGGGCGCATCGATCCGGTATGGAGCCTCAGGATGCCGAGCCGGAGCAGCGGCGCATCGTCATCGAGCTCGCGCGCAAGTTC
>JAYUVX010000230.1:0-14370 GCA_043753855.1 Myxococcales bacterium | reverse complement strand
GCGCCACCGAACAGGCCGATCTTGCCGCCCTTGCGGTACGGGGCGAGCAGGTCGATGACCTTGATGCCGGTCTCGAACATCTCGACCGTCACGGACTGATCCGTGAACTTCGGCGCCGAGCGATGGATCGCCGAGCGCTGCTTGTAGGCGATGGGACCCATCTCGTCGACGGGCTCGCCGATGACATTCATGATCCGGCCGAGCACCGCGGCGCCCACGGGCACCGAGATCGGAAGGCTCGTGTTCTTCACCGACTGGCCGCGGATGAGGCCGTCCGTGTTGTCCATCGCGACGCACCGCACCGTGTGCTCGCCGAGGTGCTGCGCGACCTCGACGGTCAGGTTGTCCTCGCGCTTGTCGATCGACGGGTTCGTGATGAGGAGCGCCGTGTTGATCTCGGGGAGCTCCGCCGAGTCAAAGGCCACGTCGACGACGGGACCGATGACCTGCACCACGCGGCCCATCGAGTTCGGAGACATATCGGTCGTTGCCATGGTGTTGTTCCTTTAGCCCTTCAGAGCCTCGGCGCCGCCGACGATTTCGGCGAGCTCCTTGGTGATCGAGGCCTGACGTGCGCGGTTGTACGAGAGCGTGAGCTTGGCGATCATGTCGCCGGCGTTCTTGGTCGCGTTCTCCATCGCCGTCATCTGCGCGGCGAAGAACGCCGCGATCGACTCGAGGTTCGCGCGATAGATCTGGATCTGGACGTAGAGCGGGACGAGCCGGTCGAGCAGGATCTGCTTGTTCGGCTCGTACAGGTAATCGGTGCCGCCACCCTCGTCGCCGTGGTGGGCGTCGCCGGTCTTCACGAGGTCCGTCTTCGCGGCGATCTCGGCCACGGTCGGGACCTCGGCGATCACGGGCAGCAGCTGCTTCACCTTCGTGATCTGGCTGATCGCACTCTTGAACTCGTTGTAGACGAGGTAGACGCGATCGACCTTGCCGTCCTGGAAGTCGGCGATCACGCGGTTCGCCATCTCGCGCGCGGCCTCGAGCGCCGTCGCACCTGTCGGGGCGCCATCGAAGCTCGTGATCGTGGCGCGGCGGCGACCGAAGTACAGGTTGCCCTTCCGGCCGACGACCCGCAGCGACACCTCGGTCGCGTCGGAGAGCTCGCCCGCCGCGTGGCGCTCGACGGCCTTCGTGACGTTCGCGTTGAACGCGCCCGCCTGGCCGCGATCGCTCGTCATCACGACGATGGCGGCCTTCGCGAGCGGACGCTCCTCGAACAGCTTGTGACCATCTGTCCCCGCCACCGCCGACAGCTCGGCGACGACTTTCGCGATCGCGGCCGTGTACGGGCGGGCCTGGACGAGCGCGTCCTGCGCGCGCCGCAGCTTGGCCGTGGACACGAGCTTCATCGCACGCGTGATCTTGCGCGTGTTCTTCACGCTCGTGATGCGCGTGCGGATGGCCTTGAGGCTCGGCATGGCGACTACGCCTTCGTCTTGGTCTCGGTGGCCGCGATCTGGAACTGCTTGGCGAACTCGGTCAGGCCGTCGCGCAGGCGCTTCTCGGCATCGCCGTCGAGCTTGCCGGTCGCCTTCACCTCGTCGAGGATGTCCTGCTTGCGGGACTTGAAGAACGACAGCAGCTCCTGCTCGTAGCGACCGAGCACGGCCACCGGGTAGTCATCGATGAAGCCGTTCGTACCGGCGTAGATCACCAGGACCTGCTCCTCCATCGACAGCGGCGCGTACTGGCCCTGCTTCAGGAGCTCGACCATGCGCTCGCCGCGGTTGAGCTGCGCGAGCGTCGCCTTGTCGAGGTCGGAGCCGAACTGCGCGAACGCCGCCTTTTCGCGATACGACGCGAGCTCGAGGCGGAGGCGACCAGCGATCTTCTTCATCGCCTTGGTCTGCGCGGCGCCACCGACGCGGGACACGGAGATGCCGACGTTCACGGCCGGGCGCACACCCGAGTAGAACAGGTCGGCCTCGAGGAAGATCTGCCCGTCGGTGATCGAGATGACGTTCGTCGGGATGTACGCCGAGACGTCGCCGGCCTGCGTCTCGATGATCGGAAGAGCGGTCAGCGAGCCGCCGCCTTCCTTGTCCGACATCTTCGCCGCGCGCTCGAGGAGGCGGCTATGAATGAAGAACACGTCGCCCGGGTACGCCTCGCGACCCGGCGGGCGGCGGAGGAGCAGCGAGAGCTGGCGATACGCGACGGCCTGCTTGGAGAGATCGTCGTAGACGATCAGCGCGTGGCGGCCGGAGTCGCGGAAATACTCGGCCATCGTGACGCCGGTGTACGGCGCGATGAACTGCAGCGGAGCGGGCTCCGACGCGCCGGCGAGGACGACCGTCGTGTACTCCATCGCGCCGGCCTTGGTCAGGCGATCGACCACGGTGGCGACCGTCGACTGCTTCTGGCCGATGGCGACGTAGAAGCAGAACATGTTCTGCCCCTTCTGATTGATGATCGTGTCGACCGCGATCGCCGTCTTACCGGTGCCGCGGTCGCCGATGATCAGCTCGCGCTGGCCACGACCGATCGGGATCATCGAGTCGATCGCCTTCATGCCGGTCTGCATCGGCTCGTGTACGCTCTTGCGCGAGATGATACCGGGCGCCTTGATCTCGACCTGGCGCTTCTTGGCGCCGGTGATCGCCTTGCCGCCATCGACCGGGATGCCGATCGCGTTGACGACGCGGCCGAGCAGCTCCTCGCCGACCGGGACCTCCACGATGCGCCCGGTGCGCTTGACGATGTCGCCTTCGCGGATCGACTCGAACTTGCCGAGGAGCGCAACGCCGACGTTGTCCTCCTCGAGGTTCAGCACCATGCCGTTGACCTTCTCGCCGCCGGCGCCCTCGAACTCGAGGAGCTCACCGGCCATGGCGCCGGAGAGGCCGTAGACGCGCGCGATGCCGTCACCGGCGGTGAGCACGCTGCCGGTCTCCGTGACCGAGACCTTCTTGTCGTAGTTCTCGATCTGCTTGCGGATGATGTCGCTGATCTCTGCGGCGCGGATATCCATGGTCGTTTCCTCTTACTTGATCAGATCTTCGCGGAGGTTGCGAAGCTGGGTTCGAAGTGAGCCGTCGTAGACGCGGTCCCCGACCTTGGCGACCACGCCGCCGAGCAGGTCGGGATCTTCCTTCTTGTGGATCGTGACCTTCTTGCCCGAGAGCTTCTCGAGCGCGGCCGTGATCTGCGAGAGCTGCGCGGGGTCGAGCGGTCGGGCCGAGGTGACCTCAGCGGTGATCCGCCCACCCTTCGCCTCGATCATCGCATCGAGCTCGCGGGAGATCCCACCGAGCTCGCTGAGGCGCTCGCCGTCGAGCAGCAGGTAAACGAGGTTCTTGGTCAGCGGGTTCGCGGAGATCAGCTGCAGCAGGCCATCGAGAACCCGACGGCGATCGGCGCGACGGATCGCGGGATTGGTGAGCACGGTCTGTAGCTCGACCGATTCCTTCATCGCCTTGGCGAGCGTCCGCAGATCGAGGCCGATCTGGTCGGTGCTCCCCATCTCGATGACGGCCTTCGCATAGCGACGGGCGAGACTTCCAGACGCCATCAGGCACGCTCCTGAACGTCGTTGATGAACGAGCTGACGAGCTTGCTCTGGTCGGCCGGCTGCATCTGCTCGCGCAGCAGCTTCTCGGTGGCGCCCGCGGCGGCAGCAGTGACCTCGCGGGTCAGCACGGCGCGTGCGTACTCGATCTCCGCGGCGATCCGCGCCTCGGCATCCTTCTTCATCTGCGCGGCCTGCTTCTCGGCATTGTCGAGGATCCGTGCCTTGTCGACCTCGGCCTCCTTCTTCATGCCGGCGACCATCGCGGCGATCTCGGCGTCGGCGTCCTTCAGGCGCGCCTCGTACTCCGCGAGCTTCTCGGCAGCCTGCTCGCGCAGCTTCGCGGCCTCGTCGAGCGCGGTCTTGATCTGATCGTGACGATCGCGGGCGATCTGCTGCGCCGCCGGCTTTCCCTTCCAGACCAGGATGCCCATCAGCAGCAAGAAGTTCAGGACCATGAACACGAACGGAGGAGACATCGGCTCCTCCTCGCGAACGACCTCTCCGGTGTGCTCGTCGACCATCTGGCCGTCGCCGAGCTTGCCGCCGAACTCGTCCTTGCCGCGGTAGCTGAAGTTCAGGAAGTTGAAGTGCTTGGTCGGGTCGTGCTGCGTGACGTGTCCGCGCGCGTCGACGTGCTCGGTGCCCTCGGGCGGTGCATCCTGCGTGACTCCCGCCGTGTTCTGATCGGGCGCGGGCGGGCGCTCGTCGCTCGGAGGTGCATAGCCGTGATCGCTGCCGCCGCTGCCTGGCGACTCGGCCGGCTGCGCGAGCGCGATGGCCACGCCGGTGACCGCGAACGCGACGACCGCGAACGATGCGATGGTGCCGAGCTTCCTGACGGACGGCATCTAGGCGACCTCCCGGCCGAGCAGCTTGGAGGCGATGGTGCGCGCGATCGCCTCGGCCTGCGGCATCAGCTGCGCGCGCGCGGCCTCGGTCTCCGCGCGCATGCGGGTCTGTGCGTCGTCGAGCGCCTTCTGCGACGTGGCGCGCGCCTTGTCGGTGGCGTCCTTCTCGTGGGCGGCGGCCTCGAGGCGAATCTTGCGACCCTCCTCGCCGGCTCGCTCGCGCGCGATCGCGAGGGACTTCTGGTAATCGGCGAGCTTGGCATCCGCCGTGGCCGTCATCCGCTCGGCCTCGGCACGGGCGCCGTCGATGCCCGCCTTGCGGCGCTCGCGCAGGGCGAGGTACGGCTTGAACAGCAGCGCGTTGGCGATCGCGTAGACGAGCAGGAACAGGACGAACTGGACGACCGCGGTCAGATCGATATCGATCAGGGGGTGTCCCGACGCGATGGCAATAATGGGCGTCTGATCCATGGGTACCTGCGTGCAACCTAGCGAGAATCCTGGGGTTGGCGCGCCGTGCTTATAGTCGGCGACGGCGAGCGTGTCAACGGTGGGATGCTCGTGGTTGCTCGACGGCGGCTGCGACAATGCGCCGCTCCACGGAGCCCCGATGCGCCCCGGGAGATCGCTCGTTATAGACTGCCCGGAGAATGGATTCTGCGGCTGGTCTGACCGGGGTCGACGTCCCCTCCTTGTGGGCTGCGATCGAGACCGCGGCCGAGCTGTCGCAGCTGGCCGTCTACGTCGCGCGAGTGGACTCCGTTCCTCCCAGGATCGTCTATGTCAGCCCACGAGCGGCGGTGATCTGTGGCCGATCGGCAGCCGATCTGCGCGGTGAGCTGCCGTGGTCGATCATGAGCGAAACGGACGCTCCGAAGATCCAGCAGGCGATCGCTCGGCCGCCCGGGGCGCCGCCCCTGGCGCTCGCGGTCACCGTCCAGCAGCCGGGCGGAAACCAGATCCCGATCGAGATCGCCTCGACCCGGATCGTCACCGCGATGGGGACCTTCGTGTTCGGCTACTTCCGGGACGTCAGCATCGAGCGCGATGCCGTGGCGGCCCTGCGGGCGTCCGAGGCGCGGTTCCGGTTCCTGGTCGAGTCCGCTCCGGATGGAGTGGTGATCCTGGTCCGGGGTGTCATCGTGTTCATCAACCCGAGGGCGGCCGCCCTGCTGATGGGTGGGACGCCCGAGCAAGCGATCGGGCAGCCGGTGGGCGCGTTCCTCCCGGTCGAGGATGCGCGGCTCGCGGAGGAGCGGATCGCCGAGATGTTCCGCACCGGCAACGAGATGCCGTCCAACGAGTACCGGACCCTGAGCGATCCCACCCGGATCGTCGAGATCAAGTCGGTGCGCTGCGACTGGGAGGGCAAGCCAGGGGTGCTGGCGTTCGCGCGCGACGTCACCGAGCGCAAGGCGATCCAGCAGCGGCTCGTCGAGGCAGACCGGCTGGCGGCGATGGGAACGCTCGCGGCGGGCGTCGCGCACGAGATCAACAACCCGCTGACCTACGCGCTGCTGGGCGTGCAGCGGATCGAGAGCTTGCTCGCCAATGTCCCCACCGGCGTCGCGACGGCGATCCGCGAGCGGTTGGCGGACATCGAGCATGGGCTGTCACGGGTCGCGTCGATCACGCAGGGACTGCGATCGTTCGCGCGTCCCGACGACACCGCCACGGGTCCGGTCGATCTGGCCGCCACCGTGGAGCGCGCGCTGAGGATGGTCGACAACGATCTCCGTCATCGCGCCCAGCTGATCAAGAGCTTCGCCGAGGTCCCACCGGTGACCGGAAATGCGTCGCGGCTCGAGCAGGTGGTCGTCAACATCCTGCTCAACGCGATCCACGCACTTCCCGCGGAGGGAACGCAGACGGTCACGATCACCCTGCGCGCGCGGGATGCTGCCACGGTGACGCTCGCGATCCAGGATACCGGGCGAGGGATCCCCGACGATGTCGCTGGCAAGATCTTCAACCCGTTCTTCACCACGCGGACGGTCGGCGACGGCATGGGCCTCGGTCTGGCGGTGTGCAAGACGATCGTCGAAGGCATCGGCGGCGCGATCGAGGTTGCCTCCACGATCGGAACCGGGACGACGATGACGATCGTGCTGCGGGCATATCGCGGGGCTCCCCGGGCCGCCGCGCGGGTGGCAGCGAGGACCAGCGTGCGGCGCAAGCTGCTGCTGATCGACGACGAGCGGCTGGTCCGCGATGCACTCGCGCGCCTGCTCGGTACCGAGCACGAGGTGGTCGCGGTCGCGAACGGCGAGGATGGTCTCGCCGCGCTCCATGCGAGCAGCTTCGACGCGATCATCTGCGACGTCATGATGCCTGGCATGAACGGCCGCGAGGTGTACCGCCGGATCGCCGCCGAGCTGCCCGGGCTCGAACGCCGGGTGGTGTTCATCAGCGGCGGAACGTTCACACCCGAGCTGAACAATTTCCTGACGAAGACCGCGAACCGATGCCTACCCAAACCGTTCAAGCTCGACGAGGTGTTCAAGGCGATCGAGGCCACGTGCGCAGAGGGTCAAACCGCCTCATGAGGCACGCTGCGAGCCGTCGAGTAGGCCGCAATTCGTGATCGACGCCTCAGCGGGGCGTGAGCAGCCTGACGGTAATCGCGCCAGTAGCGCGAAATTGCGAGGATCGGTCACCTCTAGATAGTCGCGATGATGGCCGAGACCCCTGTATCATGGCGGCCATGCGCGCACTTCGGATTGCCTTCGTCGTAGTTGCGGTCGTCGGTTGCGGCGGTAATGGTCCCGGCGGCCAGAGCGTCTGCGACAACCAGGTTCCGCCCCCGGCGGCCTGCATGACGCAGTGCGATCCGACGCCGAATGCGCCGACCACCTGCCCGGGCGGCTATCACTGCGCCGAGGACGGCAAGTGCGACGCGGTCTGCACGCAGGGTGGCGGCGAGTGCGGTGACGGCTATCGCTGCACGCCGGATGGCCGGTGTGCGGGCAACGACGAGTGCATCGGGCTCGAGTGCAAGATCGTGAAGTGCGACAAGATGGGCAAGCCGCCGACGACCATCTCCGGCATCGTCTACGCACCGAATGGCACGTTGCCGCTGTACGGCATCAACGTCTACGTGCCCAACACGCCGGTCACGTTGCCGCCCGAGGGTTCGATCTGCGATCGCTGTGGCGAGACCCTGCCGGGGTTCCCGATCTCGAAGGTGCAGACCGACGAGAACGGCCGGTTCGTGCTGACCGACGTACCCGCGGGCGCGGACGTCCCGATCATCATCTCGAGCGGCAAGTGGCGGCGCACGCTGAAGGTGCCGAACGTCCCCGAGTGTGCGGACACCGCCCTCCCCGCGGCCGAGACGCGGCTGCCGAAGAACAAGTCCGAAGGCAACATGCCCAAGATCGCGGTCTCGACCGGCGGCGCCGACGCGCTCGAGTGCTTGATCCGCAAGCTCGGCATCGATGACTCGGAGCTCGGAACGGCCGGCGGACCGCAGCGGATCCACATGTACGCCGACAACTACGCCGACAACGGCTCCATGACGGGGCAGGGCGCCAACAAGTTCAAGACCGGCTTCGCGGGCGGCGCCGGTCCGTTCGCCGACTCGCCGACCATGTGGAACAGCGCGGCCAAGCTGAAGGACTACGACATCGTGTTCCTGTCGTGCGAGGGCGGTCAGTTCCCCGAGACCAAGTCGCAAGCCGCGATGGACGCGATGAAGGAGTACGCCGACCTCGGCGGTCGCGTGTTCCTCTCGCACTGGCACAACATCTGGATCGAGGGCTCGACGCAGGGCGGCGGCATGCAGGCACCCGCGGTGTGGCCGGGCATCGCCACCTGGAACAACGAGAGCACGACGTTCGGCGGCCCCAACCAGCCCGATACGATCGACGAGGTCGCCAACCCCAAGGGCCCATCGTTCGCCACCTGGATGCTCAACGTCATGGGCTCGCCGGTCGGCATGCGCGGCATCGTCCCGATCGGCAGCGCCACCGGCAAGAACACCGTGACGAGCATCGACAGCACCAAGGCCGAGCGCTGGGTCTACTGGCAGCAGAACGCGCAGACGCAGTTCCCGCAGATGTTCCAGTTCACGACCCCCAACGAGAGGCCGCAGGGTGAGCGTTGCGGCAAGGTCGTGTTCTCCGACATGCACGTCTCGGGCGACTCGAAATCGGTCCCGGGCACTCCCTTCCCCGACAGCTGCTCGAGCACGGCGCTCACGTCGCAGGAGAAGGCCCTGGCGTTCATGTTCTTCGACATCGCGTCGTGCGTCGCCGGCCCGATCTTCTGAGCGTTTACGTACCGCGACCAGGTTGCACGTTCCGCGACCACGTTGCGGATTAAGCCGCTGCCGTTCCGCTGCCGTTCCGCTGCCTGTCGGCGCCCATGCACCGCGAATCGCGCCATCTGCGCGGCGCGCATGAGTAGCCGCGCGGCCACGCCGCGACGGCGCGAGCGGTGGCGCTCACGCCGCATCGACGACGATCATCCGAGATGAAACTGCGAGTACGTCAGCTGGGGAGCGCAGCGACAGTGACGCCCGCGAATCGCTGTAGCCAGTACGTCCCAGCCGGAAACAGGTAGGGCTTGCCAGCGAGCCACGCGGCGCGCGCCACGGCGTAGTCGATGAGGAACTGGCAATCTCGTTGCAATGCCTCGATGCGAGCCCACGTGTTCCGCGCAGCAACGCGTGGCCTCAGGTCGCGACGCGGCTCGTTGCTCGAGGGTGACTCTCGCCAGGACTGCCGCAACACGCGCTGCCGACCGAGCACGGGTCGGCCGGTCCGAGCGCGCCGCTCCTTGAAATGGTTCTCGACCTTCGCGACGCGTTCGCGCAAGGAGTGTCGAATCGCTTCGCCGTCGCCGAGCTCCGGCGGAACGACACAGCGGAGGGTCACCTCGGCCGGCATCGGTCCATCCACGCGGAAGAAGCGGTGTGGACGATACGCGTGCATCGGCTTGTCGTTGAGCAGCGGATAGAGACTGTTGACGCCGGGCCAGTGCGCGACCGTGTCGACGAGGAAGTCCTTCACCGGGTTGGTGACGGCGTAGACGATCTTCGCCATGACGTCGCGCGGCTTGATCAGCTTCACCTTCGAGACGGGCCCGCTCGCCCACAGGTTCTCCGAGCGTCCCCAGCGTGCGTTCTGGCACCTGGCGAACATCTTGTGGAAGTGCTCGGTGAACTGGTTGATCCTGCCCCAGCGGTCGAACACGACGGTGTGATGGTGGTTGGACATCGCGCTCGTCACGATGACCTCGATGTCGTATCGCTGCGCGGCTTCGGCCAGGCAGTAGAGGAAGTTGTTGTTGGTGTCCTCGTCCGGACGCAGCAGAAACTGCCGCTGCGTGCACCGCCGAGTGATCAAGTAGAAGGACTTGCCGAAGACCGCGCGTGCAACCATCCCCACAGCCACACCACGATCCTTGCCAACGGTAGACGCCTGAAATCACTCGGCCCCATGTCCGAGACAGTCCGGCTGCCGGCTACGGTGTCCATCCGTCGGACGTGAACTCGGACAGATCTCAGCTGGACTCGATCCGTCGAGAAAATGGCGAAGATCAACCTGGTTGCGGTTGTGTGTGTGTGTGTGTGTGTGGGCGTGTGTGGGCGCGGGCGCTTCCGACGCCTCACTTCACGGGCGTTGGCACGCTCGGCTTCACGGCCGGCGGGACCGGCGGCTTCAGGCCGCCGGCCGCGGCCTCCATGAACGAGCGGCCTTCGAAGATGACGCCCTTGTCGATCTGCAACGTCGGCGTGTGGACGTCGCCCTTCATCCGGCCCGGCGCGTGGATCTCGATCGAGCGCTTGGCGCTGATGTTGCCGACGACGGTGCCCTGGATGATGATCTCGCCGATCTCGATTTCGGCCTCCACCACGGCGCCTTCGCCGATGACGAGGGTGTCATCCGAGAACACCTCGCCCTTGAAACGGCCATCGATGCGCACGGTCCCGTCGAACGTGAGCTTCCCCTCGAAGCTCGCGCCCCGGCCGAGGAGCGTCGTGATCTCACCCATCGCTGCTTGCTTGGCTGCCACCATGAGGTCGTGACACTACACCAGCGCGGTTGGTTGATCACGCCGGCGCACGCGGCGATGTCGAACAACATGCGAGACGGTCAGTGCTTCAACCGAGCATCGATGTCGACCTCGCCGCTCGAGGGCCAAGCGAGATCCTGAACGTACGGCTCGTAGTCCTTGAGCCGCAGCTCGATCCTCCTGGAGGAGTCCATATCCACATCGTTGATCGTCGTCGGTGTCCGCCCCCGCTGCTGGCCATTGATCCAGATCTCGGCCCCGCCCGGCTGGCTGTTGATCTTCAGCTTTCCGGTCACCGGCTTGAGCAACGCCATCACCTGCACCTCGCCGCCCTTCTTGGGCACGTCGACCTCGGGGTCCGAGTACACCTTGTGTCGCGCGAGCTCGACCTTGACCTCGTGGCGCGACCCGACCGGCACGCCCTCGACGGTGACCGGCGTCTTCTCGGTCAGCCGGGTCCCATCGAACGTGACCTCGGCGCCTGCCGGAACCGAGTCGATGTGAACCTGCCCGGTCGTCGGCGCGGAGTCGCGGGTCGATCGGATGATCGTGAAGGTCACACCTGCGGCGACCGAGACCGCGATGATGCCGGCCACGATATAGGTGAGCCAACGCTTCCGCGCCGCGCCAAGCTTGTACTGCGAGGGCAGCTCGTCGACCTCGAACAGTCGCATCTGCCCGGTCAACGTCATCGGCTTGGCTTGCCCCGGCGCGAATTGATAGAGGGCAGCCGGGGTCATCGGCTGTGGACCCGGGTAGCCCGGTTGCGGCGGCGGATACCCGTGCTGCGAATACTGCGGCGGATAGCCCTGTTGCGGGTATCCGGGGTACTGCGGCGGGTATCCCGGAAACTGCGGTGGAGGCGGCTGGTCCGTCGGCAGGCCCAGCGGCATGCCCGATGCGTCGGTCGCGTACGCGCCTTGCTGGCCGGGCGTCGCATAGGGGAACTGCTGCGGCGGTGGCTGCTCGTGCGCGACCGGCGCCGGGTGCATCGTCTGCTGCGGCGGTGGTGGCCCGGGTGACTGCGTGGCCGGTTGCGCGCGCGGCACCGGCATCGGCTCGTTCGACTGGTTGTTGACGATCTGCTGCAGCACGTTCGCCTGCGCCTGCACCGGCACGCCACCTTGCGGCGTCCGCTTCGACGCGCGCGGCTTGCGCAGCTCGCTCACCGCGGGCGCGTAGATCTTCGCGGCGAGCGCGGCCGGAGGTGCCTGGCGACCGGCGCTGAGCTTCGGGCGCACCGGCGTGAAGTCGCCCGCCAACGTGGGAAGATCCTCGTCATCGTCGTCGTCCCCGACGTCGCCGCCCCCTGATGGTTCCTCGCCGACGTCGGTATCGCCGTCCTGACGTGGAATATCGGTGACCAGCGTCGCATCGACGCCATCCTCGCCGCTGTCCATCATGAACCCGCCGAGCCGCGACGACATGGCGCTCGGCGCGGTGATCATCGTGCGTTCGCCGATGCCGTCGAGCAGCGCGTCGTCGATCCCATCCTGCGTCTTCTTGGCATCCCACGCGCGCGGGTTGAGCTTCTTGCCCTGCGGCGTCAGCAGGCCGCTGGTGTCGTCGGGCATCGAGGGCGCGGCAAAGTCGAGCTGGCGCGTCTCCTGATTCGGGTTGCGCGGTGCCATGGATGCGCGAACCGGAAGTGGCCTCGCGGGCGTCGGCTTTCTCGCGAGCGGCTGGGTGATCGTCGGGATGTTGCTGGCGCCCGGATTGCCCGCGGGCGCCCGCTGCGGCTGTCCCGGCGCGACGTTCGGCGGCGGCTCGGTCGGAGCGTGCGCGCGTGTGGAGCTCCCCGGCGCGTTCGGGCTCGCGAGCTTCGGATTGGCCGCGGCGTTCGGGGTGGGCTCGGGCTGCTTCAGCTCCGCCGGATTGAACAGCATGCTGTTCTCGTCGTGCAGCTCCTTGCCGTCGTGGACGAGGTCGGCGGTGTCGAGCGTGAACGTCGCGTTCGCGCCTTCGTGGACCTCGATGCTCGGAAACTCCGCCTGCGCGGCCACCACCTCGGGCTGGCCGACCACCTTCTTGATCAGGTTCGAGACCTTGGCCGCGGTGAACACCGGGGAGTACGAGTGGAGGAACCGCTCGAGGTCCGAGGCCAGATCGCCCGCGCTCTGATAGCGATCGCCCGGCAGCTTGTGGAGCGCGCGCATCACGATCTTCTCGAGCTGCGGCGGGATCCCCGTGCGGAGCGTGCTCGGCGGCGCGATGTCGGCCTTGCGCGCCATGTCGAGCAGCTGGTGCAGATCCTCTTCGAGATAGAGCATCTGCCCGACCACCATCTCGTAGAGCACGATGCCCGCCGAGAAGATGTCCGACCGGAAGTCGATCGGATCGCCCCAGGCCTGCTCGGGGCTCATGTAGTAGTACTTGCCCTTGATCACGCCGGCCGCGGTCTGGCGGGCCTTCATCGTCGCCTTCGCGATCCCGAAGTCGACGAGCTTGACCTCACCGGAGAACGAGACGAGCACGTTCTGCGGCGAGACATCGCGGTGCACGATCCCGAGCGGTCGCCCGGTGTGGTCCTTCTTGCGATGCGCGTGATCGAGCGCGGATGCGATCTCCTTGCCGACAAAGGCGCAGACATCGAGCGGCATCTCGAGATCGAGCTCGGAGCTGCGGCGCAGGATCTTGTAGAGATCCGCGCCGTCGACATACTCCATCGTGATGTAGTAAGTGTCGCCGACCCGCCCGAGGTCGAAGGTCTGGGCGATGTTGCCGTGCGTGAGCTGCACCGCGATCTTCGCCTCGTCGACGAGCATCTGGATGAATTGCTCGTCCTCCGCGAAGTTCGGATGGATCATCTTGAGGGCGACGTACTTCTCGAACCCCGCGATGCCCTTGGTCTTCGCGAGGTGGATCTCGGCCATGCCGCCGACAGCGATCTGACGTACCAGGCGATACGGCCCGAACTGCCGTTCACCCATCGTGCTCCAGCTCCGGATCGTCCCCTTCGGATTCCACTCGCCCCTGCGCCGTCTCTGGAGTCGGTCCCTGCTTCAACATGTCTGCGCCGCCGGGATGCACGAACATCCCGACGAGCCGCAGCGGACTCTTCGCCCCGCGATCGAACGAGCACACCACCTCGGTGGCGATCCCGTACGCGACATTGACGACGTACGACGCCGCCGCATTCGCGACGAGATACAGCCCGAGACCTGCGCCATAGGTCTTGCGATCGATCTGGTTTGGCGACGTGATGCACTTCTCGATGTACGCGAGGATCGTGTTCTTCGCGAGCCGGCCGAACCGATCGCGCACGGCGACGGCGAACCCCTCCTCGGTCGCGGCATAGCGGATCGAGACCGGGCGCGGTGACAGCGACTCCTTGCGATCGTGCGGATCGACCTCGGCAAAGATCTGCTTGCCCGCCGCATCCACCGGCGCGTCGTACAGGGCGTTCATGAGCAGCTCCTCGCACACCGCGCCGATCGCGTTGCGAACCTGCCGGCGCATCTTCGACGCCTCGGCGAACTCGAGCACGGTATCGATCGCGCGACCGCGGCCCTCGAAGTCCCGGATCCGGGCGTAGTGCACCGGGGTCCCCTCCGGCAGGTACTTCTCGATCCCGAAGATGTCGCCGGTCAACAGCTTCTGTGCGGTGACGAACACGCCGTTATCGAGCTCGTCGCCAACGATCACGTGATTCACGCGGTCGTCGCGTAGGTACTTGGTCAGGTCCGAGAGCGAGGCCTTCGGAGTGACGATCGTGACGTGCGCCCGTTCGCGCAACTTGGGGACCAGCGCGTTCAACCCGGCGACGTCACCATCGGTCGCCGCATAGAACACGTAGCGGTGAGGGATGACCTCGCCGGCGATCGTCTCGACGCTGCGCACAGCATCGACTTCGGCGCCCGCACGTTCGAGCGTTGCGACGATCCGCCGGAGCTGATCGAGGTCGTTGGAGATCGCGAGGACGCGCCGTTTCGACAAGATTCCCCGGGGGTACACATCGGCAGCAAAACCACGCTGCCGCGG
>JAYUVX010000229.1:0-14372 GCA_043753855.1 Myxococcales bacterium | reverse complement strand
TACGCGGCGCAGGACGGTGACGAGTTCTTCGATGCCGCGCAGAACGCACGCGTCGTCGCCGGTGCGGAGCACTACTACCGCGCGATGTACCGCGGCGCCGCCGAATCGTGGAACCTGCGCGACCAGCACATGTTCGACACCCTGCGCTCGGTCCTCGCTCACCGCGGTGGAGACACGAAGCTGATCGTCTGGGCGCACAACTCGCACGTCGGCGATGCCGGCGCGACGGAGATGGCCGTCCGTGGCGAGCACAACGTCGGTCAGCTGTGCCGCAAGGCGTTCGGCGACGGCGTGTTCGTCGTCGGGTTCGGCACCGATCACGGCACCGTCGCCGCCGCCCACGCGTGGGACGAGCCGATGGAGCGCATGCGCGTGCGGCCGGCGCGCGCCGACAGCTACGAGCGACTGTGCCACGACGCAGGAATCCCGGCGTTCATGCTCCACCTCCGCGCGCCGGTGCGCGACGAGCTGCGCGACCAGCTCGCGGATCCGCGCCTCGAGCGGGCGATCGGCGTCGTCTACCGGCCGGAGACCGAGCTCGAGAGCCACTACTTCCAGGCGATCCTGCCCGCACAGTTCGACGAGTACATCTGGTTCGACGAGACCCGTGCCATCGAGCCGCTTGGCTCCGGCGTCCCGCCCGAGCATCCGTTCGCGCTCGGCGAGGCTAGCGCTCGATGAGCGCGTACGGCGTCACGAATCCGTCGCTGCGCGATCCCGGGCGATGAGCACAGGACACGCCGAATGACGCACGACCTTCTCGGCGACCGAACCGAGTAGCACGCGACGGATGCCGGTTCTTCGGTGACTTCCCATCACGACGAGATCGAACGTACGGTCGTCGTCGAGCGCGGCGAGCGCCTGTCCGCCAGGACTGCCGATCGTGGATCGGATCGTCACCGGTACGGAGACCTTGGCTCTGACGTCATCGCCCCACTGCTCGAGCAGATGTGCCGCCTTCGTGTCGAGGCCCTCGATGAAGCCCGGTACGTGCGGATCGCCCGAGTAGTCTACCGGTAGCTCAAGCACGTGGAGTAGCGTGATGCCCGCACCGCCCGGCTCCGCGAGCTTCGCCGCGAGCTCGAGAGCGTGCCGCGAGCTCTCCGAGAAATCAATCGGACACAGGACGTGGTCGAATGGCGTGACGCCAGCCTGTTCGCGCACGGTCAGCACCGAGCACGGTGCAAGTCGAACGACCTTCTCCGCCACCGACCCGAGGAATACGCGTGAAAGGCCTGTGCGGCCCTGCGTGCCCATGACAACGAGATCGACCGTCGCGTCGCTTCGCACAGCTTCAACGATCTGGTCCCAGGGCAGACCGGTCAGGAGCCGCGATGTCAGGCGCTGAGCTCCCAGGCGGGTCGCTTCCTTTGCCGCCGCGGCCAGGCTGCGCTGAGCGTCTTCCTGCATCCGCTCGATCATATCGGCGGGAAACGGCGCCTCGCCCGCGAACACGAGCGGGGGGATGTGGAACGCGTGGGCGATCACGAGCTCAGCGCTGGATCTCTCCGCGAGTCGCACTGCGACGCGCATCGCGCGGTCCGATCCGGGCGAAAAGTCGATCGGGCAAAGGATCTTCTTGAAGGTCATGGCCCGAGTCCGCTGCAACCGGGGGTCCAAGTGACGATCTGGCGGTAGTCCGTTTGGCACGCAAGTCGCAAACAACTTCGAGGTGAACGAGGGTACTGCCAAGATCATCGGCGACAGGCTGCTCCAACCGCGGGTCGCGCTGAAACGCTCGCGACCATCCGGTCAGCGCCACGCGTTTCCGACCGATCGCCTGAGCGGCATGATTTCCGCGCCGCGCGGCCTCGATGCATCCGAGGTCGGCGATCGCCGCCAGCGTTATGGGACCAACGACATCGTCGAGACCGTGGGCAGCCCCGCGGCCGAGCTGGCGAGGGACACCGCCCGCGACCCGATGATCTGGTTTCTGGTCGGAACGGCGATCCTGTACTTCGCGCTTGGACAGTCCGCCGAAGCCGCGACCCTGCTCGCGTCGATCGTGCCGCTCGTCGGGATGGATGTGTATCTACATCGGAGGACGCAGCAGTCGACCAGCGCGCTGCGCGGCAGGCTCGCCTCGACCGCTCGCGTCGTGCGCGATGGCGCGGAGTTGACGGTGCCCGCGACCGAGGTCGTGGTCGGTGATCTCGCCGTGGTCGCGACCGGCGAGCCGTTCCCTGCGGATGGCGTGATCGTGGGTGGGACGGAGCTGCAGGTCGACGAGTCCTCGCTCAGCGGCGAGGCGTTCCCGGTCGGCAAACACGTCCTGGAAGCCGAGCCAACCGACGGGCTCGCGCCCCTCGTCGACCACGTGCACTGGGGCTTCGCGGGGACGCGATTGCTCACCGGGCGTGCCCGCGTCCGGATCGCCGCGATCGGATCGGAGACGCTCTATGGCGCGATCGTGCAGATGGCGACCGGGGCGAAGCACGAGCGCACCCCGCTGCAGCGCGCGGTAGGTAAGCTCGTGACCATGCTGCTCGTGGTGGCGGCCGGCCTGTGCGCGATACTCGCCATGGTGCGGTTGTATCAGGGCTTCGGCTGGGCCGATTCGCTCGTCAACGCGGCGTCGCTCGCCATCGCCGCGTTGCCGGAGGAGTTCCCCGTCGTGCTCACCGTATTCCTCGGCGTCGGCGTGTATCGCCTCGCCCGACGCAAGGCACTGGTCCGTCGCGCCGTCGCCGTCGAGAACATCGGCCGCGTGTCGTGGATCTGCTCCGACAAGACCGGAACGATCACCGAGGGCCAGCTGCGGGTCGCGCGGGTCGTCCCGGCTCCCGGGGTCGACGAGCCCGGCGTCTTGATCGTGGCCGCCGCCGCGTCGCGGATGGAGACCGGAGATCCGCTCGACCAAGCGATCCTCGCGGCGGTCGAGGGCGGGTCACGCGGGGAGGTACTGGCAACGTTTCCGTTCACCGAAGACCGCCGACGGGAGACCGCCGTGATCCGCGGCGCGGATGGAGTCGTCGCGTTCACCAAGGGAGCACCCGAGACCGTCCTCGCGATGTGCGACGATGGACAGCGCCTAGCCTGGACGGTTCGGGTCACCGACCTCGCGGAGGCGGGGCACAAGGTGATCGCCTGCGCATCGCGGTCGGTCGCGGACGAGTATCCCGGTGGCGAGCCGGATCACGAGTACCAGATGGCGGGCTTGATCGCGATCTCGGACCCGGTACGACCTGGAGTCGCCGACTCCGTGGCGTGGTGCCGCGCAGCTGGCGTCCGGGTGCTCATGGTCACCGGCGATCACCCGACGACCGCGCTGGCCGTCGCGCTCGAGATGGGGCTCGCGAGTGCACCCGTGATCGTGACCGGCGAGCAGCTGTCGACAGCTGCGGACGTGTACGCCGCGGTCGCCGGCGCGGATGTCGTCGCCCGTGCACTTCCCGCGCAGAAGCTGGCGATCGTCCGCGCCCTGCAACGCGCCGGCGAGATTGTGGCGGTCACCGGCGACGGCGTTAACGATGTCCCCGCGCTGCAGGCCGCCGACATCGGCATCGCGATGGGGCAGAGAGGGGCGCGCAGTGCACGGGAGGTGTCGTCGATCGTGCTGCTCGACGATGACTTTCGCAGCATCGTAGCGGCGATCGCGGAGGGGCGAGCGTTGTTCGATAACCTCCGGCTGAGCTTCCAATATTTGCTGATGATCCACATCCCGCTGGTGCTCACCGCGACCTTCATCCCGCTCGCCGGCTATCCCATCCTGTACCTGCCGATCCACATCGTATGGATCGAGGCGATCATTCATCCGACCGCCCTGCTCGCGTTCCAGCGCGCCAGCGACACGCATGGCACGATCCCGCGCGCGCCGAGCCGTGACGCGAGCCTGTTCTCGCGCGACGAGTCGGCCCTGATCGTGGTGGTTGGTGCGTTGATCGCGATCGTGGTGGTGGTCACCTACGCTCGCATCTTGGCGGCAGGTGATGCCGAGCATGCCCGCGCGATGGCGATGGTCACCCTCACGGTGGCGAGCTCCACCGTGACCATCGTGCTGAGCGGGCTGCGAACGCGCGCGGCGCAAGCGGTCGTCCTGGTCTCGCTTGTAGCGGCCGTGTTCTTCGTCCAGACGCCAGCGCTCGCGCAGCTGTTGCACTTGCGACCGCTCCACCTCGACGACTGGATGCTCGCGATCGGTGGCGGCATCGCCGCGGTGGTACCGCTCGTCGCGACCGCCTTCGCGCGCAGGTCTCGCCCGCCTCCGGTCGAGCGCTGAGCGATGCCGGCGGAGAGCGCAGCTCAGCACGGGTCTCGCGCATTCCGGCGGTGCGCCGCGACAATCTCGTGGCGGCCGCGATCGCTGCGCATGCCGGACGATACTTCGACCTGATCGACACGCTGTACGTCGTCGAGAAGCAGTCGCTGCGCGGCCTATCGACCGGCCGCTTGGCCCTCGGTCGCCTGCTTGTTGGCGAGATGCGGACCGGGCTGCTGATCGGTGCGACGCTGGCGTTGCTCGCTACCGATCGTGACGTTGATGTTCGACAGCAGACTCGGAATGTCGGTCGCGCTCGTGATCTTGATCGCAGGTGGTGTCGCGACCACGCGCGCGGGATCCTTCCGACCACCGCCACGATCGATCAGCGGCTCGCGGACGGCTCGTATGCCAGCGTCGCATAAAGGCCTTTCGCGAGTATCGCGCTGCGCCCGGTCGGTTCGTGCCGAGCTCGGGTAGGCGGTCAACGGTATTCGAATCGCTCGCCTACTTTGCGCGGATCGGCGTCGTCTTCGGTTTCGGGCGTATCGTTGCCCGTTCGCCCTCGCGTGGTTCGAGCTTCATGCCACACCGCGAGCAGCTCGTAGGACTGGTGCTCTGAATATCGGGATGCATTGGGCAGACGTACGTCGCCATACTGAGACCGAGACGCAAGGTGGAGGCCACATCCGTTCGCGCTCGGCGAGGCTAACGCCCGGAGAGCCCGTACAGCGTCACGAAGCCGTCGGGTACCGGGCTGGTCGCGAGCTCGACAGGGTAGTTCAAGATGCCTGTCTCGCTCGCGCGGCTCGCGACGATGCGCGTACGCTGATTGCTGGGTGTCGGCGACGAGCGTCACGTCGACGTGACGAACTTCGTGGGGGACGAATGACACGAACGACCGGCCGTTCCATGGCCTTCGCGCCGGTGGTTGTTCACTTCGCGAATCTCCTGCGCGTGCGCCGCCAACGACGCAGAATTTGCGCTCTCATGGCTGTCTGTCCGCAGGTGGGAACGCACCGTGCACCAGAGACAAACCATGATCCTTCGCATCACGCTGGTTGCCATGGCGTTCGTAACAGGGTGTCAGCTCAGCCTGGCGGATGCCCCCAGAGGCGAACCGACGGAGCTGCCTGCTCCGAAGCGCTTCGAGCAGGACATGATGATGCGGTTCCACATGCACGAGAACTTCGACCTGCTTCGCGCGATCGAACGGCTCTTGATCCGCGGCCAGCTCGATGAAGCCAAGCGGTTCGCCGCTGCGATCGCACAGGCTCCCGACGAGGCAGGGCTCGGCTCGTGGACCGCACTCGCGATCGTCGTTCGCGAACGTGCGGCGACGCTCGCACGTGCCAAGACCGTGGGCGAGGGTTGCCGACTCGTGGCGAACCTCGCCGCTGCATGCGCGGGTTGTCATGTCGATGCGGCGGTCTCGCCCGAGCTCCGCGTGTATCCACCAGCGCCAGCGGATCGCCCGACGATCGAGGCGCGCATGGCACGCCATCGCTGGGCGGCAGATCGGATGTGGGAAGGCATCGTCATCGGCGCGGCCGAGCCGTGGCGCGCGGGTCTCGATGTTCTTGCAGCGGCTCCGCTCGACTGGAACGAAATTTCTCCGAAACGAGCGCCCTTCGGACGCGAGCTCGAGCGACAGGCGCAACGTGCACGACGTCGCAAGCCGAACGACTCATTTACCGATCGTGCAACGGCGTACGGGGAGATTCTCGCGACCTGCGCGGGTTGCCATACGACGTCCACAGCGGCGAAGTAGACGCGTCGGGCGCGAATGCTGGCGGTCCAACGCCCGCGCGCAACCTCCACGCTCTGCTCGGCAGGCTGCTTGCAGACCGAATGATCATGGCAACGACACCCTTCCCCCACCGATATTCGGTCACCCTGATCGCCGACGAGCTCACGGAGGGTTCGCGGGAGAGGATTCGCACGGGCGCGCCGCCGCAGTTCGGTGGTGTCGAGGACGTGTGGAGCCCGGAGCATCTGCTCATCGCAGCGGCGCTGACGTGCTTGAAGACCACGTTCGACGCGTATGCCCGGCGCGAACAGCTCGTGATCGACGACTGGCGGGGAACTGCAACCGCCATGCTCGCGAAGGCGCCGGGCGGCCCCGAATTCTCTGCGATCGATCTCGCCATCGAAATTCGTGCGAACACTGTCGACGTGGCTCGTGCCGAGTCGGTGCTCGCGATGGCGGCTCGAAACTGCATCGTCACGCGTTCTCTCACGGCGCCTGTCCATGTCACCGGAACCGTCACGGCGGTCCCGGATCGGGCGACAGCCTAACGTGCACGATCAACGTGGCGGGTCGTGAGCGCGAGCTGAGCCTCGAGTTGGGGCGCGTCGGCCAGTGTCGGTCGCGCCGATGTCGCGCGTCACGAGGGGGCGTGCTCCCTCGTTGAGCACGTCCAGCGCTTCCTCCACCCTGGCTCGATCATCACGCACTGACAAGCCAGGAGGTCAGTGCCGCCGCGCGCGGCGAAGCTGTGTCAGCTCGCGTGCGCCATCGCGCGCGGCTCGCGGATGCGGGCGAGCAATCAGATCGAGGTCAAGCGACCCGGCGAGGCTCTGAAACACGCGCGTGTGCGAACCCCAGTCGCTCCACCCGGTGCCGACGATCGGGATCACCGCAAGAGCGTCCGCCTGCGGGAGCAGATCGTCGCCAAAGTTCGCGGGGCCCACACGTTCGTAGATCTGCTCGAGCTCCTGCCGTTCGTGAGCGGTGCCGAGCGACACTGCGTAGTGCTCGAAAGCGCTGGCGTGGATCGGAAGATACCTGCGGGCCAGCGCCCAGTAGGTCGACGCGCTTCCGACCTGGACAAACGTGTTCCACAGAGCCCCGGCGCGAAACAGATCTTCCGCGACCGCATGGACCGATTTCTCGATGAAACGCGCGATCCGGAAAGACCGACCAAGCCCGATGCGCTCGCCGGCGACGATCCAGCCGTACTCGACTTCGGGCGCAGTCGGCTTGATGCCGAGCAGCATGATCCGCCCTCGCGGGTTCACGCGCAGCGCCTCGAGCAGTGGTGCTGCATCCGAGACATAGTGGTCAGATGGGAGGACCGCGACGTGCGCATCGGGGTCTCGCGGCAGGTTGCGTGCGAGCGGAGGCAGCAAGCCAGGGCCGGTGTCGAGGTTGCGAGGCTGCACGACCAGCTCGACGCCTGGATAGGGCTCGAGCTGGATTCGCGCGAGCGCCTCGCGTTTCGTCCCGACGATCACGAGGATGCGTTCGAAGCTCGTGAGCCGTGCGGCGCGCTCGACGGTGAGCTGCAGCAGCGACTTGTCCCCGACGAGCACCGCGAACTGCTTAGGGACATCAGCGCCATAGAGTGCTCGCGTTAAAGACCGCAGGCGGGTTCCCACGCCACCCGTGAGAATGACGATCCAAGGTTGGGACATCAGAAACCCGGCGCCGCACAGCCCACGCCACACCGTCCCCCTGCTCACGAGGTAGATTCGCGCAGGGCTTGCGCGAGGTCCCTGGCGTTCGCAAGATTTTGCGTCGTACGCCGATCTGTCGAGCGGCCCCGACATCGAGTTGGCCCTCAAGCTGACGCTCGACCACCAGCCGGTTCTGCAGGCGATTTGCTGCTCGTTCCTCCGTCGATTCCAACCAGCACCTCTGATACTGACTCGATTTCTCACCTGCTCGACGGTCGGCTCGACGCATTCAAGGCCGGCGTCCGCGCGTTGATGGACCGGGTCGCGACCAAGGCTAGCGGCGCGCCGTCGCGCATCCGCACCTTCGCTCGCACGGCTACCGAGCCGATCAAGGCGCACCCGATCGCCGCGATCGGAGTCGCGCTCGGGCTCAGCTACGTCGCCATGCGCATCGCTCGGAGGTGAACCATGCGTGCTCGACAACGCTCTCGCAGAGAGCCTGGCGCGCTACGACAAATGGTGGCGCGCGGCTTGCTGTTCCTATCGGCATGCGCACGCTAGCTGTCCTGGTTTGCCTGACCGCGTGTCAGGTCACGCACGAACCAGACGATCTTGGGCGCAGGATGCAGGAAGTGCGCGAACGGATGCACGTGCGGTTCGCGGCGACCAAGCGCGTCGGGGTCGCGATCGCATTGAGCGATCTTCCTCGAGCGCACGAGGAGGCACGGTTGATCGCGAAGCTCGACGAACCCGAGGTCCTGCCCGAATGGCATCCCTACGTCGACAATGTCATCGCGGCAGCTCGCCAGATCGAGCCGACCAAGGACACTGTCGCGGCGGCGAACGCGATGGCGCTGCTGGGAAGGCGGTGCGCGCAGTGCCACGAGGCGCTACGAGCGCGGATCAAGTTCCCCAGGGAGCCTGCTCCGATAAGCGATCGCAAGCTGGCTACGACCATGGCGAGCCACCAATGGGCAGCTTCGCGGATGTGGGAGGGGTTGATCGGTCCGTCGGATGACCGCTGGTTCGAGGGCGCTCGGCTGTTGTCGGGCGCGCGATGGACGATCGTCGCCGAGGGCGACGTGCGCCCGGAGCTCGGAGTTGCCGACGACGTCGCCCGCGTCCGGCTCTACGCCTCGCGGGCGATCGCAGCAAAGACCCAGGACGATCGCGCAACCATCTACGGGGAGCTCCTTGGAACGTGCGCGCGGTGCCATCACGTGATTCGTGATCGCCTGAAGTAGCGAGTCGTTCCGCGATCCAATGAGATCGCCGAAGGTGCACGCCCGATTCCACGTCGAATCTCATTGGCGCCTATCGTGCAGAAGTGGGGGATCGTGGAGATCACCGAACAGCGTCGACTTGGCTCGATCGGGTCACGGCCCCTCAACTGCTCGAGGATGAGCCGGATCCGCCGGCACCTGAAGACGACGAGCCAGCAGCCAGAAAGAATCCACTGAAAGCGCGATCCTGCGCCCCCGCAGGACCCGCCGATGGAACCACCTGGATCTGGCAAAGATCCGCCACACATCGACTCCGTTCGACGCGACACGGAGTAACCAGGACCACTCATGGCGTCGATATGACCGGGCTCAAGCGCACCCTCGGGCTACCTGGCCTGACGTTCTTCGGAGTGGGCATGATCCTCGGTGCCGGGATCTACTCCGTCATCGGAGTAGCCGCCGCGCGGACGGGTGAGTCGCTCTGGGCAGCGTTCATTATCGGAGGTCTTGCCGCTCTGTTCACCGCGCTCTCGTACGCCGAGCTGGCAGCCATGCATCCCAAGGCTGGGGCCGAGTTCGTGTATGTCCGCGAGGCGTTCCCGCGGATCGAGGGTCTCGCCGCCGCGTGCGGGCTGACCCTCGTGCTGGCGACGTGCGCCACGGCAACGACCGTCGCGCTGGCCTTCGCGGGCTATCTCGCCGAGTTGGTCGAGGTGCCACGCGTGGTCATCGCGTTCGCGGTTCTCGCTGCTGCGACAGCGGTCAACGTCATCGGCATCCGCCACTCGACGATCGTCACTGTAATCTTCACCGTGATCGAGGTGGCGGGCCTTGTTGTCGTGATCTACCTCGGCGCCACGCACGAGGGGTTTGGAAGGGCCCTGCTCGTGGCGCCGGACCGCGGCATTCTCGCGGGCGCTGCGCTCGTGTTCTTCGCGTACCTGGGTTTCGAGCAAATCGCCAACCTCGCGGAGGAGGCCAAGGATCCTGGGAGGAGCGTGCCCAGCGCGATCCTCATCAGCCTCGCGTTCACCGCCATGATCTACATCCTCGTCGCGCTCGCAGTCGTGGCGCTGGCCGCACCCGCGGAGCTTGCAGAGACAGACTCGCCACTGGCGTTCGCCGTCAGCCGGGCATGGCCGCGAGTGGCACCCGTGCTCGCCGGCGTCGCCCTCTTCGCGACGGCGAACACCGCGCTCGCCGCGATGCTGACGGGGAGTCGCATGCTGTTCGGGATGGCGCGCGACGGCGAGCTGCCGGCCACCGTCGCGCGAGTGATTCCTGTCCGTGGGACCCCATGGTTCGCGAGCCTCGTCGTGCTCGCGGTCGCTGCAGCGCTGCTGCCTTTCGGGGGCATCGCGATCGTGGCGGGGGTCTCCTCGTTCGGAGCGCTCCTCGGCTTCCTCCTCGTTAACGTCTGCCTGATTGTGTTGCGGCGGCGGGCGCCGGATCGCAAGCGGCCGTTCCGAGTACCGTTGGCGGTCGGGTTCGTTCCCGTGCCGGCTGTCCTGGGCGTCGCCGCCTGCCTCGCGCTGCTCGTAAGCTTCGAGCCGCGCGTCTACGCCGGCGGTGGGATTGCACTCGCGCTGGCGGTGCTCGTGGTGGCGACGATTCGCTGGTGGAAGCGCTGACGCTACGGGCGACGTCGAGAGCCGTCCAGCGAGTCAGTGGACTTCAGGGCAGCGTTTATTTTCGCCCACGACGTATTTGCCGCCGCCGCCGCTCGATGCTGGCCGGACGATTTCTCGGCGAGAACCGCACACACTCCGAGTGAGGCGGATGCTTCGCGCTGAACAGCGTCGCAATCCGAACGGCTCCTTCCAGAGCCATCGTGTTCTCCCTCGCAATGCTGCTCGGCGGCGGGATGCTCTATCTGCTGATCATCTCGCTGATCTTCTACCGATACACGTTCTTCACGATGAGGCCCTCGGACCTCGTGCCGCCGTACTAGATCAACATGGGCGCTGCCGCGATCGCGACGCTTGCTCTTGATCGCGAGCTCGAGGTGTTCGTCTACGTGGCAATCGGTGCCTGGCGCCTTGTGTCGGCTGGGATAGTCGGGCGCTGCGCCGACGCTCACGAGCGTGAACGGCGGGCGCGCGCGCGCTGTGGACAGCGATCGCCCACCCTCCGTGGGGCGCCGTGTCTGTTGTCCGCCCGACTCCTGTGAGCGTCGGAGCTCGGGGCACGCGCGATGCACTTCGGAGGAGAGTGAACCAGCATGATCTTCTTCCACCAATCGCACCCGACGTCTTGGGGCCAGGCGAAGACCCCGAGCGGAAACCAGGCGGCTTTCCCCATCCCGTCGTGGCCATCACCGCAGGCGTGGTGGTCGCAATTGCCGCTCTGCTGCTGTACGGGCTGATCAAGCAATCCGTGGTGGTGCTCGTGGGCTGTGCGCTGCTCGTTCCGGTGCTCATCCTCATCGTGACACGGCGGGCTTCGCGGACCCGAGACACGGTGCACCGGTCCCGTTAATGGGTGCTCATCAGCCTCGTGGACGGCACGCGCGAACAGGATGTGGTTCTCGAGGTGGATGTGTTGCATCAAGTCCGCCTCGACGGCCTGAAGACCATCGTAGAGCGCCTGTCACGTCGCAAAAGCGTGTGCCATGCAAACGGGCGCATCTCGCATTCGGCGCACGAGGTGCGTCGAGCGGGTGTCATGGCGCACGCCTATTCGCGAATAGGTCACACGGATCCGAACCCCCGGTGTTGTTAGCTCTTGCCGACCTCGTCCGCCCCACGACTGCGTGAGAGGCGGCAGGCGACTGCCGTGAGAGGCGCCAACCTGGGTGACGAGCGCGCGTCTTGAGTGGGAGCGGGCGATTGCGCGAGCAAGTGGGGCCTGCGTGGCGGATGAGGTCAAAGGCAGCAGGCGTGTTGCAACGTTGTTCGATGAAGGCGAGTGATGACGCGAGCGGACTCCTCGCCAAGGACGAGTTGTGCGCAGGGATGCTCCAGCCGTGTCTGCGCCACGAGCTCTTCCACGTCCAGCACTTACTCGAGTGCGGTCACGAATCGAAGGGCGTGTCAGATTCAGCGCGCATCGCGCACGCGGCTTGGATGGCCGTGGATCGCGTGCTGCTGCAGTTCCCTGTCGAAGCGCAGGCGCGGCTCGAGAAGTCGAAGTCCCGGCTCACACAGGAACTGATCAGTGACACGAAGTCGCTTCGACCCATCGATGCAGCCACTCGTCACCGAGTCGGCGCTTCGCACACCGCGGAACGAAGGAGAGCGAGACGATGACAATGCGAGCAGCGAGATTCTTCGGCAAGGTGACGAACCGTGGAGCAAAGGACTTGCGGTGCTCGCCGCGACGCCGCTGCCGTTCCCCGAAGCATCGGATAGTCGCGCCGGACAAGTCGCCGCTGCAACCGCGAGCGGCTGGCTCGCCGGATGCATCAGGTGGCCCAATGACTCCCAAGAGCATCCTCGTCCCGATCGACTTCAGCAACTGTGCAGAGCACGCCCTGGACTACGCTTGTGCGCTGGGGGAGAAGCTTGGCTCGACGATCCACCTGGTGAACGCCATCGGCGCGGGGCTCCCCGAGCTCAATGTCGCACTCACCGACGCGATGATCGAGAACCTACGAATGGGGGCGATGGCGAGCCTCGAAAAGCTCGCGAAGGATCGCGCGCCGATCGCGAAGTTCGGGCGCTTGGTCGTCGAGCCGGGGGATGCACGCGACGCGATCCTCAGCATTGCCGAAAAACTGGAGCCGGATCTGATCGTGATGGGCACGCACGGCCGCCGCGGCGTATCGCGCATGGTGCTCGGTAGCGTCGCCGAGCACGTCCTTCGACGAGCACCGTGCCCGGTCCTGGTGGTGCGCAGTCCGAAGGCAACGTGATGAAGCGCATCCTCGTCGCCATCGATGGGTCGAACCGTGCCCCGAGTGTGCTCGCCGCGGCATTACGCCTCGCCGAGCTGACCGACTCCAAGCTGATCGTGTTCCGGGCGATCGGTATCCCGCCGGAGATGCCCCAGGAGCTGTTCCGGACCACGGACCAGCGGATCGAAGATGTGCTGCTACGTAATGCACACACCGACCTCGACCGCTTGACCAGTAGCACTCCGCGCGATCGGATCGAGAAGATCACGACGGCATTCGCAACCGGCTGGGATGGTATCTGCACCAGTGCACGCGAGCATGATGTCGATCTGATCGTGATCGGTTCGCACGGCTACGGGGGGATGGATCGGTTGCTCGGAACCACCGCAGGCAAGGTCGTAAACCATGCCGACCGTAACGTTCTTGTCGTGAGGACGCCGTTGTGATCACGGCTGGCGCGCTACCTGCACGGAAGAGCTTGATGCCTACTCTCCAGTTCCTCGGTGCAACCGACACGGTTACCGGCTCGCGTTATCTGGTCGAATCCGACGGCGCGAGGATCTTGGTCGACTGCGGCCTGTTTCAGGGACCGAAGAAGTTGCGCGAACGAAACTGGGCGGCGCCGTTGTTCGACGTCCAAGCGCTCGACGCGGTCGTGCTGACTCACGCCCACATCGATCACACCGGTTACCTTCCGCGGCTTTGCCAGGCTGGTTACCGGGGACGCATCTTCTGCACGCGTGGCACGCGCGACCTGCTTCAGCTCTTGCTCCCCGACGCGGGGTACCTGCAGGAAGAGGAAGCGCGTCACGCGAACAAATGGAAGTACGCGAAGCATCATCCGGCCCTGCCGCTGTATACGCGCGACGACGCGGAGCGGTCCCTCGAACAACTCGTTCCAGTCGAGTACCACGAGCGCTTCGAGCCAGGTCGCGGGATGTCGGCGAGCTACACCCGCGCAGGCCACATCGTTGGCTCTGGCTGCCTTGCACTAGATGTGGGCGGGACCACGATCACATTCTCGGGCGATGTCGGGCGGCCCTCCGACCCGATCATGAAGCCGCCCGAGCCACTTGCTCAGACCGACTACCTCGTCGTCGAGTCCACCTACGGTGATCGCCGGCACTCGACCCAGAACATCGAAGAGGCGCTCGCCAAGGTGATCGTCGAGGCTGTCGAAAAGCGGGGCGTGGTCGTCGTGCCGGCGTTTGCAGTCGGCCGCGCACAGCACCTCCTTCACCTCGTGGCTCGCCTTCGCGACGAGAAGCGCATCCCCGAGTGTCCCGTGTTCCTCGATAGCCCGATGGCGATCAACGCGACCAAGATCTTTCGGGATCATCACGAGGACCATGGCCTCTCGGAGGACGAGGTCAAACGGATGTCCGCGATCGCGAGCTACACGCCAACCGCGGATGATTCCAAGGCGATCGATCGGAGCAGCGGGCCGATGGTCGTGATTTCCGCGAGTGGCATGGTGACTGGTGGGCGTGTGCTCCATCACCTGCAGCGGTTCCTGCCAGATGCGCGAACGACCGTGCTGTTCGTCGGCTATCAGGCGGCAGGGACGCGCGGGCGATCGCTCATCGACGGCGCAGCCGAGATCAAGCTGCTCGGTCAATACGTCCCCGTGAAGGCCAAGATCGTCCAGCTCGATGGGCTGTCGGCGCATGGAGACTATGCAGAGATCATCGACTGGCTGCGCGCTTCGAAGTTGTCG
>JAYUVX010000228.1:0-4820 GCA_043753855.1 Myxococcales bacterium | reverse complement strand
CGCGCGCTGGGAGATCCTGACTCAGCCCAGCGGATGACGGCGCGCGTGTAGCTCGTCGAGCCACGCGGCATCGTGCGATGCGAGGATCGTCGAGCCGCCGCTCGCGGCATGGTCGCGCAGCAGCGTCACCAGTGCGGCGAGCCGCGCGACGTCGAGGCCATTGTCGGGCTCGTCGAGGACCAGCAGCGGTGGCGCGCCGAGCAGCGCCGCACCGAGGCACGCGCGCCGGCGCTGACCGAGTGACATCCGCTCGAGCGCGAGCTCGGCCAGCTCGTCGAGGCCGAGCGCGACGCGCAGCGAAGGATCCGGGGGCGCGCAGTCCCGCGCTGCCGCGCACAGCGCCCACAGCTCCGCGGCGCGTAGAAAACCCGGCGGGTCCGCACCCTCGGGCACGTAGCCGAGGGCGCGCCGCGCGCGCAGCCGTTCCCCGCGTGCACCCCACACCGAGGCGCCGGCGATCGTGATCCGTCCATCGCGCGGAGCCAGCACGCCGGCGATCGCGGACAGCAGCGTGGACTTGCCGCAGCCGTTGGCGCCGACGATCCCGACGATCTCGCCGGCGCTCACGGTGAGCGAGAGCTCGTCCACGATCGTGCGTCCCCCCCGCTTTACGCCGAGGCGATCGACCACCAGCGTCATGCCGGCACCGTGACGAGCGCGAGGGCCCCCGCGGCGAGGATCGCGAGCAGACCCGCGAGCCCGAGCGTGCCGAGGCAGAGGACGACGACCGATCCGACGACCACCGCGCCACTGACCGTGCGCGACGCCACCGAGATCGAGTGCTCGGCGCCGAGCAACGCGCGGGTCTCGCCGAGCGCCGAGCCCAGCGCGACCACGAGGCTCGTACCGGCGAGCAGCGCCAGCGTCATCGGGTCCGGGCCGATCACGAGGGCTGCGGCGATCAGCGCGAACAGCGTGGCGGCAACGTGAACGACGGCGATCACGAACGCGAGCGCCGACACCCGGGAGCTGCCCGGGATCCCGAGCGAGGCCGCGAGCCACGCCGACGCGCGATGTGACTCGAGCAGCACGAGCAGCACGCCGATCTGCGCCGGCACCAGCGCGATCGCGATCACCGACGCCCCGAGCACCGCCGCGGCGTCGCCGGTGACCCCGTTGTTGCGCACGAACAGCCCGGCCCCGACGCCCGCGAGGATCGCGAGCCCGGCGGCTCGGAGCAGCGCATCTCCTGCGCGGCGGCGCAGCGCTCGCAGATGGATCCCGCGCAGTGCCGGCCCGCCGCTGCGCCAGTGCGGCGAGCGCAGCTTCCCCGGTGCCGGTCGCCATCGCGCGAGCGCGATGATCACGAGGGTCCACGCGCCGACCAGCGCGAGGCCGCGCGTGCCGTCACCGATCACCCACAGGAGGAGCCACGGCAGCTGGAGCCCGACGAGCGCGAGCGCCCCGACGACGAGCGCCCAGCGATCCGGACCGGGAACCGTTCGCAGGTAGGCCGCGGCGTCGGCGCGCACGATCCCCCTTGCGATCGGCAGGTACACGAGGAGCCAGATCAGCGCGAGCACCGCCCCGACCCCCGGGGCGTGGAGCGCGAGGCCCGTGATCTCGGCCGGCTGCATCCCGGTCGGCCCGACCACCACGGCGGCGACGATCGCGGCGCCGACCCAGACCGCCGCGGCACGGCGGGAGGCGGGTCCGATCACGGCCCGCGTCCAGACCTGCAACCAGCTCACGCTCACCGACCGGACCGGGTGGCGGGTTCATTCCCTTGACCGCTGTCGCGATGCCGCCTATCTCTCCTCCCGACCGCCATGCAGTTCATCGACGAGGCGATCATCGAGATCAAGGCCGGAGACGGCGGCGACGGGTCGAACGCGTTCCGGCGGTCCTCGGGCATGCCGCATGGCGGACCCTCGGGCGGCGATGGTGGCGATGGGGGCAGCATCATCCTTGTCACGGACTCCAACCTCTCGTCACTGCTCGACTTCAAGTACCGGCGGCACTATAAGGCCGAACGCGGCGAGCACGGCCGCAACCAGGATCAGTACGGCGCGGCGAGCGCGGATGTGGTCCTGAAGGTGCCGGTCGGGACGGTGGCCTACGACGCCGAGACCAACGAGCAGATCGTCGATCTGTCGGCTGCCGGCGATACCTACAAGATCGCCAAGGGCGGCATCGGCGGCCGCGGCAACATTCACTTCAAGACCGCGTGGAACCAGGCCCCCACCAAGTTCGAGCCGGGTACCAAGGGCGAGGAGAAGAAGATCCGGCTCGAGCTCAAGCTGCTCGCGGACGTCGGGCTGCTCGGCTACCCGAGCGTCGGTAAGTCCACGTTCATCAGCCACGTCTCGCGGTCTCGGCCGAAGATCGCGGACTACCCATTCACGACGCTGGTGCCGAACCTCGGCGTCGTGCGGCTGTCCGACGAGCGCACCCTGGTGATCGCGGATATCCCGGGCTTGATCGAGGGCGCCGCGGACGGAGCCGGGCTCGGGATCCAGTTCCTCCGCCACGTCGAGCGCTGCCGGGTGCTGCTCCACATCGTCGAATCGACGTTCATGACCGGTCCGGAGCGGTCCCCAGTCACCGATTTCGACGTCATCAATGCCGAGCTGGCACACTACGCTCCGGAGCTGGCGAACAAGCCTCAGGTCGTCGTCCTGAACAAGGTCGATGCCACCGAACCGGACAGGATCGCAGAAATCCAGGCAGCGTTCGCGAACCGGCAGGTCGAGCTGCTCACGATGTCGGCCGCCACCGGCGACGGGATCGCGCTCGTCCTCGAGCGACTCTGGTCACATCTGGTTGCGGAGAGGGCCCGGTGAGATCCCAAAACCGACAAACCGTCGCCTTGATACCCCCCCGGTGCGGTGTTACAACCGCTCCATTCCAATAGGAAATTGCGCCGGCTCGGTGTCGGGTCGCAATGAGGGCCCCGGGTGGAACTTCCGGGCTGGAGATTCAGGCATGCGAGCTTCATCGACCGTTGTCGTACTGTGTTCGCTGGCGATCGGTGCTAGCGCACTCGCGCAACCGGGAACGATTCCGCCCACGGGGCCCGGCATGGTGCCCGCGTCCGGTAGTGGTACGGGCTCCCCGACTCCAGCCGCGGAACCTGCGGTGGATCCGACCACCGTCAAGCCAGAGGATATGCCGACGGCGGTGCGCATGCGCCGCCTCGAGCAGAAGACGCAGGCGCTGAAGGAGCGCGCGTGGCAGCTGAAGGCGCGCGTCCAGCTGCTCAAGGAGCAGATCCTCGGCGGCGGTGTCGGCGCCCAGTCGCTGATCGCGCACGCGAACGAGATGGGCAGCTCGTTCCGGCTGATCCGGCTGATCTACACGCTCGATGGCACGCAGGTGTTCGTCCGCAGCGACGAGACCGCCGACAATCTCTACAAGACCAAGTCGTTCGATGTGTTCTCGGGCCCGATCGCTCCGGGTAGCCACACGCTGGCGATCGCCGCCACCTATCGCGGCCACGGCTATGGCGTGTTCGAGTACCTCTCGAAGTACACGTTCACCGCGCGCGGCAACACCACGTTCATCGCCGGCGAGGGCAAGCTCTCCAAGATCGATTGCCGCGGCCACGAGAAGGGTGGCCCGACGATGCCGATGGAGAAGCGGCCCGCCGTCGACTGCAAGGTCAGCGAGGTCAGCCCGGAGAAGGAGAAGGCCCCGGTGAGCACCGGCAACGCGCCGGCTCCGGCTGTTACTCCGCCCGCGGCTCCGGCGCCTGCCACCACGCCGCCGGCACCGGGGAAGTAGTCCATGCGTCGGCTGTCGAGCTGGCTCGCAATCCTGCTGTTGTCGTTGCCCGTCGCTGTGCGTGCAGACGTCGACGGCAAGCTCAACCTCTACGAGACCGAGGCGCGACAGATCGCGCAGACGCTTCCGCGACCGAACGAGCAATCCAACACGCAGCAGCAGCGCCGTCTGGTCGACGCGCAGCTCGCGTTCTCGCTGGGTGACTACGATCAGGCCGCGCTGCAGCTGTTCGATCTCGCGAGCAAGCCGGGATCCGAGCAGGAGACCGCACTGTACTACCTCGGCGAGTCGCTGTTCCAGAAGGGCGACAAGGGCGCCGCGCGCAGCTACTTCGCGCAGGTCGTCGCGCTCAACAACTACGCGGGCAAGGTCTATCAGCCGTCGCTGGTCCGGCTCGTCGAGATCGCGATCGATCAGAGCGATCCCGCCGAGGCCGACGCGAGCATCCAGGCGCTCGATCGGATCGCGCCGGGAGCCCGGCTGCCGCAGATCCCGTACGTGAAGGGCAAGTACGCCTTCTCCGCCGGTAAGTTCGACGAGGCGATCCAGCTGTTCGTCGACGTGCCGAAGGGCTCGGCGTTCGAGCTGCAGGCGCTCTACTTCAACGCCACCGCGCTGGTCGCGAAGAAGGACCTCGCGAAGGCCACCGAGATCTATTCGGATCTCGTGAGCCGCACGCCCAAGACGTCGACCGATCGGCGCGTCATCGAGCTGTCGCAGCTCGCCCTCGGCCGGCTTTATTACGAGCGCGATCAGCCGTCAAAGGCGATCGATAGCTACCTGCTCGTCGATCGTCATTCGGATCTGTTCGCCGACGCGCTGTACGAGGTCGCGTGGGTCTACGTGAAGGCCAAGCAGTTCGACAAGGCGCTACGGGCGCTCGAGCTGCTCGCGCTCTCCGATCCGACGTCGGAGAAGACGCCGACGGTGCGGATCCTCGAGGGCAACCTGCGGATCCGCAAGGCGCAGCTCGTGCGCGCCGCGCAGATCACCGGCACGGTCGATGCGAACGCCGAGGATCCCGCGGTCGAGTACGACAAGGCGGCCGCGGTGTTCCGCGAGACTCACGATGGCTACTACCCGTCGTACGTCGCGCT
>JAYUVX010000227.1:0-4828 GCA_043753855.1 Myxococcales bacterium | reverse complement strand
AGATCGAGTCCAACCTCGGCTGCGATCAGCCCGCATACCATGCTCTTGCCAGAGCCCGGTACGCCGTGGAATAGCGCCGTCACGCCGAGGCCCTTGTTGCCGACCTTCGCCGCGAAACCCCAGTCCTCGAACACGGTCGTACGCCGACGGATGCGGGCGATCAGCTCCCGGATCGACGCTCCTTGGTCGCTCGCGAGGACCAGGTCGGCCCACGTCTGCGTGACGCGCAGGCGTTTCGCGTAGGCGCTCAGTTTGTCGTCCAGTACGGTGCGAATCCCGGCACGAATGTCCGCATCGCCGCACGCCGCCGGTGCAACGGTCCGTGCTCTCGCCGCTGCGGCCGCGCGTACGACCAATCCAGGCGTCATCGCAAATTGCGACGCAAGACGTACGCCATCGACGCCGTCGCCGAGCACCGTACGCCATAACGCGGCGGCCTGTGCCGTGGACGGACGGCTCGTTTCGACGACGTTCGTGGAGCGCCCCTGCCAGTGAATGCCCGGCTGCGTGGTCCGACTCGTCGCGAGCACGATTGTATCGAGCTGCGACACCAGCTCCGAGCCGACCAGCTGCGAAACCTCGGATGAGAGCTCGTCAGCGCGAAGGAAGATCGGAACCCGCTGCTGGATCCGGCACTCGCGTGCGATTGCACGGAGCGTAGGTACGAGTACAGCGCGATCCAGCTGTGCGAGGTTCTGGACCTGTAGGACGCCGAGACCGCGCTCCGCTGCGGCGGCAGCGAGCAACGTGCGACGACCGGACGACTGCATGCCCGCAACGCACAGCACCCCAGATTCACGTCCGTGGCGGATTGCGCCGCGGATCTCGGCGATGGTTTGAGGCGGCGCGGCGAGCTCGTCCATGGGGCTCGTGACCGCCGGGATCGAAACGAGCTCCTTCAGCGCATGGTCGATTGCGGTACCGCCATGCAGCATCTCGACGATGCGCCGAGACACCACCCACGTCTGGCGGGTCTCGTGTAGATCGTGCGCTCCGCCGTCACTGCGCTCCATGATGCGCAACGCTCGCAGGCGTCCGCTATCCGAGAGCTGCGACAGCGACTCGATCGTGCTCTTGCTACCGTAGACGATGCGCCGAATCGCATCGAGCGTTGGATCCCCCGTCGCGACGCCGGAGATCTCGGCGACGCGCGCCCGAACGGCGGGTTCGAGTGCTACGGCTACGAGCAACCAGACGACGTGCTGCTCCGACGGTTCCAGGCCGAGCCGAGTACCAAGCCACGAAGCGGGCGAATCAGGGGAGTGTTCGGCGATGCTGGTTCGTAGAAGGCCAAGCAGTTCGTTGTCGGGCTCGCGCTGGAGTGCCGCCGCGACCCACGCGACGAAGGAAAAAAGGTGCAACGTCCACATGGTAAACTCTGATACAGGCATTCCGCAACGGCGAGCAGGGAGTGGGTCGTGACCTCGCAGCAGCAGCAGCACTCAGTTGGTCCAGGCACCATCGACAACGCGCAGCCTCGTCACGAGGACGCAATCCTCGTCGATGCCGCAAGGGTTCAGCCGGCTCCGGCGGGCGGCATATTCACCGGCCTGAATCACCCCGAAGAAACGCCTGGTCGAAAGGGCGACAAAAACTTCGGCTCCGATGAGCACCAGATGTACGGCAACGAGGGTGCACGCAAAGCGGGCTACACGGGAACCTACGCCCCGGGCGCCGGCGCCTATCCGTTCGAGCTCACCCAAGGCGACATCTCGCTGCTCGCTGGCGACGAATTCGACGCGCGAGAGACGCCCGCAAAAACCGCAGATCCGCGCCAGAAGAAGGAGAAGAAGGCGGGCGTCTTCGACAGCTTCTGGACCATCGCGAGGACGGTCTCGAAGAATCCTGGACGTCAGCCGGGCACGCAGGATGAGATCATCTATGCGCTGCACAAGGACGTGAAGGGTGATTCGCGTTTCAAGCCCGGGGGTGTCTGGGCGCACCTCATTCCAATATTTGAAGAGCCCAACAATCCAGTGGCCAAGGCGGTCGAGAATCGCTACCTGTGGTCGGCATCGGTCAACTTCGAACATTTCGCGCACCCTGGGGGGAAGAGCGGGCCGAAGGAGTCCGACGACCGCGGCTCGGCAGGCGGCAGCTATCATCATCTGCACGAGACGGCGATCAAGCGCGCGTACGATGCGCAGCAGAACGCCCAACCAGTGAACGATGCGATGGCGCACGACGCTGCCGCGCAACACTTCCTGCAAGACAGCTTCTCTTCCGGTCACGTGCGCACGCCGCGCCGCGAGATCGCGGAGTACTGGGACGGCAAGTACCCGCTGCTCAATGACCAATTTAAAAAGTCCATCGCGCAGGAGATGGCGGTCTATATCAATGCACACGAGACGAACGTGCCGACAATTGCCGGCAGCGTGCGCGATATCTACGCTGAGATCATCGCCGAGGTAGACGCGAAAGCCGGTGCCCTCCCGCCGCTGACCATGGATCCGCTCGTCGGGTTGGTTGCGCACGATGTCGACAACACAAATGGCGTCTTCGTAAAGAACGACTGGGCGGCGTGGCAGAGCTTCGGCGATGGGCACGGCGGTGTTCGGAACGCGCAAGATCAGCCCGGTGAGCCCGCACCAGCTCCGCGCGAGGGCGACACGAGGCACTACGTCGAACAAGCTGTGTCATTGAGCGTGGAGGACATCAACCATGCCTTCACCGCGCCGCCGGGCCTCACCGACGCGGCATTGCTCGCTCACGTGAAGTCCAAGACGCCGTCGCCAGCCGTCGTGAAGGACATGTACGGAGCGGAGCAGGCGATGCCGCGTGTGGACGCGTCCAAGGAGAAGAGTAACCAGACTTGGAAGGCGAGCTCTCTTAGAGATCTGTGGGCGACGAGCGTCCGCTCCGACGGCGCGGGTGGTACCTACGGTCAGATTATCGAAAAGAGCTTTCGTGCTCTAGACGGCGAGTTCAACAAAGGGCTCATGACATTTCACTGTCAGATCGACGCTACGAAGGCGGTCATTGAAAAGGGCATCAAGGTTGGCACCGTTCATCCGCAGCGAGCGTTCGATCACGGCTTCATGGATCCGCTGATCGCCCACCCGCTACCGCGGCTCGAGCGCATCATCAACTTCAATCCTGCGGGTGGTCAGAACTATGTCCGCGAGGACGGTGCGACAATGGAAGATCTCAATCGACTCGACCACCTCGGCGTCGACAAAGCGAGCGAACAATCAGGCAAGACCGAGAAGCCGAACGTGGGGAACAGCGCGATGCGATGGCTCACGACCGAGCAACGCGCGCAGTACGTCAAGAACCTCGTTGGCGGCTACCAAGGTGATGATGAGATACTGCGCATTTACGAGCTGTTCGTGACAGCGGGCAGTGGTGCCGAGCGCCGTGCCGTGTTCAAGCTGGTTGAAGGCCATGACTGGAGCGGTGACTTGAAACGCAAAGATTCGACGTTTTGGATGCTGTTCCTCCACAACAAGAACCGGGCACCCTTCATTGCGTTGATGAACCTGTAGCGTGCGTCTCCTGCTACTAGCATTGGCGGCATGCAGCGGCGCGGCCGCTCGACAGCCGGTAGCGCCGGCACTGCGCGTCCTGTGGCAGGTCAAAGTGGACGTGCCGTCGGCCCTGAAGTTCAACATGGAGACCGTTGACGGTGCGCTTCTAGATTCTGGACCCCGTCCCGAGATTTACTTTCGAGAAGGTCTCCACGCGCCTACGAGCGGGGCCAGGGTTGCGCTCGCGTTGGGCCCCGTCGCGACGAGCACACGATTGGTCGGCGCGGACAACAGGGGCGCCTGGCAGCTAACCCGCGCGAACGGCCGCCAAATCAAGGTTTCTCTCGACGTCATCCCGCCAGAAGCGGAGTGGTTTGATGTCGACGGTAAGCTCTTTGCCGTCAGCGACGCCACGAGGTTTTCCCAGGTCAGCGACGACGGAACCGTGGTCTGGTCGGCGCGGGTCCCCGCTGTTCGCGGCAGCGCTAGGTTCCTGGGCACCACACGCGGTCAAGCATTGTTTCAGCTTCGACGTTCAAACGGCTCGACAGTCGTCGCTGTGGACTTCACGGCGCGCACAGCGAAGGTTTCGTTCGAGGCCCAAGCGGGTCGCGGTATCCTCGCGGCGCGAACGAACCAGCTTGCGATCATGGGCGACGACCGCTTCGAAGTGTTCGACCTGGTGGACGGCGCACGGCTCAGATCTGTTGCGCTACCGCCGTTCAGCGCACGCACGGCGTACAGTGATAAGGCGGACCTCGGTTTCGACGGCGGCGTCATTTGGTCGTACGTGTATGTACCTCCCTCCAACGGCTCGATCGTTATCAGCGGCCAACTCTGTGGATACGACGTCTTCGACGCAACCAGCGGCCGCCTGCTACGAACGCTCGTCGACGCGAGCGGTGAGTGGAAGCAGTTGGCCGAAGGCTGCGCTGTACGCGCGCTGCTGCCGCACCCCGACGGAGCGATCGCAGTGCGCGTTGACGGACCAAATTCGGCGACGATCATCAAGCTGAATGATGCGCCGTAGCTCACGTGCCGCAGTTCCGGAGGGCGACCATCCGGCGCGCATCTTCCTGGAGCTCGTCCAACGTTTGCGGGCCGCCGGTCTCCTGAAGCGGTGCTTGGAGCCTTGAGAATGGACGCGGCCTCTGCCGCGTACTCCTCGAGCATTCGCGCGAACCCCTCCCAACGATCAGACAGCGGAACCTGTCAACGAGTTTGAGACACCGGAGCGCATTAGTTTAGTTTAGTTTAGAGCTTGCGGAACCTGTCAACGAGTTTGAGACACCGGAGCGCATTAGTTTAGTGAATCGATCGGGGGCTGAGCATCGGCTCCTGTCTTCGGCTTGTTGATCCAC
>JAYUVX010000226.1:0-4841 GCA_043753855.1 Myxococcales bacterium | reverse complement strand
TCACTGGAGATCCACGCTACGGATTCGAGGCGACTTGTCGATCCGCCCGATCAAATTTATCGTCGGGAACCCTCGGAATTTCCGGGCAAGCTCTAGCTTAGCTTAGCCCGAAGCGTGAGCTCGTTTTCGTGTTCGCGACGCGGGCAGAGTCCGACATTGGCATTTAGCTCGTTGCGCCGGGAGATACCATTCGACGGGATCGTCTCCGAGCTTCGCTGCACGTCGCTCGTGAAGTCGCGCCGTAGGGCATCGAGCGATGACATCGAACAAGTGATCGCGTTCGCGAATGACGACTACGTCTATCGCGGCGTCAAGGCAGCGTTGCGCTCGGGCAGCAAGTTCCGCCCGTCAGAGGCGTGCCGCGGGCGATGGGCGATCCGACCTACAGCCGCAACGAGTTCCTGATCGAAACCCGGTGGGCGACGACGATCGGCACGACGATCGCGACGTGGGCGGGCACGACGTTCGAGGACCTCATCTAAACCGATCGATGACGTGCGCAACGCGAACGGGTGCCCCATAATGCCGGCATGCGCCGCTATTACTCTGTCGACGATCTGGTCGCGATGCTCGACGAGCCGAATCGCACCGCATGCACCCGCGTTCTGGCGGATAACCGCACGCTGTTCGCGACGGTGCAGGGCTCGACGCACAACCACCAGGTGTGGCGGGGCGGCTACCTCGATCATGTGGCCGACGCGATGAACGTTGCCGTGGTGCTCTATGAGGAGCTGTCGGCGCTGCGTCCGCTGCCGTTCTCGCTTTCCGACCTCCTGCTGGTGGTCTTTCTGCACGATCTCGAGAAGCCGTGGAAATTCGAACTCGGCCCTGATGGCCATCTCCAGCACAAGGCCGAGCTATCGACGAAGGAGTCACACCAGAACTTCCGCATGCAGAAGCTGGCCGAGTACGGCGTGGTGCTGTCCGTCGAGCACGAGAACGGGCTGCGCTACGCCGAGGGCGAACTCGCCGATTACTCCAACAAGCGACGGATGATGGGACCGCTCGCTGCAATGGCACACATGTGCGACGTCGCCAGCGCGCGCCTGTGGTTCGACTATCCGGCAGCGGCCGCCGATCCGTGGCGCGGCGCGGGCCGCGTCGCTCGTTAAGATAAGATAGCTACAGGGCGGCCATCGCAGGGTCGGCCTTCGGGCCATATTGTTCGAGCAGCGCGGCAGCCATCTTCTCGCGCGTCGCGTAGCCCTCAGCGATCGCGCGGCGCAATCCGGGCACGAGGCGCAACGGAAACTCCACGCGGATCGAAATAACAATCGCCTCCCAGTCTGCCGGAGCTAGGTCCAGGAGTTGTTCAACGTGTTCATTCGTCCACTGGTTGTCGATGAGGGCCGCCCGGTGGAGATGCTCGCCGAGCCCTGTTCCACGCAGAGCGGCCCATCGCCAAGTCTCAAGCGCAGCGTCGGCGCCAGGAGCATTGCGTCTGACGCGGACTGCGATTGCCTCGAGTAGATTGCTCTTGAGCTGCTTGTCGGGACCGAACGCCGCCGCGTGGTCGTCGTAGCGCGCGGGATCGGCGCGCCAGGCGTCGAGGACCCGCTCGAGCCCGGGAGCGTGCATGTTCAAGACGAAGAAAAGCGCTACCGCCTGACGAACTCGCAGCGACGCGTCGTTGCTTCGGCTCCCGACCGCAGTGGCTAGGGCGCGCCGGTCGTCTTCGCTGTCCAGCGCCTGGAAGACGCGTGTCAACGTGAACCCGGGAATGAGATCGATCGAGGGATGAAGGTTCGTTGTATCGACGATGTGCGCCGCGACGATCGGGGACCAACTGAGGGAGTGCCCCACCTCGACCCCGGCGAACACCCCGGGCGGAACGAAGCTCGGGTGGCCGGCACACCGCCAGGGGGGCACTGGGTCCGGATCGCTGTCGGAACTCGTATCCAGGTGCGTGTACGAGAGCACTACGTACTCGGCACATGCGCACTGGTAGCGGCGACCCGTTCCCTCCGGCGAGTGTCGAACGGTTTGCGTGCATCGAGAACAGACGAGGCTGTTGCATCCGATGCTCCCGATTCCGTACGACGCCCGAAAGTAGTCGGACGGCTCGCTGGGGAGCCAGTAGTCGGGGCTGACAAGGTACCCGCCGCTGTTGCAGAGATTCATGCCGCTACGGTTTCGCATCGGGATCCGGCTCGTGAGGGAATAGGTTCCCCTTGGGACCACCCGGGCGACCGCACGCTCGCAGCTGCGGCTCCGTAAGAGGAGCGATGTTGGTGTACATGTTCTGACCCGCCGTGTACGGGAGGCCGAAGCCGGCGCCCGCCGCCAGGACCTCGACGCAGCTATGGGCGTGGATATGATTCAGGTGTCCGATCAGTGCGAGGCGCGCCGAGAGCATGTCTGCATTGTTACCACCGAGCAGAATCTGGACTGCGTTGAGATAGGAATTGGCGAGCCCCGAGGGTCCACCCGCGAACGGCAGCTGCAGCTCTTCAACTGCCTGGACCCACGCGTTTTTCTGGTTCTGGAACCAGACCTGGTCGCCCTCGTTCCACGTGAGTGTGTCGGAATCGGCCGAGACTCCCATGTGGTCGTTCTCGCGCGAACTCAGCGGGAAGTCCTTCTGATCACCGATGGTCTGCTTGGTGACACCGACGCCAGCGGCGCGGTCCGCCTTGATTCGGGCGGCGCGTTCGGCCGCCTGGCGCTTCTCGTACTCGGCGTCGGTCTCATTGGGTCGACGCGGCGAGACGCGGGTCGAATCTTGTTTGTCCTTGACGTCACTGACGTCCGTTCGGGCTTCGGTTTGGTGCGTGATCGCTAGGGGGTTCAGGGCCTCCGCATTCTTCGGGCCTGCCCCCACGCCGGGCGTCACGACATTGCCCGGGTTGGGCGGAACGGCGTCGTAGAAGTCACTCGTCTGTACGGGCCTTCCTTCTCCGGCTCCGTATCGTGAGTTTGGGTCGGAGCTGGCGTTGGCCGCGGCGTCCCGGGCACGCTGGGTGCGCTGTTTGATCTTCGCGAGGGTTTCTCCCGTTGAACCCAGGCGTTTCGCGACCTCCCCTGGGTCCTTCACCAGATCTTTCGCGAGGACCCCACGAAAGAAGGCGCGGATGAATGTCATCTGTTCGCGAATGGTCGGTGGATCGATCAACGCCTTGCCGGCCGCCCGGGCCGCATCGGTCTCCTGCTTGTGTTGCTTTGCCGTCTTCAGAATCTGCTTGATGACCGCGGGATCCTTTCCAATCGCTCCGGCGAAGGCCGTTTCCGCCATGCCGCACTCGATGATCAGCTCATCGAGCTTCTTGCTGACCTCCGCCTCGCTGTCCACGGTCGCCTGGGCTTTGCTCTTCATGTACGCGAGCGCCGCGGCGCACATCCTGCCGGCGATATCGTTCGATGCACCGACCGCGACCGGGGCCAGCTTGGTCTCGTAGGCCCGTGCATTCTTCTCGAAGTCCTGCGGCTTGCGATTGGGATCGACCTCCCAATCAAACGGCACGGTCCCGCGCAGCTTCGTCTGCAGGCCCGTGGTCGTTACGCCCTCGAGGGTCTTCGGCTCGGTGGTTGCGACCCCCTTCCCGTCCTTCAGCAGGTGATACGTGTGACCCGGATCATCCGACACGACGTCGGTCGACGGCACTGACTTTAGAACGTTGGACTGCCAACCTGCGGGCGGCGGTCCAGCCGCGTGCTTCGAGACCTCGGGCGTGGGCGCGGTGGGCGCGGGTACCGCAGACGCGGTACCTGGTAGCGCGAGTTGCTGCGGCCCCGGGGCTGGCGGCGCGACGGGCGCAACCGCACCGACCGGCTTCGCCGGCGCAGCACCAGCGGATCCCGGCTTCGACATCCCCATGCCCGGCACGTTGATCTGTGGATCCGGTGTGCCCAGCGGCAGGTCCAGCTGCTCGGCGGGCAGCGCGTTGAAGTGCTTGTCAGCAGCGGCGAGCGCGCCCGCGCGATCGCCCGTGTGCACGGAGCCAGCGAAGCCGACGTTCTTCGTCGTGTCGAGCTTCTTGCGGTTGCCGCGCCCGCCGGCCGCCGCGCCCCAGTACGTCGTGACGGACTCGAGGGTCTTGCCGGCCTTCTCCAGACCCTTGCCGAGCGCCACCGACTCGACGGTCTCCCAGATGTTGCCGGCCGGCACGCCGGCACCGACGCAGACGTTCACCTTCTTGCCGGAATCGGCAACGAGCTGCGGAACCATCGCGACAGCGTAGGCCTTCGAGAGCGCGCCCCACACCTCGGGATCCCAGCCGGCCTTCTTGCCGTCGAGGGTCGGCAGGCCATCCATCAATGAGCCGACCGCGGACGTCTCGAGCGTCAGGTCGTTCATCGCTTCGGAGAGCGACCGGCCCTCGTCCTTCGACCAGAAGCCGAACTTCTTCGCCTTGGAGAACTGCGACGACGCGGCCTTCGCGATCTCTTTGCCGATCTTGTCGAACTCGGCGATCGCCTTCTGGAACTCGGCCGACTTCATGTCGAGCCAGCCCTTTTCGAACTCGGAGTACGCCTTCGGGTCGTTCATCTGCGGCGTCGCGTTCTTGACGGCCGTGCAGATCTTCATCCAAGTCGATTCGGCGAACGGAAGCGCGTCGACGGTGACGTGACCCATGGCGGAAAGCGCGACCACCCGATCCTTGAAGGTCTTGTAGTAGGGATGCTTGAGCGGGTCCTCTAGCGAACCGCCAGTGATCGCGGGATCCTTCGAGACCCGCGCCCACTGCCACGTGCGCTTGAGCGGGGTGGCCACGGCCACCTGCTTAGCGGGCAAGGCGGCATTGGCGGTCTCATCGCCACCCGCGGCCTTCGTCGCCAGATCCGCAGCCTCGGGCACGGCGCCCTGCGCCGCCGAGACGCTGGTGGCAGCCTTGTCCTTGATG
>JAYUVX010000225.1:0-14604 GCA_043753855.1 Myxococcales bacterium | reverse complement strand
GCAGAGTACCACGCGCACCGACCTCGCCGTAGCTCCCCGAGTGGCCGGGCGCGGCCTACTCGGCGGCGACTTGATCCGAAAATGCCCAGGTGAACTCGAAGGCCTCGCCACTCCGCTTCACAAGGAGCTTGAGCCAGCGGACGTTGGGGTGAAACAGATCGCGCTGATAGAACACGAAGTCGGCCTTGCCGCGGAACACCGAGAGCGACCCCAGGCTCTGCCGGTTCTTCCAGCCGTCATCGTTCAGCGCGACGATGTCGCCAAACCGGTTGCGCTGAGCGGTCTGCTGCTCGCGATCCCACATCGTGGTCATGATCTTGGTCCGCGCGTGCTCGACGGACTCCGGGCTCCAGGTGCGACCCTGATCGTCGGTCAACGTGACCTCCCAGCTGTTGAGGTCGGCCCACTCCTGCCACTTGTGGTCGATCTGCACGTGGAACCGCAGCCGATCGCGCGAGACCACGGTGAAGCTCGCCTGGTTGACGAGCGGGTAGTGGTGATTGTGAAGCACGCTCGCGCGCTGCGACGGACTCGCCTCGTCAGGCGCCTCGAGCTCCATGTCGCCGCGGACGATCGTGATCTTCTCCGAGCTTCGAAGGGTCTCGGTTGGCCTCGCTAGCGGATTTGGCTGGATCGCCTTGCCATGGAAGGTCCGCGTGCAGCCGGCCGCAGCCAAGAACCCCAGGACCACGGCGCCAAGACCAATACCCCGCATGCCAACAGGGTGTCCCAACGCCCGTCGCTCGTCAATTGACGTTCGTGGTGCGTGCAGCTGCGTCGATTGCGACACGCCTGCTGTCCCAGCGACGCGGCCCGGCGGCAGCTCAGGCGCGGCCGACGAGCCAGCGAGCATGCACCTCAGCCCCGCGGTTGGCCTCGACGATGCGGCTGAGCTCCGCCAGCGGGTAGGGAACATCGGGCCGATCGACGACCCCATACCGGCGGGTAAGGTAGATCGCGCGCAACACCTGGTACGCACGCTCCAGATCGTCGTTGACGATGAGGTACGGGTACTCGCTGTAATGCTCGAGCTCGGCCAGAGCATTTCGCAGACGCCGCTCGATGACCTCGGGTGCATCAGTGGCGCGCTGGCGAAGCCGGTTCGACAGCACGTCGAGGTCCGGCGGCAGGACGAAGATCTTCAGGGAATCTCGGGGCCAGCGTGCGGACAGTGCCGCGCCACCCTGCCAGTCGACATCGAAGATCATGTCCTTGCCCTTCGACAGGGCGGCTTCGACCGGCGCCTCGGCGGTGCCGTAGCGATTCTGATGCACGAACGCGTGCTCGGCGAACTGGTGCGAGCGGACCATCTCCTCGAACTCTGACGTCGAGACGAAGTGGTAGTCGACCCCATCGACCTCGTTCATCCGCGGCGGGCGGGTGGTGTGTGAGACCGAGAACTCGAGGTTGTCCTGGTGCTCCGCGAGCAACCGGCGGGTCAACGTGGTCTTGCCGGCCCCGGAGGGCGACGAGACGATCACGAGAACACCCCGATCGGTCACCGCACGAATATACACGCGCACCCTGATTGGTTGCGATGGCACGCGCACCCTGACGACGTACGTGACCGTGTCACTCGACGTTCTGGACCTGCTCGCGAACTTTCTCGAGCACGGCCTTGCCATCGACGATCGCCGAGCTGATCTCGGTGATCGTCGACTTGCTACCGATCGTATTGAGCTCGCGGCCGATCTCCTGCACCAGAAAATCGAGCCGTCGGCCGACCGCCCCCGAGGCGGCGACCAGCGCGCGCGCCTGATCGAGGTGACTCGCGAGCCGGACCAGCTCCTCGGTGATGTCCGAGCGGTCGGCGAGCAGCGCGACCTCCTGGGCGAGGCGCGACGGCTCGATGCTGCTCGCATCCTGGCCCTCGAGCAACCGCGACAGCCGCTCCTGCAGCCGCCGGGTCAGCTGGTGCGGAACCGAGGCTGCGAGGCTGGCGAGTGCGGTGCGCAGCGCGGTCAGCTCCTCGAACCGGGCGCCGAGATCGGCTGCGAGCGCCTCCCCCTCGGCAGCGCGCATTCGCTGGAGCTGAGCGAGTGCGGCCTCGAGCGCGGGGAGCACCGGCGGCTCGTCGTCGATGCGCTCGGCGGAGCTGATCACTCCGGGCTGCGCCAGCACCAGCGCGAGGTCCGGACCGGGAAGGCCAAGCTGGGTCGCGAGCTGCGCGAGCCGTGCATGAGCGGCGGCAGCGGCGGTGGCGTCGATCGAGCCACCGCTGGTGCCACCATCGCGCGCCACGTGGACCAGGACGGCGACCGAGCCGCGCTCGATCGCCGCGCGGACCTTGGTGGCCACCGCCTCCTCGACCGCGGGTGCGATCGAGGCGCCGCGCAGCTTGAGATCGAGGAACCGGTGGTTGACGGCGCGGATGTCCACCGTCGCGCGCAAGCCGGCCTGTTCGGCCACTCCGCGACCGAACCCGGTCATGCTCCTCACGCCCGGGTGATAACACGCGGGGCGCGGGCCTGGCGTATGGTGCGAGCCGTGACGATGCGCAGGATCGCGATCGCGGGCGTGCTCGGCGCGGCCTGCGGAGGCGGAGACGCACCGTCTGCGGCGGCGATCCGGTTCCTCCATACGTTCTCGCCCGGCGAGACCGAGCTGTTCAACGCGACGATGGTCGAGCGCGGCCTCGCGGTGGAGGGATCGCTGGTGCCGTTCGCGCGCGGGCAGCAGGTGATCGGCGAGATCCTGCGAGCGAAGGCGGACTGCCCGGATCTGATCCGGATCGACGCGACCTGGCTCCCCGGGCTGCGCTCGGAGCTGCTCCCCGCCCCCGCCGATCTCGCCGCGGCGGACTGGACCCCGGAGGCTTCGGCGCTCGCCCAGCTCGGCGACACCTGGTGGGGCGCGCCGCAGACCGTGGATGGCCTCTTGGTCGTGCGCGATTCGGCGAGCCCACCCCCGGCGACCGCGAGCATCGACGACCTCATCGCCGCGGCCCGGGCCGCGCGCAGCGAGGGCCGCCGGCATCCACTCGGCGTGCGCGTCGATGGCTACTGGCTGGTGCCGTGGCTGCGCGCCGAGCACGCCGATCTCGCCGTCACGGCGATCACCGGCGATGGTGCGACCCGTGCGCTCGGGGCGTTCGCCGCCCTGTTCGGCGAGGTCGCGCCGCCGCCACCACCCGCGGGCAGCGAGACTCCCGACGAGCTGCGGCGCTGGAACTCGCACGATGTCGCGTACTGGGTCACCGGTCCGTGGCAGCTCGGTGCGCTCCACGATCCCGAGCGCGTCGCGGTCACGCCGATCGCGGGTGCACCGCGCGGCGGTCAGCTGCTCGTCGTGCCGCGCTGCGCGAAGCATCCCGACCAGGGCTGGCGGCTCGCCGCCGAGCTCGCGAGCGTCGCGGTCGAGACCCGGTTTGCCCAGGCATTCTCGACGATCCCCACGCGCGTCGCCGCGCTGGCCGCTGCGCCCGCGCTCTCGCGCGCCGCCTCCGATGCCCTGCGCACCGCCGAGATGCTGCCGCGCGAGCCCGTCACCCCGCTGCTATTCGACGATCTCAACCCAGCGCTCGCCGCGGTGGTCGGTGGCGACGCCACGCCCGCCGAGGCGATCGAGGGCGTGCGGCGCGGCTGGGCGCGGCTGGCGCGCGCCGGGACCGGTGCGCCGTGACGGCGAAGTCCGGATCGCTGCGCTGGCGCGTGCTGCTCGTATTGGCACTCGCGGCGATCGTCCCGACCATCGTGGTCGGCGTGCTCGCGATCATCCGCGCGCGCAACGACGTCGAGCGCGAGGTGCGGCGCGGTGCTCTCGCTCACATCCGCGCGCTCGGTGCGGCACTCGATGGGACGCTGCAGGATTCGCGGCGCACCGTCGAGCTCGCCGCCGCTACCTGGGCCGATGCTCCGGACGACGTGCGCGAGACCCAGCTGCTGCTCGCACGGCTGCGCCGCGACGTACCGATCGTGCACTCGTTGTCGGTGCTCGATCCCGACGGGACCCTGCGCTACGGCGATCCGGTGCCGGTGGGCGCGGCGATCGGCTCGCATAGCTTCGGCGGCTACGTCGGAGATGCCGTGCACGTCGGGGGGCGCCCGGTGGTGCAGCTGGTCGTGCAGGCGCGCGGGCGCACGGGGGAGCTGATGGGCGTGTTCGTCGCGAGCCTCGATCTCGGGTTCGTGCGTGACCTGCTCGCCGCGGCGCGGCTCGGAGAAGGTGCGCACGTCGTGGTCGTCGATGGTGCCGGCGTTCCCGTGGCGGCCAGCGATGGCGCCCCGATCGTCACAGCGTCGCTCGCGGGCACCGATCCGGCGGTCGATCGCGCGCTCGGCTCCTCGGTCGAGGGCACGCTGTCGGCGAACGGCTGGATCAGCGCGTATCGCAACCTGTCGGGGTACCAGTCATTGCGCGGCGTGCGCTGGGCGATCCTCCATCAGCAACCCGAGGACATGGCATATGCGCTCGCGCGGCGGACCACGCGCGACACGCTGATCATCGGCGGCGTGGCACTCGCACTCGCGCTCGCGCTCGGCGGCTGGTTCGCGACCCGGCTGACCCGGCCGCTCGCCGCCCTCGCCGCCCGCGCGGATGCGATCGCCACCGGGCACGCCGATGCGGGCGCTCCGATCAACGGCCCCGGCGAGATCGGTGTGCTCGGCCAGCGGATCGACGAGATGGCGCGCCGGATCGCCGAGCGGCACGAGCTGCAGACCGCCCTGGCGCGGGGTGATCGCCTGGCATCCGTCGGCGTGATGTCCGCGCAGGTCGCGCACGAGATCAATAATCCGCTGACCACGGTGCTCGGCTACGCGAAGCTGTTGATCGAGGACAAGCCGGAGGGTCATCCGGACCGTGCCGCACTCGAGCTGATCGCCAGCGAGGCCGAGCGCATGAAGGGGATCATCGGCGGCCTGCTCGAGTACGCGCGCACACCGCGCCAGAGCGATCGAGCGCTCGGTGGCGCGCCCGATGGGTCGGGCCATGCCGTCCGCGGCAAGCTCGAGGCGCCGCCGACCACCGAACCGGCGGAGATTGTTCGCCATGTCGGCGCCCTGCTCGAGCCGCAGCTGAAGAAGACGCGCGCCCGGCTCGCGACCGACGTGCAATCCACGAAGTCGCTCGCGATCGACGCGCACGCGCTCCAGCAAGTCCTCGTCAACCTCGTCCAGAACGCCGCCCAGGCGATGGGCAACGGCGGGACGATCACGATCGGCGTGGCCCCTGCTCCCGGCGGAATCGCCACCGCGATCACGGTGACCGACGAAGGCCCCGGCGTGCCGGCCAAGGATCGTAACCGCGTGTTTGATCCATTCTTCACGACCAAGGCGGCGGGCGTCGGGACCGGCCTCGGGCTCGCCGTCTGCCGACACCTCGTCGCCACCGCGGGTGGCTCGATCGAGGTCGGCGAGGGTCCCGGCGGCAAAGGCGCCGAATTCCGGCTGGTGATCCCGAACGCCTGAATCGCCTGGGACCAGCGCCATTCTCGCGTCATCGTGAGGTGGTGGCCCCCACGCCCTCGTTCGAAGCTCTGGCGCTGCTGATCTGCGGCGTCGGAGGCTTCCTCGGCTGGATGGTCTCCGACGTTGCTCGAGGAGCTGCTGCTGGGCCGCGCGCGTCGGGAGCGCCCGCATGCAGCGCGCGAGGAGAGCCCCGCGCGTTACCTCGGCCAGCTGCCGTGACGCTGCCGCGCGCGCAGGTCCGCCGGACCTCCTGACCCGCAGCCGTGATATGCACGCGGCGTGAGCGCGATCCTGATCGTCGACGACGAGCGCGGTATCCGGGCGCTGTGCAGCGACGTGCTCGGCCGCGCCGGCTACGAGGTGGAGGCGGTGGACTGTGCGGCGGGCGCGGTGGCCGCGGTCGCACGGCGGCGCTTCGATCTGATCCTGTGCGACATTAACCTGCCCGATCAGGATGGCGTGTCGCTGCTGCCGCGCCTGCTCGCACCTCGGGGCGATGACTCGCCCCCGCCGGCGGTGCTGCTGATCACCGCGTATCCCTCGATCGATACGGCCGTGCGCGGCATGAAGCTCGGCGCGCGCGACTACATCGGCAAGCCATTCTCCCCCGACGAGCTGCGCCTGGTGGTCCGCCGCGCGCTCGACGAGGACGAGCTCCGCCGCGCGCACGATCAGCTGACCCGGCGCCTCGCGTACGGCTCGATGATCGGCGACTCGCCGGCGATGAAGCAGCTGCGCCAGACCATCGACAAGGTCGCGCCGTCCGACGCCACGGTGCTGATCACCGGCGAGAGTGGCACTGGCAAGGAGCTGGTCGCCCGTGCGCTCCACTTCGCCGGTCGGCGGGCGAGCAAGGCGTTCATGCCGGTCAACTGCGGGGCGCTGGTCGGCACGCTGCTCGACAGCGAGCTGTTCGGTCACGTGCGCGGCGCGTTCACCGGCGCGGACACCGCGAAGCGCGGCCTGTTCCTCGCCGCCGATGGTGGCACCCTGTTCCTCGACGAGATCGGGGAGCTGCCTCTCGAGCTCCAGCCCAAGCTCCTGCGCGCGCTGCAGGACGGCGAGGTCAAGGCGGTCGGCGGCACCAGCTCGATCCGGGTCGACGCGCGGGTGGTCGCTGCCACCAACCGCGCGCTTGAGGAGGCGTGCAAGTCGGGCACGTTCCGCGAGGATCTCTACTACCGGCTCGCCGTGATCACGATCGAGGTCCCGCCGCTACGCAGCCGCCCGGGCGACATCGCCGTGCTCGCGCGCCACTTCGCCGACGAGGCCGCGATGCGCGCCGAGAAGGGCCGCCCGACGATCACCGACGCCGCGATCGCGCACCTCACGGCGCACAGCTGGCCGGGGAACGTGCGCGAGCTCGAGAACACGATCGAGCGCGCGGTGATCCTCGCGGCGGGCGACGTGCTCGATGTCGCCGACGTCGCGGGGCCGCGGCCGATGTCCGCGGCGACCGGGCTCACCACGTTCACCGGCGACCACGTGCCCACGCTGGACGAGCTCGAGCGCACCCACATCCTCAAGGTCCTCGAGCTCTGCGAGGGTCAGAAGACCCGCGCCGCCTCGATGCTCGGCATCAACCGCACGACCTTGTGGAAGAAGCTGCGGCAGTACGGCATCGAAGGGATCTAGCTCAGGGCGCGGCGAGCCGCCTCGAGATCCGGCGGCAGCGGCGATTCGAACGAGAACCGGGCGCCCGTGACCGGATGGTCGAACGCGAGCACCGCCGCGTGCAGCGCCTGGCGGCCGAGGGCCGTGGCGACGGCGGCGAGCCGCTCGTCGCGCTGGCGGATGCCGTAGACCTGATCGCCGAGCAGCGGCCAGCCGTGATCGGCGGCGTGCACGCGGATCTGGTGGGTGCGCCCGGTCTCGAGGCGCAGGCGAACGAGCGCGGCGCCGTGCAGCGGCTCGACGATCTCGTAGTGCGTGACCGCGGCCTTGCCGCTGGCGACCTTCGACGAGAACTTCTTGCGATGGATCGGGTGCCGGCCGTAGTGCGTGCGCAGCGTGCCGCGCGAGGCCGGCGGCGGTGGTGCCGCGATCGCAAGGTACGAGCGCTCGATCCCTCCGGATCCGCCGGCGCTCTTCGCCGCGAACGCAGCGGTGAGGGCCGCGTGCGCGCGATCGGACTTGGTCGCGACCATCACGCCCGTGGTGTCGCGGTCGAGGCGATGGACGATGCCGGGGCGCAGCACGCCGCCGATGCCCGAGAGATCCTTGCAATGGAACAGCAGCGCGTTGACCAGCGTGCCCGAGGCGTGACCGGGCGCCGGATGCACGACCAGGCCGGCGGGCTTGTCGATCACGATCAGGTCCGCGTCCTCGTGGTGGATCACGAGCGGGATGTCCTCGGCGGCGACCTCGAGCGCCTCCGGCAGCGGGATATGCACCGCCACCTCGTCGCCGGCCTTCAGCCGCGCGCCTGCCTTGGTGGCGATCGTGCCGCCGACCGTGACCTGCCGGTCCTCGATCAGCCGCTGGACGGCCGCCCGCGAGAGCGTGGCGATCCGCGCGGCGATCACCGCATCGAGCCGACCACCGGCATCCGCGGGCAGCGCCGCGAACCGGTAATCCTCTACGCTCCCGCCGCCACCCGCGACCTCCTCGTCGTCGACAACATCGTCGACCGCCTCGTCGGCGTCGACGTCGGGTGTCGTCACCAGATCTTCGACTTGACGTGCCCCTTCGACTTCACCAGCACGTCGACGATCGCGCGCTCGTAGATGTGCTGACCGAAGATCTCCTCGGTGACGCGGCTCTTGAACAGCTCGCGGCCCTCGTTCACCTCGTCGGCCATCACGTCGAACAGGTTGTCGCTGGCGATGCCCTCGAGGATCTTGGGCTCGTGATAGAGCGTCAGATCCGAGGCGATCGCGCGAGCCAGCTGCCGCGCGCGCTTGGGGTTGTCGATCAGAGTGGCCATGGAGTGATCGTAGGAGGCCGCGAGCTACCGGGTCAAGGCTTGGCGGGCCGTTCGCGTGCGTCGTCCTCGTCATCGGGCGACGGACGCACCGCCTTGTATCGGCGGAGGTAGGTCTGCTTCACCCGCTCCGGGTCGAGCCCGAGGGCGCGTGCATACTCGGCGAGGAAGCCGCGCACGTAGACTCCCGCCGGGAGCTTCGCGAACACCTCGCCCTCGAGGGCATGTAGGTACGACATGCTGATCTTCGAGCGCTCGGCGATCTCGCGCAGCTCGACACCCACCGCCTCGCGGATCTGCCGGAGCAGCGGGCCGGAGAACTCGGTCTGCGGCGAGACGTCGGGCATCGGCGGACGGATCACGATGGTGGCGGGATCGTCGACCTTCGCGGCGCCGGTGCGCGCGGCGAGGCCATCCGGGCTGGGCGCCGGTGGCGTCACCGGCATCGGCACGCCATCCGGGAACAGCTCGAGGTCGTACTCCTTGCGCTTCGCCGCATCCATGAGGCTCGTGTAGGCAAGGTCGAGCCGGCGATGCACCGCCTCGAGGCTCGCCGGATCGTAGAGCCCGCTGATCGCGATCGACTCGGCGCCGTAGATGTCGCGGATCCGGCGGTTGGCGCGGCGGATATCCTCGAAGCTCGCGGTGGGCGGCACCTCCAGCAGCTCGTAGTGCGAATCGGATGGCAGCACCTCGCCATCGCTGCTCGGCGGGCGGACCGCGAGCAGGCCGCGCGCCACGCGTTCGAAGCACTTCGCCACGCGGGTCTCGGGATGCTCGATGAGCAGCGGTCGGCGCCGGCGCGTCGAGGCCCACACCGCCTCGTCGTACTCGAGGTGGCCGAGGTAGCGGATCGGTACGCCGAGCCTGCGGCGCGCGACCGACGCCACCGCGCGGCCGAGCTCCATATCGGACTTGCTGCGGGCCGAGTTGACGACGAGGTGCGGAGAGAATCCGAGGATCGCGGCGCGCAGCTCGTCGACCTCGGTGGCTCCATCCTCGACAGCATCGAGCCAGATCTCGAGCGGGCTCGGCGATCCGCCCTCGTGCTCGCCGATCTGTTCGTCGCCGGTCCGCGGCCGAACCAGGTGCGCGAGGCCGCGGCGCTCGAGCGACTTGAGAAACGCCGCCTTCACGAACCGGTGCATCAGCTCGATCGACGTCGGATCGGGCACCGCGACCAGCATCGAGATGTCGGCCTCGAGGAACAGCTCGAGCGTCGGCGCGGCGAGCCCGGGTCCGAGATCGACGACGACCCAGTCCGCGGGCAGCGCGCGCAGCTGCTCGCAGATCACCCGCACGAACGCCGGCCCCGGCTCCGCCATCCAGGGTGGATCGTAGACGCCCGCGATCAGCTTGACGCCCGGCACGTGGGTCGGGACCGCGATGTCGGCCAGTGCCGCGCCGTTGGCGGCGAGCGCCTCCGACAGCGACCGCGCCGGCCGCGGGACGCCCGCGAAGATGTGCAGGTTCGGCGCACCGAACGAGCCATCGACCAGGATCACGCGCTTACCGAGCGTCGCCAGAAAGATTCCGACGTTCGCGGCGACCAGGCTCTTGCCGACGCCGCCCTTGCCGCCGCCGATGGCCACGATCCGAGGCTGGGTGGCAGGCGCAGTCATCCGCGCACCTAACCGCGGCAGCGACCCGCGGTCAAGGCTGGGGCGTCATCAGGAACAGCTTCGACAGCTCCTGTCCGTAGCTATAGGCGTGACGTACGCCATCGGCGTGGAGCACGAAGCTGTCGACGGCCTTGAGGCCGAGCCGCGGTGGCTGGATCTCGGCGTGATGACTGCGCGCCCCGCTGACCGGGTCGACGCGCTCGAGGACGAGCGGGAGGGTGGTCGAGCGGACGACGATCGCATCGGTCGCTACGAGCCAGCCGCACGCCTCGGTCCGCGTGAACGTACCCGGGACGACGCGCGGCGGTCCGCCCGCGAGGTCGAGGACGCGGAGCGCACCGGCGAGGTCGACGTACGCGCAACGCCGGCGGTCCGGATCGAGTGCCAGCGACCCGCCCGAATCCGCGAGCGGGACCGGCTCGTGCGCGGGTGACAGTCGCCACAGCCGACCGCCCTGGAGCGCGACCAGCGAGTCCTCGTCGATCCAGCGCGCCACCGTCACGAAGCCAGGTGCCCGGATCGACGGCGCCTCCCCGGTCTGGGTCGAGTACACGACGAGCCGCGTGTCCTCGCGCACGTTCGCGACGATCCGCCGGCCCGATGGAGAGATCGCGACGGGAAATCCCGGACCGAGCCGCAGCGGCGCGCCACCGGCATACGGCACGAGGTAGGCGCCGGTGCCGGCCTCCAGCGCGCCGAGCTCGCCGATCACGAGCTGCGCACCGTCGGCCGAGAGATCGGAGACGTACGAGACCTCCGACAGCGAACGGTCGTGGCTGCCCGCCATCGCACGCAGCCGCCACGCATCGGCGGTGACCAGGGCGCGGCCATCGCTCGCGAGGTCGTGCACGCGCATCCGGCCCGCCGTCCGCGACCGGACCTCCAGCTCGCCCTCTAGACTGACGCGATGGACGATGTTGTCGAGCGTCTCGCGCGACGCAGCGAACCAGAGCGCACGACCATCGGCCTCCCACGCCAGCCCCGCGATGCTCGCCCAACCGCCGGTGAGCACGCGCGTGGCGCGCGTCGCGACCTCGCAGATCATCAGCTCGCCGCCATCATCGTTGACCTGCGGGTGACGCAGGTACGCGACGCGCGCGCCATCGGGCGACACCCGCGCGTGCGTGATCCACCCGCGTTCCTCGACCAGCGGCGTGTCGAGTGGCAGCTCGATCCGGAACCCATGCGCGCTCGGCCGCACGACCAGGAGCGATCCGGCGGGAGTCTTGCCGGTCTCGCTCGTCGGCGCAAAATCCGCGTCCTGCACGTCCTCCGCGATCGGGCGAGGGACGCCACCGGCGAGCGGCACCACGACGAGCTGCCCGCGCGCACTCTGGTGATCGACGAACCGGTGGCCGAGGCTCGCGGCGAGCTCGCCGTGCGCGGAGATCGCGAGCACGTCCGCACCGGTCAGCGGCAGCGCGGTGGTCACCCCCGATGCGAGATCGAGCCCTTCGATCTCGAGCGGCTCGTCATCCCAGGCAGCGCCGAACAGTACGCGACTGCCATCCGGCGTGAACCTCGCGGTGTAGATGCGACCGGTACGATGCGTGAGCGGGCGAAGATCGAGAGCGGCTTCCCGCGCGGGCACCAACCGGCGACGCCCGACGAAAAAGCCGAGCGCGCTCGCCGCCATCGCCGCCACGCCGCCGGCGAGCAGGCCGCGCCTCGACAGCCTGCGGTGATCGACCGGCGCGGCCGGCGCTACCGGCGCACGCAAGGCCCACGCGAGATCGGCCGCGGCGTGGAACCGATCGCGCGGATCCTTCGCGAGGCAGCGCTCGATGATCGGTGCGAGTGGGCCCAGTCGATCGAGCTGCGGCGCGTCGCGCAACGTGGCCGAGAGCCGCTCGGCATGGGTGGAGCCCGGGAATGCCCGCCGCCCGGTCGCTAGCTCGAACCCGATCGCACCTACGGCGAACAGATCGACGCGCGCGTCCGCGAGCTCACCACGCGCCTGCTCGGGAGCCATGTAGCCAGCGGTGCCCTGGACGGTGCCGGGCTGGGTGACATCCGCCGCGGTCGCATCGACCAGCCGCGCGAGGCCGAAATCGAGGATCCGGATCCCGTCACGCGCGAGCACGAGGTTCTCCGGCTTGAGATCGCGGTGCACGACCCCGCACGCGTGCGCGGCGGCGAGCGCGTCGGCGAGCTCGATCATCAGCTCGCGTGCGCGCGCCACGCCGAGCCCGCCGCGATCGAGCACGCTGCGCAGCGACTCACCCTCGACCAACTCCATGGCGACGTAGTGCAGCCCATCGGCGACGCCGACGTCGTGGATCCCGACGATCGCCCGGTGCCCCACCGACGCCGCCGCGCGTGCCTCGCTGGCGAGCTGCTCGGTGTGACCGCCGCGCTCGCCGAGCAGGACCTTGATGGCGATCGCGCGCTCGAGGCGTGCATCCCACGCGCGGTACACGGCGCCCATGCCGCCGGCTCCGATCTGCGCGTCGATCCGGTAGCGACCGAGCATCGTTCCGGTGAGCGCATCCCAGTCGCGAGCGGGATGCGCGCGCACGACGCCCGCGAGCAGCGCGCTGCAGGTCGCGCAGGCCGCCAGGTGCGCCTCGGTCGACGGACTATCGGCGAGCGCGCCTCCGGCGAGCGAGAACAGCTCGTCCTCGGTCAGGCATGCACTCGGTTGACCACCGGCGACCACGAACACCTGTTACCGCGTTAGTGGAGCGCCAGCCAGCGCGCCAGGGGCCGCCAGGCGAGCTCCGGCGCATCCGCGGCGAACAGTAGATCGCCGTGGCCGAAGTCCGCAGCGCGCTGGGCGGCGGTGAACCGCTGCACGACCACGGTGGTCACGTCCGGCGAGCTGACCTGCGTCGTCGCATGGATCCCGAGCGCGCCGACACCACCCGCGGCCCCGAGGTAGAGCACCGGGACGCGGATCCGGCGCAGTGGCGCAGCTACCGGCGCCGAACCGTCCCCGCACAGCAGCGCATCGAGATCCGCGGCCTCGCGCATCGACTGGTGCGGCGTCGCACCGGCGATCCACGCGTTCGCCGCAGCCTCGGACGTCTCGCGTAGCCCGACCGCGACGTCACCCTCGAGCACCGGCGAGAGCAAGTGATAGAACGGCGCGAACGGGGCGAACTGGTAGGTCTGACCGAGCGTGAGCAGCATCGCCGCGCGATTGGTCATCCCCGGAAACTGGGGCGATGGGTCGGCGGGCGCCGAGGCCGCGAGCCGACCGAGCGTGATGAAGAAGTCGTTGGGTGAATCGATCACGCCATCGGCGAGGAGCTGGTACTCGAACGCGCTGTTCGCGCACGCCGCGGCACGCTCGTCGGCCTGTTCGGGTGCGTAATCGCCATAGAAATCGAGCGGCACGAGCGCGTTCACGTGGCGCTGCGCCGCCGGTCGCGCCGCCTCGATGGAGGCGTAGGTGTAGGCGAGCTGGGCGCCGTGCGAGAATCCGACGAGCGCGAGCTTGCCGCCGCCGCTCCCGCCGGCGGCCCGGACCGCGCGTGCGAACGCGAGGACGACGCGAACGTCCTCCAGCTCCTGGGCAACTCCCATGGCGCCGAAGTCCGAAACATCATCGGCGGCTGCGGGGAGCGCCCACCGGCGATCGAGCCCCCAGACATCGATCTCGTGGGCTGCGAGGTAGGGCGCGAGGCCTGGGGCCGGGGACGCAGGCTCGCCGAGCGTCGGCGCGAAGCTGGTGACGAACGTCGAGAAGTCGCCGTGCATGAGCAGCGCGGCGCGCGACGTGGGCCGCGGAACATACGGCGAGATCTCGCGGACGATCCGGTGCACCCGCACCGCGGCGTTCGGCCCGCTGGCGAGCGGGAGCACGAGCTCGTAGTGAAACACGTCAGCCACGACGTGCTCGCGATGAAACGACAGCGTCACCGCTGCATCGGTCGACGACGTCTCGGGCTCGGCGGGAACGCAGCCGGTCAGGGCGCACGACGCCAGGGCAACCACGGAGAGATAGCAGGACATGAACAGCCTCCTGCTGGTTCGACACGGAGGTCGCCGCCGCTTGCACGAAAATCGACCTTCGGCCCCACCACGCGAACCGTCAGCGGAGCAGGCGGGCGATGCTGAGATCGAGCTGGCTATGGACCATGCGGGCCACGCTGTCCGCGGTATCGTTCGTGATCGACAGCCGCGCGACGAGCTGGCTCCGGGTCTCCCGTGCGATGTCCTCCAGCGCAGCGGACACCCAGCGGGATGCCGTCGATTCGTGGACCCGGTAGAGGGTCCCGATCTGCCTCAGCTCGAGTCCCTCCACGAACCGTAGCCGCAGCACGGCGCGGAATCGATCCGAGAGCTTTGCCAGCGCGCCGACCAGCGCCTCGCGGAACTCGGTGCGATACAGCGCCTTCAAATGCCGCAGCTCGGGATCCGGCTCGCGATCGACGAGGTCCGCGAGCACGTCATCCCCAGCGTGGGGGCCACCCGCCGTGGTCTTCGCGGCGCGCTTGGCATTGAGCGCCACGCGTTGCGCGGCGATCGAGACCCAGGCGCGGAGCGGCCCGGCGCCGCGGTAGGTCGTGACGCGCGGCGGGGCCGAGCCCTCCCCCACGATCAGCCGGATGCGTGTGCGCTGAGACACCTCGTCGATGAACGCCGGATCGCGATCGATCGCGCGCGCCGCCGCGACGATCTCTCCGCCCACGTGCTCCTCGAACCG
>JAYUVX010000224.1:0-4850 GCA_043753855.1 Myxococcales bacterium | reverse complement strand
TGCATCAGCGCGAACGTCGCGGTCACGCTGCGCGCGGCCGTCATGGTCACCACGCACATCGCGGTGCCGGTACACGCGCCACTCCAGCCGCTGAACGACGATCCGGTCGACGGCGTCGCGGTCAGCGTGACCATCGTGTTGTAGTCGAGGTTCTCGGTGCAATCGACGCCGCACGCGATGCCGGTCGGAGTCGACACGACGTTGCCGCTGCCGGTGCCGGCCCTCGTCACGGTCAGCGCGAACGGTTGCAGCGTGAACGTCGCCGTCACCGTGATGGCCGCGGTCATCGTCACGGTGCACGCGCCCGTGCCGGTGCACCCGCCGCCCGACCATCCGGTGAACGTCGAGCCCGTTGCCGCGGCCGCGGTCAGCGTGACCATCTGGTTCGCGGTGTACGACTCGCTGCAGTCCGCGCCGCAGCTGATGCCAGTCCCCGTCACGCTGCCGGCACCGTTGCCGCCCTTCGTCACGAACAAGGTCAGGTTATCGAGCGCGAAGTTCGCGCTGATCGTCGTGGGCCCGGTCACCGTCGTCATGCACCCGCCGGTGCCGCTGCACGCGCCGCCCCATCCCGCGAACACCGATAGGTTCCCCGGTGTCTGCGTGAGGGACAACATCGTGCCGTGATCGACCGTCACGGTGCAGGTGGTGCCGCAGGTGATGCCGTTGCCCGCGACCGCACCGGTGCCCGGACCGGACTTCGTGATCGTCACCGCGTAGCGCGCGACGTTGAACGTCGCCGTCACCGATGCGGCGTGCGCGAGCGTGACCTCGCACGTCGGCGTGGTACCGGTGCAGCCACCGCTCCAGCCCGCGAACACCGAGCCGGTGCCCGGCACGGCGCTCAGCGTGACCACCGTGCTCGGGTCGAAGTCCCCCGAGCACGTGCCGCTCGCGCAGGTGATGCCCGCCGGAGACGACGTCACCGTTCCCGTACCAGCGCCGACCACCGTGACGCCGAGCGCCACCATCGGATCCGGCGAATCGGGTACTGCATCCGCGGCTGCATCGTTCGGCCGCGGCGGTGCATCGGCCAGGTGGTGAACGGCGTCGTCGCCGGTGCAGGCGGTACTGACAAGGAACAACGCGATGAGAAAACGGCTCTGCATGGTGGCCTCGGCGAGCGAACGGGTAACTCAGGGGTAGCTCGGCTACAAGTACGCGGTTCGCAATTGCTTCCTTCCCGGTGCCCGACGGCGAAACCACGGTCAGCGAGCGCACGGAAGGCCGCGGCAGACGTGCGGTGCGCGTATAGTCCGCGCACCGATGACGCCGCGTCAGCTCGTCGCGATCCTGCTGGCGATCAACGTCATGCTCGTGATCGCGGGCTATCTGATCGTGCCCGCCGCCGAGACGGCACCGGGCACCGGGCTGCGCGTCGGGCTGGTGTTCGACGTCGGCGGCAAGAACGACAAGTCGTTCAACGAGGCCGCGTGGCGCGGGCTCCAGCGCGCGAAGGCCGAGCTCGGCGTCGACATCCAGTTCATCGAGCCGAGCGAGGGCTCCGATCGCGAGAGCGCGCTGCGGACGCTCGCGGCGCGCCGCGTGGATCTGGTGATCGGCGTCGGGTTCATCTTCGGACCGGACCTCGAGCGGCTCGCCGCGCAGTTCCCGAACGTGAAGTTCGCGGGCATCGACTACAGCCCGTCACCGGGCGTCGCGGACCTGCCGAACCTCGCCGGCCTGCGGTTTCGCGAGCACGAGGGCAGCTTCCTGGTCGGCGCGATCGCGGGGCTCATCACGCACACCAAGGTCGTCGGGTTTGTCGGCGGGATGAAGATCCCGCTGATCCGGAAGTTCGAGGCCGGGTACGAGGCGGGCGTCCATCACGTGTGCCCCGAGTGCCGCGTGCTGTCCGCGTATGCCGGCACCGAGCCCAAGGCGTTCGCGGATCCATCGCTGGGCGAGGAGCTGGCCAGCGCGCAGTACAACAAGGGCGCCGACGTGATCTTCCACGCGGCCGGCAAGACCGGAGACGGCGTGTTCGCGGCGGCGCGCCACAATGGTGCGCGGGCGATCGGTGTCGATAGCGATCAGTACGACGCGGCGCCGTGCTGCGTGGTCACCAGCATGGTCAAGAGCGTCGACGTCGCCGTGCTCGACGTCATCAAGGACATCATCGCGAACAAGTTCGAGCCCGGCCTGCACGAGCTCGGGCTCGCCGAGCACGGCGTGGGCTTCGTCGCCGACGAGCGCAACCGAGGACTGCTGCCGATCGAGGTCGTCAACCAGGTCCACGCACTGTCCGACGAGATCGTGAAGGGCACGATCAAGGTACCGGAGCAATGAGCCCAGTGACCGCGGTCATCGTCGCCGAGCTCGACAAGTCGTACCCGGGCTGCCCGGTGCTGAAGCGCGCGCGGATCACGGTGCGCCCGGGCACCGTGCACGCGCTGGTCGGCGAGAACGGGGCAGGGAAGTCGACGCTGGTGAAGATCCTCGCCGGCATGGTCAAGGCCGATCGCGGGACGCTCGAGGTCGCGACGCGCAACGTGCCGATCGAGCGCTGGGATCGTCACGCCGCGCGCGCCGCGGGCATCGGCATGGTCCAGCAGCATGGCGCCTCGGCGGGGACGCTCAGCGTCGTCGAGAATGCCGTGCTCGGGATCGAGGGTGGACCGGTGCTCGCGCTCGCGACACCGGCGGAAGCGCTGAAGCAGCTCGGCGACAAGATCGGCCTGCCGATCGATCCGTGGGCGACGATCGAGAGCCTGTCGCTCGGTGCAGCCCAGCGCGCGGAGATCGTCGCGGCGTTGTATCAGGGCGCGAAGGTCCTGATCCTCGACGAGCCCACCGCGGTGCTGACGCCCGTCGAGGTCGAAGGACTGCTCGCCCGGCTGCGCGCGCTCGCCGCCGAGGGCACGACGATCATCATCGTCACCCACAAGCTCGACGAGGTCCGCGCCGTGGCGGATGACGTCACGGTGCTGCGCGCCGGCGAGACCGTGGCGACGTTCTCGACCGTGGATGCACCGCTCGAGGTCGCGGCGATCGCGCTCGCGATGGTCGGTGCGGAGCTGCCCGAGCAGGTCAAGGTGCCGGCACCCGACGCGAGTGCGGCGGTCGCGCTGGCGGTGACCGACGTCAAGCTCGGCGAGCTCGCCTCCGCGACGTTCGAGGTCCGCGCCGGCGAGATCGTCGGCATCGCCGGCGTCGATGGCAACGGGCAGCGCGAGCTCGCGCTCGCGATCACGGGGCTCGCGCGCGGTAGCGGCACCGTGCGGATCGGAGCGCGCGATGTCAGTCGCGCCTCGCCGGCCGAGCGGCTCGCGGCCGGGCTCGCGCACATCCCGGAGGACCGGCACCACGGCGGGCTGATCCTGTCGGCCACCGTCGCCGACAACCTCGCGCTCGGGCGTACGGATCTCACCGGGAGGTTCCGGATCGACCGCGAGCGCGTCGGCTCCAATGCGCGCGAGCAGATCGAGCAGCTCGATATCCGGCCGCCGGTGGCGACGGCCCTCGTCGAGGCGCTCTCCGGCGGCAACCAGCAGAAGGTGGTGGTCGGGCGCGAGCTATCGCGGCCGGAGCTCGTGTGTGTCGTCGCGGCGCAGCCCACCCGCGGCGTGGACCTCGGCGCGGTGGTGCGGATCCACGAGCGGCTGCGAGCGGCCGCCCTCGCGGGGGCCGGCGTCCTCGTGATCTCCGCCGATCTCGACGAGCTGCTCGGCCTGTGTCACCGGATCATCGTGATCCTGCGCGGCAAGCTCGTCGGCGAGCGCACCACGCGTGCGGAGCTCGGTGCGCTGATGACGGGGGCGTCGTGACGTTCAAGCTCTCCGCGCTGCGGCCCTCGGAGAGCCTCCGCCGCGAGCTCGAGGCCGCGATGATCGCCCTCTTGGTCTCGCTCGCGATCGGCAGTGCGCTGATCCTGGTCGTCGGCAAGTCACCGGGGCACGTGTGGGGCCTGATGCTCGAGCACACGTTCACCGAGTCGTACTGGTTCGGGCAGCTGCTCTACAAGGCGACCGGGCTCGCGCTGACCGGGCTCGCGGTGGCGGTCGCGCTCGATGCGGGGCTGTTCAACATCGGCGCCGAGGGCCAGCTCACCGCGGGCGTGCTCGCGTGCGCGGTGATCGGGCGGGCGTTGCCCGCCGATGCGCCGATGGTGCTCGCGGTGCCGGCCTGCCTGCTCGGTGCCGCGCTCGCGGGAGGAGCCGTCGGCGCGGTGATCGGGGGGATGCGTACGCTGCGCGGCGCACACGAGGTGATCACCTCGATCATGCTGAACGCGATCGTCGCCGGCGTGGCGCTGTACCTCGGCAACATCCTGCTGTTCCAGGGCGGCACCACGACGGGCGGTCAGATCGTCGCCGGTGCGCGGCTGCCGCAGCTCGGGCTCGGCGGCAGCTCCGCGAGCGCGGCCCTCGTGATCTCCATCGTCGCGGTCGCGGCGGTGTGGTGGCTGCGCGCGCGGACGACCTGGGGGATGGCGTGGCTCGCGGTGGGCCGCGACCCCGCTGCCGCGCGCTCGGTGGGCATCAACGTCGACCGTGTGCGGATCCTCGCGATGATCGGCTCGGGCGCGCTCGCCGGCCTCGCCGCCGCGAACTTCGTGCTCGGCCACAAGCACGCGTTCGAGGAGGGCCTCGGTCGCGGCACGGGCCTGCTCGGCATCAGCGTGGCGCTGCTCGGCCGCACCCATCCCGTCGGCGTCGCGATCGCGGCGCTGCTGCTCGGCTTTCTGTCCTCGGGTGGACTGTCCGTCGCCGAGGAGGTGCCGAAGGAGCTGATCGAGATGCTGCAGGGCGTGGTCGTGCTCGCCGTCGCCTGCGCCGGGCCGTGGGTTCGCCGCCCGCGCGGAGTGATCGCATGATCGAGACCATCTTCTCGCTCGGGTTCCTCGCGCA
>JAYUVX010000223.1:0-4852 GCA_043753855.1 Myxococcales bacterium | reverse complement strand
TTGCACGCAGTGCGTGAGGCACGCTGCTTGCTGGGGTCAACCTCATGATCGCCCACCTCGCCCCCCGCGTCTCCACTCCGTACGATCGGTCGGTCGCGACCTACATGGCGCGCAAGCTCGAGGTCGCGAATCCAGACACGCCGATCCATCAGATCGCGGCTGCGATGGACGCACGGCGAATCTCGGGCGTCCCGGTCGTCGATGTCCAGGGGCGGCTGACCGGGGTCGTCACGCGCACCGATCTGATCGCCGCGGGCGTGCTGAACGCCGACAAGCGCGGGACCCGGACCGCGATGCCCTTGCCGCTGAAGACGGCGGCGGAGGTCATGTCGCTGCATCCGCACTCGATCCCGATCACCGCCACCATGCGCGACGCGGCCCGTCTGATGGCGACGCACGCGATCCATCGCGTGTTCGTGACCGATGACGAGGGCCTCGCGGGCGTGATCGGCGCGGTGGACATCGCCGCGGCCGTCCACGACTCGGGCGATGTGCACGAGCTCTCGACGATCGTGTCAGCTCCGGTCGTCACGATCTCGCCGCGCGCACCGCTCAGCAGCGCGATCGATCTGCTCGACCGCCTTCGCGTCGGCGCCCTGCTGGTCACCGACGATGGACAGCCGCTCGGCGTGTTCTCGCAGACCGAGGCACTGGCCGCGCGGGACCTGCTCCGCTCCACGCCACTCGAGACGCTGTTCGATCCGGCGCTGGTGTGCTTGCCGGCGACCACTCCGCTGTATCGCGCTGCAGGTCAGGTCGCCCGGCTGGACGTCCGCCGCGTGGTCGTGTGCACCGAGCGCAAGCCGGTCGGAATCGTCACCGCGCTCGACTTCGCACGCTACCTCGTGCGGTGACTATCCATCGGTCGAGGTCGCGAGCAGCTCCTCGAGCGCCGCGGTCAGCTCGGCGACCTTGACCGGCTTGGTCAGGTATCGCGCGAAGCCCGCGTCCTTCGCGCGCAGGGTGTCCTTTGCGAGGGCAGCCGCCGAGAGCCCGATCACCGGGATGTGCCGGGTCTCCGGCCACGCCCGTAGCTGGTTGACGGCATCGAACCCGCTCATCCCCGGCAGGTTGATGTCCACGATCACGAGGTTCGGCAACCGTCCGCGGATCAGCGCGAGGCCGATCTCGGCGGTGGGCGCGGTCAGCAGCTCGACGCTCGGGAGATCCTCCATCAGGTCGCGCATGAGCGCGATGTTCGATGGATTGTCCTCGACGTAGACCACGGTATGTCGGGCGTCTCCGCTGACGAGCGACGACGGCACCTGCTCACCGGCGGCGCGCCGTCGCGCGAGCATCGTCATCTGGGTGTGCACGGGGATCTCGATCCAGAACTCGCTGCCCAGGCCCTCGGTGCTGGTGAACCCGACCGCGCCCTTCATCATCTCCGCCAGCCGCTTGCTGATCGTGAGCCCGATCCCCGTGCCTTCGATCGGACCGGCCTCTTGGCCGGCGCGCTGGAACGGTTCGAAGATCTTGTGGCGCTTGATCTCCGGGATTCCGATCCCGTTGTCGACGACCGTGACCCGGACTGCGCGCGGTGAGGGTTCGACCCGGAAGGTCAGCTCGCCGCCCGGTCGGCCGTACTTGATGGCGTTGGAGCCGAAGTTCATCAGGATCTGTGCGAGCCGCGTGCGGTCCGCCGTGACCTGCGGTGGCTGCCCGGCTTGCTGCATCGCGATCCGGATCTGCGCGCGCGACGCCATCGGCTCGAGGGTGTGGACGACCTCGGTGAGCACCTCCTCCAATCCCACGGGCTCGAGCGAGATCGTGACGCCGCCGGCCTCGATCTTTGCCAGGTCGAGCACGTCATCGATCAGGCGCAGCAGGTGCTCGCCTCCGTGCATGACGTAGCGCAACCGCTCGAGCTGGCGCGCATCGAGCGGGTTCTTGCGATCGCGTTCGAGCAGCTGCGCGAACCCGAGGATCGAATTGAGCGGTGTCCGCAGCTCGTGGCTCATCGATGACAAAAACTCGCTCTTGGCCGCGCTCGCCGCCTCGGCTGCCTCGCGCGCGGTCGACAGCTCGGCGGCGCGCTGGATGTCCTCGGTGACATCGGCCATCATCGTGACCGTGCCGTGCTCGGCGGTCTTGCGCTCGGTGACCCGCAGGTACCTGCCGGTCCCGGTGCGAACGTCCAGGGTCCCCGATGGTTCGCGGTGGTAGGCCAGCCAGCGTTGCAGCAGAGACTCGCGGGTCTCGTCACTGAGGTCGAACGCGCTGGCGGTCAGCGCGTTGTCGAGCACCTCGGAGAATCGCCGGCCGACGATCGCGGAGCCGAGGTGACTGCCGAGCAGCTGCCGCCCGGCGCTGTTGACCAGGACGAGACGGTCGTGCTCGTCGAACAGCGCGAACGCGTCCTGCACCGCATCGACCGCGGAGGTCAGGTACGCGGTGGCCCGGCGCTTCTCGGCTTCGAGCGCGCGGCGCTCCGTGATGTCGCGGATCCCGGCGGTGACCAGCAGCCCGGCGCTGGTGTGGATCGGAGACAGGCTGATCTCGACCGGGAACTCGGTGCCGTCCTTGCGGCACCCGTGAAGCGCGAAGCCCGATCCCATCAGACGCAACCGCGGAGCTGCCACGAACCCGGCCACGAACGCGCGATGCCGCGGGCGGATTCCCGCCGGCACGAGCGTCTCCACCGTGGCGCCGACGAGCTCACCCTTCACGTAGCCGAACATCCGGCACGCCTCGGCGTTGGCGAGCAGGATCGTTCCAGCCTGGTCGCAGACGATCAGGCCATCGGGCGCGGCGTCGACGAGCTCGCGAAACGGCAGCGTCATGACGGTAGCCTCAGGCAGAAGATCGCGCCCGGAGCCGCGTCCTCGATCCAGATCCGGCCGCCATGCGCCTCCACGGCGATCTTGCAGAACGCGAGGCCGAGACCACGGTTGCGCGCGCCGCCGGTGGACTCGAAGCGTTCGAACACCCGTGCGCGGTGCGGTTCCGGAACTCCGGGGCCCGTGTCGGCCACGCGCACGACGATCCCGCTGGGCTCGGTCACCGCGCTGATCGTCACCGTCCCACCGTCGGGCGAGTGGCGCAGCGCATTCTCGACCAGGTTGACGAGCACCCGGTGGATCAGGTCGGTGTCGGCGCGCAGCGGACGATCGAGCGCGATGTGGGTCACCACCGAGAGCGCGGAGCCGGCCGCCGCGATCCGGAGCTCCTCGATGACGTCCGCGACGTGCGACGCCAGATCGAGCTCTCCGGGCACCGGGACGAGCCGGCCTTCGTCGCTGCGGCTGAGGTCGAGCAGGTTGAGGATCATCCGCAGCAGCGCGCGCGCCTCGGTCCGGATCGCATCCGCTGCGGAGCGGGTACGCTCGGTGCCGGCTGGATCGCGCAGCAGGCGCTGCGCCTGGAGCTCGATCGAGTTCACCGGGTTCTTGAGATCGTGGACCAGAAACTCCGAGAGCTGATCCTTCTGCAGCTGCAGCCGCTGCAGGTCATCGCGCTGACGCTTGACCTCCGCGTACAGCCCCGTCCGCTCGCCAGCGAGCTTGCGGATCCGCAGCGCGGCCTGGACGCGGTGCACGAGCTCGGCGGGCCGGAACGGCTTCGTGATGAAGTCATCGCCGCCCGCGGCGAGCGCCCGGTCGAACGTCGCGATATCGCGCTGCGCGGTGACGAACACGATCGCGACGTCCTGCCCACCGGGGAGCGCGCGGATCGCCTCGCATGCCGTGATCCCGTCCATGCCGGGCATCTGCACATCGAACAGGATGCAACCGGGGCGGCCGCGCTGAAACTCGGCGATCGCATCGAGGGCATTGTTCGCCAGCGTGACCGGGTAGCCTTCGTCGTCGAGCGTGGCGTGGGCGAGCGCGCGATTCTCCGCGTTGTCATCGACTATCAGGACGCACGCCGCAACTGCCATGTGAGAGCTGAGCCTAGCCAGATCTCACGGCGGCGCAAGACTTGCGGCTCTCCATCCCGGGCCCCCGCCAGAAAGCCGGCGGAGCAATGCAACGGCACGTCGTTGACCGATCAGAGCGCGAGCATGTGCGGCGTGATCGCGGGCCTCGACCGCCATCCGCCGCGCCATGGCCCGATCCCCGAGACCGGCCTGGACCGCGGCGAGGCTGAGGAGCACGGGCCACAGGGCCGCAGACGGATGCTCCGACCGGCTCAAGGTGTCCACCGCGCGTTGCAGCTGCTGCGACGCCTCGCGAAGCTGGTGGTGTGCGATCAACCCCGCGGCGCGGGTCAGGTATGCCGCGGTGATCTCGGTCGGGGTGCCGGTCCCGAGCGCCGACTCGACCACGCGATCCGGCCGCGGCTCACGCGGAGGCGCCAGGTCCGCGTCGGTCCTGCGGTGAGCTCCGCGAACGTGCAGGGTGGAGCGGAGTCAGCCCACGGTGTCGCATCCTCCCCTGAGGCGACCGCGATCGCTTCGGCGAGCTCGCGGGCGCTGCTGAATCGGTGCGCGGGATCCACCGCGAGCGCGCGCATGATCACCGCCTCGAGGTTCGCGGTGACCGGGCACCCTGGCTGGCACACCGACGGCGGTGCGACCTCGCCCCGGATCTGTCGATGCGAGAGCTGCTCGCACGTCCCGGTTCCGAACGCCGGTCGCCCGGTGACGAGCTCGTGGAGGATGACGCCCACGCCGGGAGCCCGCCGGAGATGGTCCAGCACATAGATCGGCCATTTCCTCGAGGCCGACCGCACTCGAACACACTCGTGAGCTGACTCGCGATCGCGCGCCCCTTTGCGAGCGGCACGTTCAGCGCAAAGAACTCGGGACTGAGGAACGGCGGGGCGTCCGCCGCCAGCTGACGCCAGCGCGCCCAGTCACCACTCGAGAACGGCAGGACAGCGGCGGGGATGTGCACACCGAGGGCTCGTG
>JAYUVX010000222.1:0-4859 GCA_043753855.1 Myxococcales bacterium | reverse complement strand
CTGCCGGCAAGATCAGCGCGGTCCATCTCTCCGATGGATCCACGGTCAGCGGCGACCACTACGTGCTCTCGGTTCCGATCGATATCGCGATCAGCCTGATCTCACCGGCGATGGGCGCGCTCGATCCAGCGCTCGAGCGGCTGCGGCTGGCGAACGCCGATGATCTGGTGTCGTGGATGGTCGGCATCCAGTACTTCCTCTACGAGGACGTGCCGCTGGTCCGCGGCCACACGTTCTATCCAGATTCACCGTGGGCGCTGACCACGATCAGCCAGCCCCAGTTCTGGCGCGACCTCGGCATCTTCCGCACGCGCTACGGAGCCGGCGACGTCGGCGGCCTGATCTCCGTCGATATCTCGGACTGGAACACGCCCGGTGTGTTCGTGCCAAAGCCAGCGAAGCAGTGCACCCCCGCCGAGATCGCGCACGAGGTCTGGGGCCAGCTCAAGGCGGGGCTCAACGGCACTTCGCCGGGCGAGGAGACCTTGACCGACGCGATGCTGCACTCGTGGCACCTCGACGACGACCTCGACTTCTCCTCGGGATCGCCGCCGATCAACAACTCCCGGCTGCTCGTGCATCCGCCCGGCTCGTACGATCTGCGCCCCGAGGCCGCGAGCCAGATCCCGAACCTCGTGCTCGCCGCCGACTACGTACGCACCAGCACCGACCTCGCATCGATGGAGGGTGCGAATGAAGCGGCGCGCCGGGCGGCCAACGCGATCCTGTCGCGCGATGGCTCCACCGCCACCCGCGTGCAGCTGTGGCCGGTCCGGGAGCCGGAGGGGTTCCGCTACACGAAGGCGCTCGATCGCTGGCTGTTCAAGCACGGCCGCCGTCACGCGTTCGAGATCCTCGGGATCCGCAACGCCGCGCGTGCCGCGAACTGGTTGCGCCGGTTCGAGCGGCTCGCGGGCTTCGCGCGCGTCGATGACTGGTTCGACGAAAAGTTCCGGGTGTCACGGATGGCGCGCAGCCTGCTCGCCCTCCTCGGCCTGGGCTAATCGCTCGTCGCGCCGAACCACGCGGTCACGCTCCACTGCGGAGCGGGCTGCATCGCATCGGTGTCGTACATCCGCGCGACCTGCAGTGCGCTCGAGAGCCGTCGCGCCCACGCGATTCGCAGCTCGCCGGCGCCCGCGGCATGTTCCGAGGCCGCGGCGGCCCACGCACCCGCTTGCAGCCAGCGCCCCATCGGCGCACCGGCCGAGATCGAACCGATCACGCCGTGGCCTGGCCGCAGCCGCACGCCGGCCGTGATCCATCCCCGGGGCGATGCTACGCCCGCCGCTGCACCCGCACCGACGCCGACCTCGGAGTCCTTCCACAGCTGACCGCGCTCCAGCCGGTACAGCGGGCCGAACGCGCCACCGACGGTGCCGGTGCCCGCGCGAACATCCGCCCGCGCGCTCCAGCGAGCGGAGCCCCGATCGCGCTCCGCGATCCCGAACGCCACTACGCTCGCGCCGAAGCCGGGCTCGTAGACCACGCCACCACCGAGCTCGTCATGCGCCCGTTCGCGCAGCCAGGTCCGCGCCATCGCGACCTCGGTCGCCGCCCGCGTGCCCGCCGGAGCTGTGGGATCGATCGCGGTCGCCGCGCGCAGTCCCCACCGCGGTGACAGCGCCACGCCGAGCGCTCCGCCGACCAGCGATGGACCCACCACGTCATCGATCTCGAGCTCGAGCGCCAGCGTGCGCGTGACCGCGCCGCCGCGAATACCGGTGCGCCGGTGATCGTCGAGGGCGGCGCGATGACCATCGGCCACCTGCGCGATTCGAGCCTGCGACAGCGCCCCTGCGGCGAGGCCGAGCTCGCGACCGGGCGAGTGCAGCTCGAGCACGCGCAGCACGGTCAGCGCCGCCGACCCGTGGTCCCAGTCGCGCGTGCGAAATTCTCCATCGAGCCAGACGCCGCGCGCCCCGAGCCCGAGCCGTACCTCGCGCCACTCCACATCGAGCGACAGCTCCACCGCTCCGTAGGTCGCCGCGCCCTGCCCGCCCGCGCCCACCGCGGCGCCGACCCCGAGCGAATCGTCCGCATCCGCGCGCGCGGCGACGAGGATCGCGCTCAGGAGGACGGACGTGCGCACCGGGCGATCGTCGCCCTCGCCGCCGAGGAGGACAACTTCTCGCCCTCGACAGCGGTCACTCAGCGAGCGGCGCGCTGGGCACTGGCGCGGCGCACCAGGCGAAGCATTCCAACCCCGGTCACGATCACGAGGCCAACGCCGATTCCGAGCAGCCGCCAGCGATAGGCACCCCCCACCGCAGGCCGGGTCGAGGTCCAGAACCCTGACGGCCGGGTGTAGATGATCTCGTGGGTGGTCGGCGGCTCGGCCGCGGCCGGCGACGCTGCCACGCCCGCGAGGGCGAGCGCGATGACCAGGACGAGCGAGCGCATGCGCAGCCTATACCACGACCGCGCTCCCCGGCGACCTGCGGCGCGGTGCCGCGGCGGTCGTCAGTTCGCGACGTCGTAGCGTATCGCCGGCTCTGGGTCGCGCCGTTTCGACAACAACGGCCACGACTCCTACCTGTAAGACCTGTAAGAGCTTCACCGCTTGAGCGGATTGGTCGACCGGGCGTTCTTGATCGCCTTGGTCACCCGCTTCATGCAGTCGTCCTCGGACTCGCTGTCGTCCTTGGCGAACAGCAGCGGCGTGGCCATCGCCTGATCGTACTCGGCCTGCGTCAGCCGCTCCCGCTTCAGCATGATCGTCAGGATCCGCTGGATCTTGTCGGTGGTCCATCTGGTGAGGGTGCCCGCGCAGTACTGCTTGTAGCGGGCCTTGGGCGACGGCAGGATCGTCGAGAAGAACGCCGCCTCGACCGGGTTCAGATCCTTCGGCGGCTTCGAAAAGAACTGCCAGCTCGCGGGGCCGATGCCGTAGAGGCCGGGGCCGTACTCGATCACGTTCAGGTAGATCTCCATGATCCGGTCCTTGGTCAGCGTGTTCTCCACGTGCCAGGTCAGGAACAGCTCCTGGAGCTTTCGCGCCAACGTCTTCTCCCGGTAGAGCAGCACGTTCTTCACGAACTGCATGGTGATCGACGACGCCCCGAACTTGAATGCACCGGCCTTGAGGTTGTGCACGAGCGCGCTCTTGAACTCGCTCACGATGAAGCCGTGGTGCTGATAGAATGCCGAGTCCTCGGTGCTCATGATCGACTTGATGAGGTACGGCGAGATCTGTTCGATCGGAACGAAGTCCTCGTTCGAGGGGCCAACCACGAACGAGGTCCACTGCCCCTTCTCGACCTCGACGTAGTGCTCGAACTCCGCCTTCAGGCGCTTCGGCGAGTCCGCAGGCTCGTCCTTGACCACGCAGTGACGGATGCCGACGTTACCATCGAGCTTGGTCGCATCGAGGTTGGCCCAGTCGATGTCGAGCTCGACGTCGGTGTCGAACATCCCCTTCAGCTTGTAGCCCGCGAGGTACGGCGCCATCTCCGGCGGGATCGCGTTCAACACGCGCTGGCAATCGACCGACGGGATGACGAGCCGCGCCTTCAGCGAGTTGATCCCCGCCGGGCCGCGCCGCGCGATCGGCTTGCCGGTCTCCGGATCGATCGTGACCTCGCCGGTGTCGGGGGCAACGCGTGTCACGCTGCCGGTCACCGAGAACGGCACGTCGCGCACGACGAAGTCACCGCGCACGAGCTCGAGCTTCTTGGTCGCCCGATCGAAGCTGCCCTCGACCTGCGCCGAAAGATTCAGGTCGTGGACCTCCTTGTCGGCGATCAGCGGGTGACCGACGTTGAGGCCGCGCAGAGTGAGCTCGCCGGCGAACTTGCCGCCGCTGCGATCGGCCTGGAGGTGGAGGCTGCAATCGACCGAGGTCCCGGCATAGTCGACCACCGGTGACTGCTCGAGCAGCGGCGCGAGCTTGTCGAGCTGGAACTTCGCCGCGACGAGATCGACCGACATCGTGCGCGTCACGACGTTGATGCCACCCTTCGCGGTCCACAGCTTGCCGGGGACGCCACCGTAGCCGCCCGCGAGCTCGAGCGTGTACTCGCCGTGCACGGCGGGGTTCGCCATCACCGTCCCACCGATGCCCGACAGCGCGAGCTTGGGCCACACCGCGAGCTCACCGCCCTCGATCTTGATCGTCGGTGGCTCGCCCGTGCGCTTGGTGATCTCGACGAGGTTCGCGGTGGCCTTCGGCGCATTGAGCGTGGTCGCCGAGACCTGGCGCGCCTGCACGATCAGCTCGCCGGCCTTCCACGTCGCGGTGCCATCGGCGACCAGGCCGGTCGCGCCGGTCAGCGTGTCATCGACGAGCAGCCGAGCGCGGGTCACCGTCAACGCCGTCGGCCGCGAGCCGCCCTCACCCGCGCTCGCGCCATCGCGCTTCTCGAGCACCTTCTCGATCAGGTCACCGAGGTTGTCCTTGCCGGCGGCATCGCGCCGGACGGTCACGACGATGCCTTCGATCGATGCCGCGCCGAGCTTCACCGAGCCGACGAACGAGCGCAGCGTGTCGAACTCGATGTCGAGCCGATCGATGTGGACCAGCGGGGTGTCGCCATCCTCGGGTCCGCGGATCTCGAGATCGCGGAGCGTGGCGTGCCCCAGCCTGACGTCGATCGATCCGAACCGGACCTCGCGCCCGAGCCTGGTCGCGAGCCGGTCACCGAGCTTGCCGCGGATCATCGCGGCGCCGACCCGCGGATAGATCACGAGCAGCAGCAGCGCGATCAGGACGCCGAGCCCCCCGACCACGGCGGCGGGGATCACCCAGCGCGGGCGCTTGCGAGTGATGGTCCCGGACGGCCGCATGCGACCATATACAACACCCGAACCCGACCCGGGATTACCAAGGTTGGCGTTACCGGCTACTTGCAGGTCAGCGC
>JAYUVX010000221.1:0-40805 GCA_043753855.1 Myxococcales bacterium | reverse complement strand
TCGAAGTCGCCACGCTTGAACGCGCGCAACGCCGACAGGATGCTGCGGTGGTCCAGTGCGGGGGCAGCCGCTTTTCCGTTGGTCTCGGTGTGACCGTTGGTGCCATTACCGGTCCGCTTCGCCTTGGACTTGGACCCGTTCTTGGGCGGTTCGAAGGTATTCATGATTCCTCGGAGCTTCCGTAGAGTGCGCGCAGGATCTTGTCGGCGCTCGCCGGCTTCGTGATGTGGTCGTCGAAGCCCGCCTCGAACGCGGATGCCCGATCGCTGGCCTGGCCGTAGCCGGTCATCGCGATCAGACGGGGTCGGTGATCGGTCATCAGCCGGCGGATCTGCCGCGCGACCTCGTAGCCATCCATGTTCGGAAGCCCGATGTCGATCAGCGCGACGTCCGGCTTCTCGTCGCAGATCGTCTTGACCGCCGACGGGCCGTCCTCGACGACGGTCACCTCGTGGCCGCGCAGGCGCAGCAGATCCGCGACCAGCTCGCGAAGATCCGGCGCGTCATCGCAGACCACGGCGCGCAGCGATTCCTTCCGCGGACCCGTCTTGGTGCGCGAGACCGCGACGCCCTCGACCTTGGGCGCCTCGTGCAGCGCGAGCGAGATCTCGAACGTGCTGCCGCGGTTGATGCCGGGGCTGGTGGCGCGGACCGTGCCGCCGTGGAGCTCGACGAGCCGGCGCACCAGACCGAGGCCGAGGCCGAGGCCACCCGCGCCATCGGAGGTCACCCGCTCCTGCACGAACATGTCGAACACGCGCGGCAGGATCTCGGGTGGGATCCCCTTGCCGGTATCGGTGACCCCGATGAAGCCGCGACCCTCCGCAGCGCCCCAGGCGACGGTCAGCTTGCCGCCGCTCTCGGTGTACTTCGCGGCGTTGTTCAACAGGTTGCAGATCACCTGGATCAACCGCACCGGATCCCCGTAAACGATCGCCGGCGCGTCGCCGCCCTTCACGACGATCGTGTGCTTGCGCAAGCTGATCGCGTTCTGGCACTGGGTGACCGCCTCCTCGACGATCGACGCGAGCGCGACCGGCTCGCGCCGGAGCTCGAGCTTGCCGGCGTTGAACCGCGCCACATCGAGCAGGTCGTCGACGAGGCGCGTGATGTGATGAACCTGGCGCTGGACGATGCCGCGGATCCGGGCCGGGACCGGTTTGTCGGGATCGTGCTCGAGCACCTCGACCGCGGTCTGCAACGGCTGCAGCGGGTTGCGAAGCTCGTGCGCGAGGATCGCGAGGAACTCGTCCTTGCGGCGATCGGTCTCGGCGAGCTGGCGCATCTGCTGCTCCATGACCTCGGCCTCGAACCGGCGGCGCTGTGCGAGTAGCTCGCGCTCGTGGGCACGTGACTGCGCCTCGCGGAGCTCCTCGGCCTTCGCCTTGAGCTCGAGCGTGCGCTCCTGCAGCTGGACGAACACGCTCGCCTTGGCGCGCAGGACCTCGGGGTGGATCGGCTTCATCAGGAAGTCGAACGCACCGAGCTCGTAGCCACGGATCACCGCGTCGTTCTCCCACGACATGCCGGTGACGAAGATGATCGGGGTGTTGCGGTTGCGCTGGCGCGAGCGGACGAGCTTCGCGGTCTCGAAGCCGTCCATCCCGGGCATTGAGACGTCGAGGATGATCAGTGCGAAGTCTTGCTCGAGCAGCTTCCCGAGCGCCTCGAGGCCCGAGCGGGCCATCACCATCTCGCGGCCGAGCGGCGCGAGCGCGGCCTCGATCGCGATCAGGTCGGACTGGTTATCATCGACCACCAAGATGTCGCGGCCATAGCTGATCCCCAGCGAGTCCGGCTCTTGCTCGGACTCGCGGAGCTGTTCCGCGTCCATCATCGGCGCCACCGTGGCTCAACCCCGCGGGAGGTGGAAGAGCCAATCGCAGTCCTGACTCCGCACAGAGCCTCAGGAGCCGTCGCGCGGGAAGCTGGGTACACTCGGGGTCCGTGCTGCATGCCATATGCCCAGAAAACCACGATGTTTCAGCCAGATCATCGGCAGTTGCACAGCCATGCCGCGCGCTGACGCACGGTGAGCGAAATACGCGCAGGCTGCGGTTCACTCGGCGCACAGCGCGCGCAATCAGCAGCTAGGGACCAGGTCGCGACCGCCGAAAAACTCACCGACGGATGCCTTCCACGCCCGCGCATTTTCGGGCGGTCCGCACTTGAATGCCGGGCTCGCGAGCCGGTTGTCACGGAGCATCGCCGACTGCTCGCGGAGGTAGCGGACCGCGAGCTCCGCCGCGTACTCGTGGACGCCATTTCCGTTGTTCGGCTGGAACGCGTAGTACATCCCGCTCGATCGGACCTTGGTCGACCCTGGAGCGAACGGCGCCAGGCACTTCACCTGGGTCCCGCAGCGCGCGACGATCGCGTCGTAGTCGGCCTGCAGGGTCGTGGCCGACCAGTCGCCGTGGGCCTCGTCGTTGAGGTGAAACAGCTCGTGAAACAGGGTCTCGCGAACGCCCGTCTCACCCGTCAGGAGCGACCCCTCGACGTTGTACTCGATGGTCCACTGGAACGCGTACGCGCTCGGAGTTCGCTTCTTGATCGAACGCACGAACCGAAACTTCAGGGCTCGCCAGCGATAGCTGGGGGCGATCGTCTGGTTCGCGTACAGCTCGGTGAACCACGCGTCGATCGCGACCATCGCGGCTGTGACCCACACCAGGTGGTTGCGATATGCGCCGGTGGGAAGCTGCGGTACGAGGCGGATGCTGCCGCGATAGCCGCCGTCCATCAGCTCCTCGGGTCCGACGCCCGCCACGTCTCCGGTCGAGCGAAACAGCGTGCGTGCGAGCTCGCGCGCCTTGGGATCCGCTGCATACGCCAGGTCGATCAGACACTCGACATCCGTGCAGGTCGTCCGCGTTGCTGGCGCGAGCAGCGCAGCGGCGGCATCCAGCGCGATACTCGGGGGCTCGGCGATCGCCGGGCTGGCGATCACAAGGATCGCGATGACTTGGGGCCATCTCATCGTGGATATCCCCCGATGATGAAGGACGCTGTCGGCTGCCGCAAGCTGCGTGCGCGGCGGTCGCAGTGCGCGCGCGTGACAACTCACAGACCATCGTTTCAAGACGTTACACACGTTAGGGTCAGCTCGTGTGGTGCACACGGATTGCACCACTACCCGGTTTGGCGACGATCTCGTCTCCCAGCGCGGCACTCGAAGCTCGTCTCGCGCGTGCGGAGGCGGAGGGGCTGCGGCTGGGGCAGGACAACGACCGTCTGGTGGCAGAGGCCCTAGTCGCGGGGCGGCGTCGCGACGAGCTGCTCGCACTGCTCGGCCACGAGCTGCGCAACCCGCTGGCGCCGATCGTCGCGGCCTTGGACTTGATCCGCCTGCGCGGCGGCGGGCCGGCGGGACGCGAGCTCGAGGTCATCGAGCGCCAAGTCCAGCACTTGCGACGGCTGGTCAACGATCTGCTCGACGTCGCGCGGCTCGCCCGCGGTGCGGTCACCCTGGAGCGGACGTCCGTGAAGGTCGAGGATGCCGTCACCGACGCGCTCGATGCGAGCGAGCACATGCTCACCGTCCGCAAGCATCGGGTCACTGTCGAGATCTCGGCCGGGCTGCGGATCGACGCGGACCCCACGCGCGTCACCCAGGTGCTCAGCAACCTGATCGCCAACGCCGCGAAGTACACGGCGCCCGGCGGCGAGATCATCGTGCGTGCGCTGGTCACTGAAAGCGCCGCCGTGATCAGCGTGACGGACAACGGCCGCGGAATCGCGTCCGAGCTCCTGCCGCATCTGTTCGAGCTGTTCACGCAGGGGCCTCAGGCCGGTGCGCGCGCCGACGGCGGGCTCGGGCTCGGCCTCGCGATCGTCAAGAACCTCGTCGAGCTTCACGGTGGCTCGGTGTCGGCTGCAAGCGATGGTGCGGGGCAGGGCACCGAGGTCGTGCTGCGCTGGCCGCTCGCGAGCGACGCGGCGACGCCGCCGGCGCGCCGTGCGATCGCGCACTCGCCGCGCCGGATCCTGCTGGTCGATGACAACGTCGATGCCGCGGAGACGCTCGCGGACATGCTGCGGCTCCTCGGCCACGAGGTCATGGTCGCGCACAACGCGATCGCGGCACTCGAGACCGCCGAGACCGCGAAGCCTCAGCTCGTGCTGCTCGATCTCGGCTTGCCCGTGGTGGATGGCTACGAGCTCGCGCAGCAGCTGCGCGCACATCCGGAGCTCGCGCAGGTCTCGCTGATCGCGCTCACCGGCTATGGCACCGAGTCCGATCGCCAGCGCTCCAAGCGAGCCGGCTTCGACCATCATCTGGTGAAGCCCCTCGATCCGGACCTGCTCGCGAAGCTGCTCGACGAGGACTAGGGTTGTCCGGACTCGGGGTCCGGCTCGACGATGACGAACTCGCGGTCGACCACGATGCCGGTCGGCTGCTCGCCATCGTGCTTGGCGACATGGTCCTTGAGGATTCGCATCGCGGACTTGTCGGTCCGCTTCACGCGCGGTTTGATCTCGGGCTCGTCGACCTGCATGCCGCGGGTGAGTGCATCGGGCGCGCCGCGTGACGATCCGTCAGATCATGTGAGGGCCCCGGGCGCCTGCGCCACGCTGATGCTAGCGTCCGCGACCATGAAGCGCCTGCCCGCCTCGTTTGCCGTTCTGATCGCCTGCTCGTCGACGCCTGGTACAGCGCCCCAGCAGCCTGAGGCCGTGCCAGCAGGTGGTGCGCCGGCGCCCGTCGTGACCGCGCACACGCCCATGCCCGTCGAGCCGAGCCCACCGCCGCGCAAGCACGACGCGATCTCGCGCACCGAGTTCAATCGCTGGGCGGTGCGGCTGGATCTGCCGATCTACTGGATCGCGGACGCCAACGGGGACGGCAACCTCGACCCGGCGGAGGCCGCGTCGCTGATGTTCTACCCGAAGTCCACGAGCCTCGAGGCTGCGTACGATCAGATCGTGGCGGCGTCGAAAGCTCCTGCTCCGGATGCCTCCACCGATGAGGGCAAGCGGCAGATCCTGGTCGGCAAGGATCTCGATCAAGGGCGCGCGACGCTCGTCAGCTCGAACCTGTCCGCGCTCGCCGCCGATGACCAGGCGTTCGTGCGGCACATGCTGACGGTCGCAGATCAGGTCGATGCGCTCTACCAGCTGCAGAATGGTGCGACGGCGCTCGCCAGCAAGCTGCCGGCGGATCCGGCGAGTCACAGCTTGTTCCGGCGCAATCGCGGCCCCAAGTGCGTGGGTCCGGCCACCGAGAACGAGCCGCTGTGCTCGGCGATTGCCGGACCGGCGAAGCCGCTCTCGGATCTGTATCCGGCAGAGCTGCAGCGCGACGACAAGTTCTGCGCCGCGCTCGAGAAGCGCTTGGATGCCAAGCAGTTGATGGCACCGTTTTTCGCGGTGCGTGGTTCCGGCGCGGATCTCCAGGCGGTGCCGATCACCTTGGCCTACGAGACGCAGATGACGGCGATCAGCAAGGAGCTGAGCGTTGCCGCAACGAGCGTGAAGGATCGGGACGAACAGCCGCTGGTGACCTACCTGCGTGCCGCAGCCGCGAGCTTCTTGTCGAACGACTGGGAGCCCGCCGACGAGGCGTGGGCGAAGATGACGGTCGACAACTCCAAGTGGTACGTGCGCGTCGGGCCCGACGAGGTGTACTGGGAGCCGTGCTCGTCGAAGGCCGGCATGCACCTGACGTTCGCGCGGATCAACCAGGGCTCGAAGACCTGGCAGGGCAAGTTGGTCCCGGTGCAGCAGGAGATGGAGGCGGCGATCGCCGAGCGCGCGGGCAAGCCGTACGCCGCGCGCAAGGTCACGTTCCACCTTCCCGACTTCATCGACATCATCCTCAACGCCGGTGACGATCGCGTCCCGCTCGGCGCGACGATCGGGCAGAGCCTGCCCAACTGGGGAGCGGTGGCCAACCAGGGCCGCGGTCGCACGGTGGCGATGGTCAATTACTACCAGGACCCCGACAGCGTCGCCGCGCGGCGCGGTCAGGCCGAAAGCCTGCTCGATGCCGGGTTCATGAAGAACTATACCGGCACGCTCGAGCCCGGCCTGCTGTCGACGATCCTCCACGAGGCGACCCACAACCTCGGCCCGGCGCACGAGTACATGGTCCGCGGGAAGACGGCGCGCGAGATGTTCGGCGGCCCGATCGCGACGATGATGGAGGAGCTCAAGGCGCAGACCGGCGCGCTCTACTTGCTGGAGTTTCTGCGTACGCGCAGGATCATCAGCGACGAGCTCGCGGCCCAGAGCTATGCCGATGCGATCGTGTGGGCCCTCGGTCACACGTCGCAGGGCATGTACACCGGCACCGGCGAACGCAAGACGTACGGCAACGTCGCGGCGATCCAGATCGGCTTCTTGCTCGACCAGGGCGCACTGACCTGGGACGCGAAGGCCACCGCCGCGAACGGCACGGACAAGGGAGCGCTCGTGCTGCATCCCGCGAAGCTCGTGCCCGCGATCAACGGGATGATGAAGGTCGTTGCCGGGATCAAGGCGCGCGGCGATCGCAAGGCGGCCGAGGCGCTGATCAAGCGCTACGTCGACGGCAAGGTCGTGCCGCACAAAACGGTGGAGGAGCGATTCCAGCGCTATCCGAAGGCGAGCTTCGTCTACACCGTGAAGCTGTAACGGTCCGCGACCGCTTCGAGATTCACGGAAGACAGCGACGACGTCAGCCGGCTACTGCGCGGCTTCGGTCCACGGGATCGCGGGATCGAACTCGACCGCCATCACGCCCGTGGTCTGATTCACGCTGAGCACCGGGCCGGCGTTGTTGAACGCCCACAGCTTGTCCCGATAGCCCGACATCGCGTAGATGTTTGAACCGAGGTTCGAGCGGAACACGGTGGCGTTGCCGGTCGCGGGATCGATCCGTGCGAAGCAGACCTGCATGCACGAGCCGCCGGTGAGCGTGCCGAACAGGCCGACGCCGTGGACCCACGCGAGGTCGGAGAAGAACTTCATGCCGCCGCCGAACGAGCCGACCATGCCGACCACGCCGGTGGCCGGATCGATCCGGTAGAGCTTGCCGTCGCTCGTCGTTCCCGCGAGCACGATCGGTTTGGCGCTCAGATCGCCGGCAGGGATCACGGTGAGGCCGCTCCAGGTGTTCATCGGCGTCAACATCACGCGGCCGGTGACCGCGGCGGTGTCGTGATCGATCGTGAGCAGCTCGTCGCCGCCGGCCGTGATCCCGAGCAGCGCCGTCCCCAGCAGCGCGAGACCATCGACATGGATCGCCGTCGCGCCGGGCGGCGTGATCGCGCCGACCAGCATGGAGGTGTGTTGATCGACATCGAGTCGGTACAGCATCTGTTTGCTCGCGGCGAACAGTGGGAGCGCGACGGGTTGAACCGGCGCGTCGATGTCAACCGCAGCATCGCCACCGACGTCGATGCTCGCATCGGCAGTGACACCGACGTCACCGCCCGGAGGTGTGGACGTCGCGGTGGAGAACCCGCACGCCGAGGTCATGATCGTCAATCCCGCAACAAGGCCACGCACGACGCCACCTTAGCAGCGCTCTGCCGCGGAGGCGAAGAATCAAGTGGCGCCGCGGTCTGCGCACATCGATGCGCGACACGCGCACGGCGTCTGAGGGGCCATCAGGGCTGATAAGGTCCGGACCATGAGTCGCGCACGAACGGTGTGGCTGCTGGTAGCGCTCGTGGGCTGCGGGGACACCGCGCCACTTGCTCCGACCTTCGAGATCATCGGCCATTCCGATCTCGGTGCACGCGGGATGAGCTCGGCCCTCGCGGTCGCCGGCGACACCGCCTACGTGGGATCGCGCAACGACAAGCGGGGGATCGCGGTGGTCGACATCCGTGACCCCGCGAATCCGCAGCTGATCGGCGAGCCGATCGCACCAGCCAGCGGGCTGTCCTCGAGGGAGCTGCGCGTCGTTGCCGACCTCGACCTGCTGGTCGTGTTGCACCTGGTCTGCACCACGGAGTTGCACGGCTGCAGCGGCGCGCGCCCCCCGGAGTTCCTCGCATTCTACGACATCCACGACCGCCACGCACCCACGCTGCTGTCGACGTATCCGATCGCCAGCGCAACGTTCATGCCGCGGTCTCCTCACGAGATGTACCTGCAGCGCGAGGGTGATCGCGTCCGCGTGTTCGTCACCACGCCGCCCGGCACGCCGTCGCTGGAGGTCATCGATGCCAGCGATCCGCGGGCACCGGTGCGGGTCGCCGCGTGGGATCCGCGTCAGGCCGGCCTGTCGACGCGCGCCGGAGGCGATGACATCCTGCACTCGGTCTCGCTGTCCGCAGACGGTACGGTGGCCTACCTCTCTCATCAGCGGAGTGGTCTGCTGCTCGCGGATCTCAGCGCGCTGCCGGCGATCTCGCTGATCACGCCACCTGCCGCGGCGGTTCACTGGGATCCGATCACGTCGATCGGTCCGCATTCCACCGTCGAGGTGCCGGGGCGCGACCTGGTGGTGGTCACCGAGGAGATCTATCCGCAGCCGTTCGGCACCGGCTGTCCATGGGGGCCGCTCCGGATCGTCGACATCACCAACCCCGCGGCACCGGTGGTGACCGGCGTCCTGCGGCTTCCCGAGAACGAGCGCGCGTTCTGCGACACGCCGCACGAGCAGGCGGCGTTCACCGCGCACAACGCGACGGTGACCCACGACCTCGCGCTCGTCACCTGGTACGCGGGCGGGTTACAAGCTGTCGACATCTCCGACCCGGTACATCCGACCGCGATCACCGAGCTGCGTCCCGAGCCGCTGAGCGCGGTCGCGGTGGAAGACCCCGGCCTCGGCGGAGAGCCGGTCGAGATGTGGAGCTACCCGGTGATCCAGGCCGGCTTGATCTATGTGGTCGACGTCCGCAATGGACTCTACGTGCTGCGTTATCATGGCCCCTGGGCGGAACAGGTGGCTGCGGAGTCGTTCCTCGAAGGCAACTCGAATCTCTGAGCAATGCAGGCGTTCCTCGTCCCCGACGACTTCCGCGCGTTCATGCGTTCGGTCGTCAGCTATCTCGATGCGCCGAACGACGATCGGTTCCTCGATGCCGAGGACGCGCTCGACGCGGAGTGTGGCTATGGCGGACGGATCGACGGCGCGGACACCTACCGGTTCAAGTACATCACCTCCGACGGGCATCACCGATGGGATATCGTGCTCAAGGAGGCACAGATCCGCGACATCACCGACGGGCTGCTGATCGAGGTCAGCGCGGATCGGTTCGATATCGTCCGCACGCATCGCCGTACACCGGTCGGCGAGCCGCTGCTGATCTGGGGCGAGTATCCCGAGGACGCGCTGCGCGTGCGGAGCGAGACCGAGCTGCTCGGTGCGCTAGATGCACTGCACGCTTCCTCCGCCGATCGCCCGCGCATGCTGCGGTTGTGGTCGGCGGCCGACGATCAGCTGGTCGCAGCGCTGTGGGGCGGTCACTGTGCGCTCTACATCATCGAGTCCGCCGAGGGCTACGCGACCTCCACTGGCGATCAGACGCGCAACGATTCGTTCGACATGAAGGACCACGAGGGCCAGCGGCTGCGTGTGCCGTGGGCCGACTGCGTGTCGTGGGATTACGCGCGCCGCGCACTCGTGCGGTTCGTGGAGCACTCGGATCTCGGGGATATCCCCGTCGAGGGCAGGATCCCGAGCCTGCTGCTCATGATGGGCGACATCGATCGCAAGGCAGCGCTGAGTGCGCGCCCGGATGCTCCGACCGAGCTCGCGCGTTCGAGCCTCGGTGCGGCGGTGCCGGCGCGGGTCGAGCTGGCCGAGGAAGTGACGATGCCGGTCGAGGCCGAAGCCTCGCTCGGGCCGCGGGATCTGACGCAGTGGGCGCGCCGGCTGCTCGATGTGCTGCACCGGCGCGAGCTCCTCGAGCTTGCCCCCGGGTCAAACCTCGACGAGATCAGCTACCAGCTCGGCAGCTTGCTCCATGCGCATGCGCTCGATGCCGAGCACTCGCTGGAGACCGCCGACTGGCTCGCGAACGAGATCGGCGCGGTGCGTGGCATCGCGAAGCTGTTCGCCACCGGCGGTGAGCTGCAGGTCGCGATCCGGCGCTCGCGCGACGTGTGACGTTCGCGCACACCCGCCGTCGGCGGCACGCTCGGTGCACCGCTGGGAGCACATGGCACGCGCCGCACCTCCTGTCACCCAGCTCCAGCTCGCGACCCTGGTCGACACCCCGCCGGAGCGGCCCCAGTGGTTGCACGAACAGAAGTTCGACGGCTACCGCATGCTCGCCGACAAGCGCGGCGCGGAGGTTCGCCTGCTGAGCCGCCGGTTCAAGGACTGGTTGCCGCAGTTCCCCTCGATCGCGGCGGCGATCGCGAAGCTGCCATGCAAGCGGGCCGTGCTCGACGGTGAGGTCTGCGTGGTGATGCCGGACGGACGCACGAGCTTCCAGGCGCTGCAGAACGCACTGTCGGGTCGGCGCGCGCAACTCGTGTACTTCGCCTTCGATCTGCTGCTGCTCGAGGACGAACGCGTGATGACGCTGGGATCGATCAAGCTCAGCGATCACATCCTGGGATCCGGCGCCAGGTTGTTCGCGCTCGCCTGCCAGCGCGGGCTCGAAGGAATCATCTCGAAGCGGCGCGACAAGCCGTATCAACCGGGGCGCGGCGGCGCGTGGCTCAAGACCAAGTGCCTGCTCCGCCAGGAGCTCGTGATCGGCGGGTTCACCGAGCCCGCGGGCAGCCGCAGCGGATTCGGTTCGCTGCTACTCGGTCACTACGAGCACGGCAAGCTCGTGTATGCAGGCAAGGTCGGCACCGGGTTCTCGATGATCCAGGGCTTGCGAGCAGACAAGCTGCCGCGCGACGTCGTGCGCGAGCGGCCCGCGGAGGTCTGATCACGCCTTCAGCTTGCGACCGGTCTTGAACACCCACCAGATCACCGTCAGACAGACGAGCAGGAACCCGCCGGTCATCGCCGCGCTGATCCCGACATTGACGTCCGCGGTTCCGTAGAACGCCCACCGCATGCCGCTGATCAAGTACACGACGGGATTGAACAGCGTGACCTTCTGCCAGAACGGCGGCAGCATGCTGATCGAGTAGAACGCGCCGCCGAGGAACGTCAGCGGGGTGATCACCATCAGCGGGATCGCCTGCAGCTTCTGGAAGCTGTCGGCCCACAGCCCGATGATGAACCCGAACATGCTGAACGTGACCGAGGTCAGCAGCAGGAACGCCACCATCCACACGGGGTGGACGATCTCGTACGGCACGAACACGCGCGCGGTCACCAGGATCAACACGCCGAGCATGATCGACTTGCTGGCTGCCGCGCCCACGTACCCGATCACGACCTCGACGAACGACACCGGTGCCGAGAGCAGCTCGTAGATCGTGCCCGACCACTTCGGCAAGTAGATCCCGAACGATGCGTTGGAGATACTCTCGCCGAGCAGCGACAGCATCACCAGCCCGGGGATGATGAACGAGCCGTAGTTGACGCCGCCGACCTCTCCCATCCGCGAGCCGATCGCCGAGCCGAACACGACGAAGTACAGTGAGGTCGAGAGCACGGGCGCCGCGATGCTCTGGATGATGGTCCGGAACGTGCGGGCCATCTCGAACCGGTAGATCGCCTTGATCGCGTAGACGTTCACGGCTTGTCCTTCACGAGGTTCACGAAGATGTCCTCCAGCGAGCTCTCGATGGTTCGCAGATCCTTGAACTCGATGCCGTGTTCACCGAGCAGCTTCAACAGCGCAGCGATCCCGGTCTGCTCGCCGGAGACGTCGAACGTGTAGGTCAGGACGTTGCCATCGGTGGCCAGCTCGAGCGGCAGCTTCGCGAGTGCGTCGGGGAGCTTGTCGAGCGAGCGCGCGAGCTGGAGGACGAGCTGGCGCTTGCCGAGCTTCTGCATCAGCACGGCGGTGTCCTCGACGACGATCAGCTCACCCTTGTGGATGACGCCGATCCGATCGGCCATCTCCTGGGCTTCCTCGATATAGTGCGTGGTCAGGATGATGGTGACGCCGTTGTCGCGCAGCTCGCGGACCATCTTCCACATGTCATGGCGCAGCTCGACATCGACGCCGGCCGTGGGCTCGTCGAGGAACAGGATCTTCGGCTCGTGCGACAGCGCCTTTGCGATCAGCACGCGCCGCTTCATGCCGCCCGACAGCGTCATGATCTTCGAGTCCTTCTTGTCCCACAGCGACAGCGCGCGGAGCACCTTCTCGATGTGGGCCGGATCCTTGCGCTTGCCGAACAGTCCGCGGCTGAACGTGACGGTGGACCACACGGTCTCGAACGCATCGGTCGAGAGCTCCTGGGGTACCAGGCCGATCTTCATGCGAGCGGCGCGGAAGTCGCGAACGATGTCATGGCCATCGGCCACCACGGTTCCAGCACTCGCGTTGACCAGGCCGCAGATGATGCCGATCAACGTGGTCTTGCCGGCACCGTTGGGACCGAGCAGCGCGAAGATCTCGCCGCGGCGGATCGTGAGGTCGACGCTCTTCAGCGCGTGGAAGCCGCTCGCGTAGGTCTTGCTCAGGCCGCTGACGGTGACGATCGCGGGCTCGGGCATGCCCCCCGTTTTTGCTACGGCTGCGCCGCGCTGCCTAGAGGGATCGGCGCCCTGATCGGGCAGGAGGGCTGGAAACGTCAGGGCGGCGGGTGCGGAGGCCTGGGATGCGCGATGTACGCCTCGACCGACGGCCGTGCGAGCGTGGCGTCGCGGAACTCGGCGACGGGGACGGGCAGGGGAAGGTCGTCGTCGCGCAGGCGGGTGAGGGCGAGTGCGAGATCGGTATGGGCGATGCTCCACAGCGCGAGGTCGCCCTGTGCGATCAGCTTGCCAACCACGTCGACCAGCTCGGCGGCCTCGTGGGCCGCATCCGGCGTGAGCGGCGGCGGGTTCGCCGGATAGATCGTCATCCACCACGGACGCTGCCAGCGCAGCTCGCGCAGATCGAACCGCACCCACGCCATGATCTGCCGGGCGCGCGCACGACCGCGTGGAGCGCGCGGGAACACCGGAGGTTCGGGGAACAGGTCCTCGAGGTACTCGGCGATCGCGATCGATTCGGTGAGGACGAAGTCGCCGTGCTGCAGGGCCGGTACGCGCGAGATCGCCGTGCGGCTCGCCAGCCCCGACGGCAGGCCCTGTCCATCGCGCAGCCGCGCACGTGCCACCGAGAACGGCAGCTGCTTCTCGGTCAGCGTGATGAAGCAGGTCGCGTCGAACGGGTTCGCGAAGTAACCGTCGACGAACAAGGTCAGTTGCCCGCTCACGTTATTCGGTGACGCCGATCAACTGTCGGGCCGCGGCGAGCAGGTTGATGTCGGTGGTCCCCGCGCCGAGCTCGAGCAGCTTGGAGTCGCGCGCGAGCTTCTCGATCCCGAGCTCCTCCATGTACCCGTAGCCGCCGTGGATCTGGATCGCGATCATCGCGGCATCCACCGCGAGCTGCGCGCTCATCGCCTTCGAGGCGTTGATGTACGGCATGTCCTTGATGTTGTTCTGCTGCATCCACGCGAGGCGGAACACGATGTTCTCGACGGTGCGGAGCTTGAGGAACAGATCGGTAATCTTCAGCTGCACCGCCTGGAACTCGCCGATCGCGCGGCCGAACTGCTTGCGCTCGCGAACGTACGCGAGGCTCGCGTCGTAGCAGCGCTCGATGATCCCCCACGCCATCGATGGCACCCCGGAGCGCTCGCTGCCGAGGCTCTCCTTGGTATCGGTGCGGCCGCCCTTGCCCTTCTCCTTGCCGCCGAGCAGGTGCTCGACGCCGAGCTTGACGTCGTCGAAGAACACCTCGCTGGTCGGCGAGTCGCGCATGCCCATCTTCTTGAACGGCGGGCCCACGGTGACGCCCGGCATGCCGCGCTCGACGATGAACGTGGCGAGGCCCCGCTCGGCTTCGGGCTCGCCGCGATCGATCTTGGCGTACACCAGGAACACGTCCGCACCGGGGCCGTTGGTGATGAACGTCTTGCTGCCCGAGAGGAGATATCCATCGCCGTCGGGCTTCGCGGTGGTGCGCATCGAGCCAAACGCATCGGAGCCAGCGTTGGGCTCGGTCAGGCACCACGCGCCGATCATCTGCATCGTCGAGATCGGAAGACCCCACCGCTCGACCTGATCCGCCGTGCCCTTGGTGACGAGCGCCCCTCCGACCAGGCCGATCGATACGCCGAAGCCCATCGCGAAGCCGGGCGACACTCGCGACAGCTCCTTGACGACGACGTGCATCATCATCGGGTTCCCCATCGACTTCTGCAGCGTCTTGTCGTCCTCGCTCGCGGGTGGCACGTCGCCGGTGCGGAGCTTCGCGATCCGCTTTTTGACCGCACCACCGAGCATCGCGTCGAAGCCGAACGCCTTGGCCAGCTTCTTCATCAGATCGAACGGCATCTCGGTACCGGCCTCGAGCGCCGGGATCTTCGGCACGAGCGTGGACTGACACCACTGCCGGATCACCCTGGCGACCATCTGACTCTGTTCGTCGAGCTGGAACATGCCCGGCATCCTAGCCCGGTCTGTTCCTCGCCGCGGAGGGGACTGTGACAGTCCCGTGCCGGTCAGTCCTTCAGGGCCCGGTACGTGAAGCTGACGAACGGCAGGCCGAGCGGCAGGCCGGTGTCGCAATCCTTCGTGCGGTCGGTGCAGATCGGCTTCGCGAAGCCGAGGTCGACGCCGATGATCGACGACGTGAATCGCACGCCGTACCAGGCGAGGAACCCGTTGACCTTGTCGTTGATGTTGCCGGCGATGAACCCGCTGTCGGCCTCGAGCAGCAGCTTGATGTGCTTGTTCATGCGGAACGCCAGCGCGCCCGAGAACACGAACGGAACCGCGGACTGGTCCTCGTGCGCGAAGCCCGCGCCGAGGTAGCCGGTGGCGTGCGAGTGACACTCGTCATCGAGACACATCGTGAGCGCGCCGCCGAGGACGGCGCCGTTGATGCTATTGCCATCGACCCGGACCGTGGAGACCGCACCCTGCAGCGCGGCGCGCACCCGCCCCGACCGGACCACCTGGTACTTCGCGTTCACCAGGCCAAAGAACGGCATGCTGTCGATGATCGGCAGCAGCGTGGTTCCGCTGATCGAGAACTGATCGGTGACCGAGTAGCCGAGGCTCACCATCAGCAGCTCGAAGTCCGAGAACGACCAGGTACCGGCCGGCTCGACGAGAGCGGTCGGCATGATCCACGACCGCCCCGCGTTGGCGTCCTCGACGATGCCCCGGTCGACGGTCGACGCAGGCTGGGCCGGAGCCATCGGCTGCATCGGCGGCGGCGGCGGCGGCGGCGGAGCCATCATCACCGGAGCAGGCGGCGGCGGCGGCGGTGGTTCGGCGCCATCGTCCTCCCCGGGCTGCGCGAACGCCGCCGAGGCGGCGAGCGACGTGACAACAACCGACGCAACGATCGACCTGAGCGACACCCTCATGATTTTCATCGTAGAGCGTTTATAGGCCGATCGGTGATCCCCGCGCGTGCGTCGAGTCGGGCATGACCTGGCAAAGCTCGGCGACGACCTGCGCGATCCGGCGGCCGGCGGTGTCGACGGTGTGCTCCGCGCGCGCGTAGAGCTTCTCGCGCGCGGTCAACAGCGCACGAAGCTCCGCAAACGCGTGCGGGTTCTCGGCCATCGGACGCTGATCTCCCTGCGCGACGACGCGGTTCCAGTGATCCTCGGCGCTCGCGCGGAGCCACACCGTGTGACAGCGCGTGCGGAGCAGACCGTAGTTCGTCGGATCGTTGACGATCGAACCACCGGTCGCGAGCACCATCGGAGACGGCGTGGCGAGCAGCCGGGTCAGCACCTCCCGTTCGACGCGGCGGTAGTACGCCTCGCCATGGACGGCGAACACCTCGGAGAGTGGCAAGCCGGCTGCTTCCTCGATCTGTTGATCGATCTCGACGAATGGCACGGCGAGCTTCTTCGCGAGGGCCTCGCCCACCGCGGACTTGCCGGCGCCGCGCACGCCGAGCAGCGCGATCGGCTTGACCTGTGCCGGGGCATCCGCACCTGCCAGCAGCACCGACGGCGTGGTGCCGAGCGCATGCGCGACCTCGGCGAACCGCAGCAGCGAGATGTTGCCGGCACCGGTCTCGAGCTGCGCGAGGAACCGCTCGCTGACGCCGCTGTGCTCCGCGAGCTCGCGGCGCGACCAGCCCCGGCGCTCCCGCAGGGACCGCACGGCCGTCCCGACGCTCGTGAGATAGCCCGTGGCCACGCAAGCAATATAGTGCATGATAATTCGGGCTGACAAGCACTAAATTGCTTGGTACTCGATCGGAGATGGATCCGACCCAGTTCGAGACCCACCCGAGCAAGTACCGGCACTGGAAGCTCGCGGTGAACAACGAGATCGCGACGCTGACGATGGCGGTCAACGCCGAGTTTCCGCACCGCCCTGGCTACGAGCTCAAGCTCAACTCGTACGACCTGTCGGTCGATATCGAGCTCGCCGATGCGATCCAGCGGATCCGGTTCGAGCATCCCGAGGTCAAGACCGTGGTGTTCGCCGCGGATCTCGACAAGGTGTTCTGCTCGGGCGCGAACATCTACATGCTCGGGCTCTCGACCCACTCGTTCAAGGTGAACTTCTGCAAGTTCACGAACGAGACCCGGCTGTACCTCGAGGATGCGAGCGCCCACAGTGGGTTCGGCACGCTCGCGGCGTGCAAGGGCACGACCGCGGGTGGCGGCTACGAGCTCGCGCTCGCCTGCGAGGACATCGTGCTGGTCGATGACGGCAACTCCGCCGTGTCGTTCCCCGAGACGCCGCTGCTCGCGGTGCTCCCCGGCACCGGCGGGCTCACGCGCCTGGTCGACAAGCGCAAGGTTCGCCGCGATCGCGCGGACGTGTTCTGCACCACCGCCGAGGGCATCAAGGGCAAGCGCGCGAAGGAGTGGAACCTGGTCGATGCCGTGGTCTCGCGCACGAGCTGGGACAAGACGGTCGGCGAGCGGGCTGCCGTGCTCGCCGCAAAGCAGACCGTCACGCGCGGGCCGGCCGTGCAGCTGCCCGAGCTCGGCAGCAAGATCACCGACAAGGCGTTCAGCTATCGGTTCGTCGAGCTGACGATCGATCGCAACGCGCGCACCGCGGCGCTGATGGTGAAGGGGCCGGAGGGCGCGCCCGGTGATCTGACGTCACCCGACACCTGGAGCCTGCGCGCGTTCCGCGAGCTCGATGATTGCTTGCTCCGTCTGCGCTTCGACCTGCCCGAGATCGGGATGGTCACCGTGCGCACGCAGGGCGATCGCGCGCTGGTGATCGCACACGACGAGGCCCTCGCGAAGGCGACCACCGGGTTCGCCCGCGAGGTCCGGCTGCTCCAGCGGCGCGTGCTCAAGCGGTTCGACAACACCGCGCGCAGCTTCTACGCCGTCGCCGATCGCCCCGATAGCTGCTTCGCCGGGTCGCTGCTCGAGCTCGCGCTCGGCGCCGATCGGTTCTACATGCTGATCGACGGTGACGAGGCGATCGGCGTGCAGACCTCGGTGGCGAACCAGGGATTCTTGACGACCTCGACCGGGATGTCGCGGCTCGATGCGCGGTTCTACGGCGACCCGGGCAACGTCGCCAAGGTCCTCGCGCGCGGCGCCGAGGCCCCGATCATGTCAGAGGATGCCGAGAAGCTCGGCCTCGCCACGGTCGCGGCCGACGACATCGACTTCGAGGACGAGCTGCGGATCGCCGTCGAGGAGCGCGCCTCGCTGTCGCCCGATGCGCTGACCGGCATGGAGGCGTCGCTGCGGTTCGTGGGACCGGAGACGCTCGAGACCAAGATCTTCGGCCGGCTCTCGGCCTGGCAGAACTGGATCTTCACCCGCGCCAACTCCACCGGAGAGCACGGCGCACTCACCCTCTACGGCCAGCCCGAGCGGCCGCAGTTCCAGTGGAATCGGACCTAAGGAGAACGCCATGGGCAACGTACTCACCGACGAGAAGATCCCGAATAACGTCAACCTCTCGGGCGACAAGCGCCTGCAGCGCGCTCTCGAGGCGTGGCAGCCCGCGTTCATCGACTGGTGGAAGCAGATGGGCCCGCTCGGCTGGCAGGAGCGCGACATCTATCTGCGGACCGCCGTGTCGGTAGAGACCGATGGCTGGGCGCACTTCGACCACGTGAAGATGCCCGACTACCGCTGGGGCATCTTCCTCGAGCCCAAGAGAGAAGGCCGCACCCACGGGTTCGGTGACTTCTACGGTCAGCCGGTGTGGGACGAGGTGCCGGGCGAGTTCCGAAACCTCATGAAGCGACTGATCGTCACGCAGGGCGACACCGAGCCGGCGAGCGTCGAGCAGCAGCGTGATCTCGGAGCCACCGCGCCGTCGCTGTATGACCTGCGCAACCTGTTCCAGGTCAATGTCGAGGAAGGCCGTCACCTGTGGGCGATGGTCTACCTGCTCCACACCTACTTCGGCCGCGATGGCCGCGAGGAGGCCGAGGAGCTGCTCGCGCGTCGCTCGGGCGATGCCGACAAGCCGCGCATCCTCGGTGCGTTCAACGAGCCGACCTCGCACTGGCTGTCGTTCTTCATGTTCACGATGTTCACAGACCGCGATGGCAAGTACCAGCTGTCGGCGCTCGCCGAGAGCGGCTTCGATCCGCTCGCGCGGACCTGCCGGTTCATGCTCACCGAGGAGGCGCATCACATGTTCGTCGGCGAGTCCGGCGTGCAGCGCGTTTGCAAGCGCTCGTGCGAGCTGATGAAGCAGGATCCGAACGGTGATCCGCGTCAGCTCGGTGGCATCGATCTGCCCACGGTACAGAAGTACGCGAACCTCTGGTACACGCTGTCGCTCGATCTGTTCGGCGGCGAGGTCTCCTCGAATGCGGCCGATGCGTTCGCGGCCGGCATCAAGGGCCGCTACAAGGAAGATCGCTACGACGAGCACAAGCTGGTCGGCTCGCACGTCGCGATGGATGTGCTCGAGGGTGGCAAGGTCGTCCACAAGGACATCGCGATGCGCAACGCGCTCAACGAGGTGCTGCGCACCGAGTACATCAAGGACTGCCAGCGGGGCGTCGATCGCTGGAACAAGACGATCAAGGACGAGGGCATCGACTTCGAGCTGACGCTGCCGTCGAACAAGTTCCACCGCCAGATCGGCATGTGGTCGACAGCGCGGTTCACGCCGGATGGCGAGATGATCGACGAGGCGACGTTCGAGGCGCGCAAGGGCGAGTGGCTGCCGACCCAGGCCGACGAGACCTACATCAAGGGCCTGATGCACCCGATCTACGAGCGCGGCAAGTTCGCGAGCTGGGTCGCGCCTCCTGGCAAGGGCATCAACGGTCTGCCCGGCGACTTCGAGTACGTTCGCCTCTGAATGGTCGCACGCGGACCCGGCGCGGTTGGCTGCGTACACTGCACCCAGCTCGGTGCAGAGCATGCGTGCGGCGTGTGCACGCACCTGGTCTGCGAGGCCTGCGCGAACGACTGGTCGACGTGTGCCGAGCCCTGGGGTCGCGTGTTCCGGATCGGTGTGACGGGCCGGCTCGTCGAGGTCGATCCGAGCGGGCAATTCGGACTGGTGTCCCGTTGGCTCGGCGCGATGCGCCTGATCGAGCTGCGCACCCTCCGCTGGGTGGCCGACGTCGAGCTGCCGCGTCTGGGTGTCGGCTCGGGCGAGCTGCGGCCGCTGCTCACGTCGACGTGTCGACTCATCGGACCGCTGTACGTGCCCCCGCTCGACGATACGCGGGCATTCCGTGGGATCCAGATCCGGTCCCTGCTCGCACAGGGCAGCTGGATCCTCGGGGGCGCCCCGCTGCCGGTACGTGCAGCCGGGGTCACCGACCAAGCGGACCACTGCTGGTACGTGAACACCCACGAGACGGTCACCGTGATCGCGCCCGACGAACCTGCGGTCCGCGGCGACTCCGACATCGCGCCGTACTCGGTCCGGACGTACGAGCCGCTGCCCCGCAAGGTGCTCCAGCAGGTGCATGTCGACGCCTCGCGCGACCTGATCGCGACGGCCACCTGGGGCGAGATCATCCTGCACCGCATGGACGGTGAGCGCCTCGTGCCGCTCGGGTACGTGAAGACGGCGGGCAACGCGTCGTGGCTCGCGCTCGGTGGGCCGTACCTCGCCGCGATCGTGTCGGGACGCGTGCAGGTGTGGAAGCTCGCGCATGATCTATCGATCGGCCCGGTCGTGCTGACCCTCGATCGAGATGTCCGGAAGGCCGCGCTGTCCCGCGACGGCCGCTATCTCGCGCTCGGCCTCGAGGACAAGACCGTCGTCGTGCACGGTCTCGATAGCGGAGCCGCGGATAGCTTCCACGAGCACACCGATCGGATCGGCTTCGTACGCTTCGTCGGTGACGAGCATCTCCTCGTCACGGCGGATCACGACAACCGGGTGATCGTCCGGCCGCGAACCCCGACCGGCTACGCGCGTCCGCTCATGCCGGTGACGCTGAGCGAGGACTGAGCAGCGGGACTACTTCTTGTTGAACTTCGCGAGGAGGTCGCCGAACGTGCCGAGCTTCGCAGCACCGCTCTGCGCCTTGGCCGCCGCAACTTCCTCGGCGTTGCCATCGCTGCTCTCGTTCATCGACAGCGCGATCTTGCGCTCGGCGGTATCGATGCGGAGGATCGACAGCTCGACCTGCTGGCCGGGCGAGACGACATCCTTGGGATGATTGATCCGCTTGCCGGCACCGAGCTCGCTGATGTGCAGGAGCCCCTCGACACCCGGCGCGATCTCGACGAACGCGCCGAATGGCTGTAGCCGCGTGATCGTGCCCTTCACGCGCTGACCCTCCTTGAGGTTCGCGGCGGCGTCGCGCCAGGGATCGGTGGCGAGCGCCTTCAAGCTCAGGCTGATCCGCTCGCCCTTGTCGCCCGGCTTGATCTCGAGCACGGCGACGTCGACCTCCTGGCCGAGCGACAGCACATCCTCGGGCTTGTCGACGCGGCTGTAGCCGAGCTCGGAGACATGGAGCATGCCCTCGATGCCGCCGAGATCGACGAACGCGCCGAACGACTTGAACCCGGTGATCTTGCCGCGCAGCACCGCACCGACCTCGAGGCGCTTGCGGGTCTCGACGGCGAGCTTCTGGTTCTCCTCTTCGACCAGCGCGCGCCGCGACACCACCAGGTTGCGCGGCTCGTAGCGCGAGATCTTGAACATCAGCTTCTTGCCGACGTAGACCGAGAGGTCTTCGACGAACCGCGCATCGATCTGCGAGGCGGGGCAGAACCCGCGCACGCCCGCGACATCGACGGAGACGCCGCCCTTGATCACCTCGGTGACCGTGCCCTCGACCGGGATCCCGAGCTCGGCCGCCTGGAGCAGCTCCGCCTTCGCCTCGGGCCCGCGGCCGACCTTGACGCGCAGCTGCAGCACGCCGCCGGCATCGGCGACCACGCGGGCCTCGATGGTGTCGCCGACCTTCACGAGGAGCTTGTCCTCCTTGTCGGTGACCTGCGTCTTCTCGAGCGTGCCCTCGGCCTTGCCGCCGGCATCGATGAACACGGTGTCCTTGCCGATCGAGATCACCTTGCCCTTGACCAGATCGCCGATCTTCGGCCGCTTGGTGCGCGGGGCGCCTTTCTCGGACTCCGCGAGCATCGCCGCAAAGTCGTCGTCATCGGTACTCATGGGGAGCGGACCCTACTACGGGTTCGCCATCTGCGCGAACGCCGCCTGCACGGTCGGTTCGGTGGCGCAGCGCTCCGAGAGCGCCTCCATCCGGGTCTCCAGATCTGCGTAGCGGTCGGCGTGGGCCTCGAGGTAGCTGGTGGCCTCCTCGAGCCGCAGCTTGTCGCGGTCGAGCGCCATCGCATCCACGAAGGCCTGCCGCTCGACGACGAACACCCGCTGCATCGCGGCACCGGCACCGGCGCACGTCGGCTCGGCCTCGCCCGCGGCGACCACTCGCTCGTGGGCCGCCCAACCGTGATCCGCGATCTCCGCGGGCGAGGGTGGGCCCTGCTTGCAGCCGAGCAGAACCGCGAACATCAACCACCGCATGGTGGGAGCGTAGCTCAGTTGGCCGAGGGTCGCGCGGCCGCGCTCGGGGTCGCCGGGATCCGGGGAACCGGGAACGCCTGCGCGGACGTCGCGGCGCGAGCGCAACCCGCGTCCTGTTCTCGCGACCTGACGGCAGCGTCGCCGCCGACGTCTTGACCGACACCGCCGGGCGCGCGCAGGCGATGCTCGACGCGGTCCGACGTCAAGCTGCGGTTTGATCTGCTGAGTGCGAGCTCGCAGCTGCCGGGGCTCGACCGGGACCTGCAGACTCGTGCCGTGCTCGGGTCCGCGGGCATGCTGAGCACGACCTGGCAGCGCCCGGCTGACGGCATGGAGATCGACGGCACCTGGACCCGTCTATCCTCGACCTCACCGCCGGCGGAGGACCTGCAGATCGGCCGGCAGCGGTTCACGTTCCGCACCCGCGGATTTCTACCGAGCGCGCGCACGCCGCGGACGTACCGGCTTGCCGGTGTTCTGCGTGCGCTCTGCACGCGCGCGCGACGCCGACATCGCCCAGCTGCACACCGGGCACGCGGCGGGATCGTGACGGCGAGCCGGACAGTGCGCGCGCCCGAAGTAGATCATCTGCAGGTGGAGCAGGTGCCAGCGCTGCTCGGGAAACAGCCGCTTGAGATCATGCTCGACCTCCTCGACGGTGCGCGCTCGCGACAGCTGCCAGCGACCGGCGAGCCGATGGATGTGCGTGTCGACCGGGAAGGCCGGCACGCCAAACGCCTGCACCATCACCACGCTCGCCGTCTTGTGCCCCACGCCGGGAAGCTCCTCGAGGGCGGCCAGGTCCGCCGGCACCGCGCCGCCGTGCTGCTCGACGAGGACCTGGGCCATGCCGGCCAGCGCCTTGGCCTTCCCGGGCGCGAGGCCGCAGCTCTGGATGTACGGCAGGATCTGCGCGGGCGTCAGGTTCGTCATCGCACGGGCATCCGGTGCGCGCGCGAACAACGCCGGCGTGACCAGATTCACGCGCGCGTCGGTGCACTGCGCCGATAGGATCACGGCGACCAGCAGCTGAAACGGATCCCCGTGGTCGAGCGGGATGCCCGGAGCCGGAAAATAAGTCTCGAGGATCTCGCCGATCTTGTTGGCGCGCGTCGCGCGGTCGAGGGTCGTCACGGCTGGTCGGTATCGTCGTCACCGGCTGCGCCCGGAGCCGGGGGCTTCCGGGTGCCGGTGAGGGTGTCTAGCAGGTCGGTCGCTTGCTTGTTGCCGGGCTCGGCATAGGTGGCCTCGCGCGCCTTCTCGATCGCCTCGGGCGTGCGGCCCTTGCTGGCGAGGTACTGCGCCTCCGCCACGTACGCACGGGCGATCGCCGTCTCCTCCGCCTGTGCGACCCGGAGCTCCGCGAGTCCTTCGGTCTCCTGGCCTCGGGTCAGCAGCACCCGACCGAGCTGATAGTGACCGTTGCTGTCGGAGGGTGCGATGTCGACGAGCTTGCGATACGCGCGCTCGGAGGATTCCAGGTCGCCGAGCCGTCGCGACGTACCGCCCCAGAACCGGTAGTAGTCGACCGCGACGGTGGACGCGCGATCGACGACAAGCCAGACGACGATCGCGACCACGTGGGCGATGCCAGCGAGGCTCCCGCCGGAGCGTCCACGCAGGCGGCGTGCGACGACGAGCGCGACCGGCACCAGGGCGAGCGCGAGGGCCACGGTCACGGCGTGATCGAAGCGGCTGATGGCCGCGATGCCCACGCCGGCGGCTGCGCCACCGACCACCGTGATGCCGGTGATCACATCGCGGTCGCTGCGCAGCCCCCCGAGTACCCGCGCGACCGCACGCAGGGCCGGGGTCTCCCCCGCCACGATCCAGAATCGATCCGGCACGACGAGCACGTACATCGCGAGCATCAGGTACGCGAACAGCCCGATCTCGAGGCTCGACAGCAGGATTCCGGCGTGGAATAGCAGGCCGAGCGGCAATGCGATGAACCAGGTGGGTCGCAGCCACACGGTGACCGCGAGCACGAGCTCGGTGAAGATCGCGAACCGCGCCGCCGCCTTGATCCCCACCGAGCTGTCGACCAGGGAGCGCAGTGGCCCCGTGATCTGTCCCGCGAGCGTGCGGCCATCGAGCCACGCGGCATCCATCTTCGAGATCGCGGCCCACAGGTACAGGATGCCGAGCTGCACCAGGATCAGCCGCACCGCCCAGCTGCGGATCATCGTGCCGGGCTGCGCGCCTTCGGGCCGCTGCCACGGGACGAAGCAGGCGATCCCGAGGACCAGCGCCATCAGGTAGTGATGCTGGTAGCTGTCGAGCTGGCTCGTGAAGTAGAGCCAGCTATAGATCGCGGCCGCGCACGGCAGCACGTAGCGGGTGGCCACTCCGAGCGCGGCGAGCGCGAGCAGGTAGGCCGAGATCAGCTGGGCGATCTGGTAGCTCGCGCGCGACGGTCCGAGCGCATCGAGCCCGGGGATCTGCGCGACGTTGAAGCCGCCGGCGCCGTAGCGGGGAGCGTGGCGGATCTGGAGGAGCGCATCGAGCGCGAGCAGGCCGAACAGCACCACCCGCGCGATCACGAGCTTGGCCCACGACACCTCGTAGCCGAACCAGAACACCGGCGCGGGCACGGTGGGCGCGACGACCCGCGCGGGCTTCGGCAGCTTCAGAGCAGCGACCGTGCGCGCTGCGACCGGCGCGGGCTTCGCAGCGGGCGCCGGCTTCCTGGATCGTGACCGCTTGTTCGCCATTGTTCAGAGCTCGGGCACGTTGCACATGTCGTAGCCGCCATAGCTGCGCGGATCGCGATCGACATACGTGCAGTCGACCGAGATCCGCACCGCGCTATTCGGATGCTCGGCGCACAGCCGCGCGCCCATCGCCTCGATCACCTGGAATCGCCCGCGCGATGCGATCTCGAGCCAGGCCTCGTGGAACTCGCCCGCGAGGTTGAACGGCGCATCGTTGATCGTCGCCACCGGCCGGCACCGTGCCATTCGCATCGGCGAGAACATCCGCCATGCGAACCGCTCGTCGTGCGGATCCTTGCGCGAGAAGTACAGGATCGGCAGCGCGAGCTGGATCGCGAGGAACAGCGCGATGCCGAAGCCGCGCCACGTCGACAGCAGCGGCCCCACGAAGGGGAGCTGGCCGAACGTCGAGCGCGGGAACGTGGACACCAGGGGAGGCTACAGCGGAAGCGCCGCTTGTGACGCGATCTGGGGCGGTCGTGGAGGCGGATGGTAGGTCAGATCGGGATCGACCCGGGCGCCGGGCGGCAGGGGCGCCCGGATCACGAGCTGACCACCCTCGACCGAGGCGACCACCTGACCCTCGAGGAACAGCACGGCATTGCCGACGATCGCCGGCACGCGGGGACCGGCCGTCAGCACACCGACGAGGTTCAGCGGATCGGTCGCGGCGACCCGGCAGACCTCGGTGCCGGGACACGGGTTGCGAGCCGCGCGCAGCTCGTCGAGCGCCTCGGGGAGCGCGAACTGCTCGCCCACGAAGCCGTGGACGAACCGGCCGCCGCGGATCTCGCCGCGCGCCTCGAGCCGGCGCAGTGCGACCAGTAGATCGCGCCACGGCGGCAGGCTCGACTCGCGCGATAGCAGATCGCGGAACACCACACCGTAGCGGAGCAGCAGCTGTCGCGCCGAGGCCTCCGCGTTGACCGCGCTGGTGTTGCAGGCTGGCAGCAGGGACCATCGACCGGCCGCGGTGGGCAGCGAGCGCAGCGCATGACCGGGCCGCTGGGTATCGCGCGTGCGTGCGCGCTTGATCGCATCGGCCCACTTGCGGACCGGAGGCTGCGCCACGTGATTCGCCGCGAGCGCGCGATCGAACAGGCTCTTGACCTCGCCGCGCTTGCGATCGACGAGCACGCGCAGGCTCGCGAATCCATCGGCGGTCGCGAGCCCGGCACCGACCAGCTCCCACAGCGCCTCCTCGACATCGCCGGGCGGCAGATCGAGCGCACCGACGAGATCCGCGAGGAACGATGCGCCCTGCGTGGCGAGGACGTCTCGCACCCGGGTGGCGAGCGAGCCGAGGACCGGTGCCTCGGGCTGTTGACCCACCGCGGCGGCCGCACGCAGCCAGCCGGCATCCCGCCGTAGCATCAGCGCGAGCGGTGCAGAGCGCGACGGCGCGGTGCGCGCGCGTGACGACGCCGGTGCTGGCTCCGCGGGTGCGAGGTCGGTCCTGCGCATCAGTGCGGACGAGGTCACCAGGTGAACGATCATCTGCTCGCCGTACCCGGGCGCGCGCGCACCGGTGAGCGCCGCTGCAGCAGCCGTTGCGATCACCTCGCGGGTGGCACCGACCCGCGAGGCAGCCTCGGCCGCCGCCTCGGCAACATTGTATGGATGCGCTGGATCGTGCGGATCGCGCTTGAACCGGCGCTGCTGATCGATCGGTGCGGCATCGAGCTCGGGGTCTGGCTCGACCACGATCGACTGCACGCTGCGCGGGGAGAGCCGGCACCACACCACGTGACCCGCGAGGCACAGCTGATCGAGCAGCGTCTGATCGTAGCCATGCAGGCGCGCGGGCAGCACCTCACGCTCCCAGGCACCGGCCGCGGTCTCGAAGCCCTGCAGCTGCTCGATCACCCGCGCGAGCCCATCGGATCCGATCACCTGCGTGTGCTTCGCGACCCGCTGCCAGCGCAGCAGGAATCGCATCAGCGCGCCCGCGCTCACCGGCTCGATCTCCTTGCGCAGCCGCGCGAGCGTGAGCCGGTGGATCCGTGCGAGCACGCGACGATTGCACCACTCAAGATCGGGTGACATCGCTGCATCGCTGGCTGCCGCGAGCGCCGCACGCATGGTGCCGGCAGGGTGCGGGGCGAGGCCGCCGGGGCCCGAGCTGGAGCGGGGCGGGTCTCCCCCGACCCGCGGGGTGAACGAGCCGCGCAGGATCGCGCCATCGCCCTCGAGCGCGAGCAAGCCGCCGAGCAGATCGGCCAGGGGCAGGCCGAGCTCGGCCGCGAGCCCGCGTGCCGACGCCGGACCGCGATGATCGAGGTGGGCACCGACCAGCCGGGTGACCGCGTCCTCGCGCGGCAGCAGCTTCGACCACGATGGCGTGGCGATCATCGGCGTGCACTCGACGCCTTCGCCGAGCAGGACGCGCGCGATGCCGAGCCGCTCGGTAGCGACCCACGCCACGTGCTCGATGCCGTCGTACTCCCAGCGCAGCCGGCACGCGCGGCCGGTGGAGGTCAGCGCTGGAAACCAGTCGATCGTCCCCGGCGCCAGCCTGGTTCCGAGCGGCTCGGGGACCAGCCACAGCGCGAGCAACGCGTCGTGGAGCTCGTCGGCATCGCGCACCACTGGCGCGACCTCCTCGGCGGCGGCGGCGATCGCGGCCTCGTCGAGCTGGCCGACCTCGTCCGAGCTCTTGATCTGCGCCGGCAGCCCGCGCCGCAGCTGCACGGCTCGCGTGCGGCGCTCCTCGAGCGGAGCGTCGTCGAGGAACGCGTACGGGTTCGCGTTGAGCAGCTCGTGGGACAGCGGGCTCGGCTCGACGGTATCCTTCGCCACGATCCCGATCTCGCCGCTCTCGAGCCGCTCGAGCATGTCGCGCAGGCCCTCGATGTCCATCGCCTCGACCAGGCAGTCCCGGACCGTCTCGAACACCAGCGGATGATCCGGAACCTCGCGCGGACCGCTGATGTTCTCGCCGCATGCCACCGCCTGCGGGAACACGACGCTGAGCGTGTCCGCGGCGCGCATCTTGAGCAGGTGCGGCGGCACTCGCTTGCCGTTGCGACGGCGCAGCACGGTGAGCGAGCGCGTCACGTTCCAGCGCCAGCGGATCTCGAACATCGGACGATCGAGCAGCGCCTGGATCAGGGTCTCGCGCGCCGAGTGCGACGGCACGTAGCCGAACACGGTCTCGAGCGGAAAGCTGTGCGGCTGGCCGAGCGAGATCACGATGCCATCGTCGGTGGCGATCGCCTGGAGCTCGAAGTCGAACGTCACGCAGAACTTCTTGCGCAGCGCGAGGCCCCACGCCCGGTTGATCCGCCCGCCGAGCGGTGCGTGGATCACCAGCTGCATCCCGCCGGCCTCGTCGAAGAACCGCTCGGCGATCAGCAGATCCTTGCGCGGTAGCACGCCGAGCGCGGCACGGGCGGCGGTCAGGTAATGGACCAGCTGCTGCGCCGCGCACACCGGCATCGCCGTCGCGTGCGCGAGCCACGCCGCGCTGACGTCGAGCTCCTCGCCGTTGCCGATCCGCGCGCAGATCTCGCCGCGCAGCAGGCTGACCTCGTCGGACAGCTCGCGCGTGCGCGCGGGCGCCTCGCCGAACCAGAACGGGATCGAGGGTGGCTGGCCCTTGGCATCCTCGACGTAGACCTTCGCCATCTCGATCCGGCGGATCTTCCAGGCGGTGTTGCCGAGCTGGAACACGTCACCCGCGGAGCTGTCGATCGCGAAGTCCTCGTCGACCTCGCCGACCTTGGTCTCCTCGGGCCACTGGACGACCGAGTAGGTGTTGCTATCGGGGATCGCGCCGCCGCACATGATCGCGGCGAGCCGCGCGCCGCGCCGACCTCGCAGCACGCCGGCGATCCGATCGCGATGGAGGTGCGCGCCGTTGCGCCCACGGCGATCGGACACGCCTTCGGACAGCATGTCGATCACCTGCTCGAGCTTGATCGGGCAGACGTTGGCGTACGGCACCGCGCTGCGGATCAGGTCTCCGAGCTCGACCTCGGAGATCTCCTCCGATGCGCAGATCGCCACGATCTGCTGCGCGAGGATGTCGAGCGGCGCGTCGCGGATCTGGATCTCGTCGAGGTTGCCGCTGCGCACGCCGCGCACCAGCGCCGCGCACTCCATCAGCTGATCGCGGGTCAGCGCGAACATCCGGCCCTTCGGCGTGCCGCCGAGGTGGTGGCCCGAGCGGCCGACGCGCTGGATCAGCGTGGCGATCGAGCGCGGCGACCCGATCTGGACCACCAGATCGACGGTGCCGACATCGATGCCGAGCTCGAGCGATGCGGTGGCCACCGCGCACTTCACCTGCCCGAGCTTGAGCTTCTGCTCGGCGGCGAGCCGCAACGCACGCGACATCGAGCCATGGTGGGCGACCACGTGCTCCTCGCCGAGGCGCTGCTCGAGCGCCGCGCTGACCCGTTCGACCAGCCGTCGGGTGTTGGCGAACACGATCGTCGAGCGATGCTGGGTGATCAGCTCGGCGATTCGATCGTAGACCCGGCCGAACTGCTCGTTGGACGCAACCGCGCCGAGCTCGTCATCGGTGATCTCGATCGCGAGATCGAGCTCGCGGCGGTGACCGGAGTCGCAGATGTGCGGGGCGGGGCGGCGCGTTCCGACCAGCAAGCGGCCGATCCGCTCGATCGGTTTCTGCGTGGCGGACAGGCCGACACGGACCGGGCCCTTGCCCGTGCACTGGGTGACGAGCCGCTCCAGGCGCTCCAGCGAGAGCGCGAGGTGCGCACCACGCTTGTCTCCCGCGATCGCGTGGATCTCGTCGACGATCACCGTGCGGAGCTGGCCGAGCGCCGAGCGGCCCTTCTCGGTGGTCAGCAGGATGTACAGCGACTCCGGCGTGGTGACGAGGATGTGCGGGGGGCGCTTGGCCATCTTGGCGCGCTCGCTGGCCGGCGTATCCCCGGTGCGCACCGCCACCCGGATCTCGGGGAGCTTCTCGCCGCGCGCCGCCGCGTACACCGCGAGCTCGGCGAGCGGCGCCTCGAGGTTGCGATGGACGTCGTTGGACAGCGCCTTCAGCGGCGAGATGTAGAGGATCTGGATGTGATCATCGAGCCCGGTCTCGAAGCCGCGGCGAACCAGCTCGTCCATGCACGCGAGGAATGCGGCGAGCGTCTTTCCGGATCCGGTCGGTGCCGCGATCAGGACGTCTTCCCCCGCGCCGATGCGCGGCCAGCCCTCGCGCTGCGGATCGGTGGGTGCACCGAACCGCTCGCGGAACCAACCCGCGACGAGCGGATGGAAGGCGTCGAGAACGTCCACGGCAGGACACAGTACAGCAACGGTCTGAACGGCGTCGATCCGGGATCGCTAGCAACCGCTCCAGCAGTCCCACTGGCCGGCCGCCGAGCACACCTCAGCGTCGCTGTACGTGCGAGCGAACACCTGAATGTTGTCCAGCCCACCTTGGAACTGGTCGGAGAACGTCGCGGCGCTGCCGTGGTTGGCGCCGATCGCCAGGCCTTCGGTGCCATCGGTCGGAACCGTGATCGCGGCGGTGCGGCAACCGACGGGCTGACCGTTGACGTAAATCCGCAGCTTGTTCGCTGCCTGATCGAACGTGCACGTCACGTGATACCAGGTGTTGGTCGGGACACCGACGAACGCATCCAGCGTCGTCGCGCCGATGCCGCAGCGGAACGTTCCGTTCGCCTGATAGGACAGGTAGTACTGCTTGTTGTTGTCCAGCGCCCAGAACGCAGCGCGACCGGAGGGCAACCGATCGGGACGCGCCCACAGCGAGAACGTCAGATTCGCCGCGATGTCGAGATCCGGCGTCTCCGGAACGGTCAGTCGCGAGGTCGCATTCATCGCCACGGCCTGCTCGGTGCCGCGCGCCATCACGGCAAAACCGCTCCCCGACGCATCGTGACCGAGGCCCGAGCCATCGCCGGTCAGCGCCTGCGGATCATCGAAGTCGATGCACAGTCGGAGCGCCGGATCGTTGCGTGCGCACTTGCGGTTGATCGTCGGGTCGATGGTCGGATCCGGCGTCGGGTTGGGGCCTGGACCGACCACGTCATCCGATGCCGGGGCGGTGAAGCCGCAGGCGGGGATCAGCAGGGCTGCGGTGAGCCAAAGGCCACGGAGGGTCACGGTTGCCGACGTTGCAAGCGATATACCGGCTCGTGGCCGAGCAACACCGCCCGGTTAGCCGGCGTCCGATCCATCTTCTGAGGACACGCGCTCCCAGGCCTGGGTGTAATGGAACCGGATCTGGTCCTCGCTATAGCGATGTGTCCGGAAGCTGCACGAATCGCGCACCGCGAGCCACGCGCGCCAGTCGGTGGAATCGCGTGCGGCCGCGAACGCACGTGCACACGGTTCGCCGCATTGACACGGCTGCGGGATCGGCGCGCGCGGTGGTGGCGGATCGCCGTCCACGAGGACGAGCGCCCGCAGTGCGATCCACGGTCCATAGATCGGATGGATCACGAGGTGACTCGGCGCGAGGGCACCGAACCCGGTCGCCACCGCGAGCCGCGAGAACGGGAGGAAGCGGCCGTCGCACGCGCGATGCGCGAACACGATCGTGCGATCGGGAAACGCCGCCGCGAGCGTGCGTTCGGTGTAGCGATCGAGAGGATCCGGCTCGTCACGCCGCGCTGCGAGAAATCGCGGCCACAGTGCGCGGGTGTTGCCGACGAGCAGGCCGACGCGCGGTCCCGCGGCCAGCTGCTCCCAGCCCGGCTCGTTCGCAACGGCGTGCGCATCGAACGCATGCGTGAGATCGAACCCTGCGACGGCGAGCACGTCGTTCACGCACCGACCATGGCACACTCGCCGCGTGCCGGCCCGGTTGCATCACGAACGGATCGCACGCAGCGATGTCGCGCCCGAACGCTGGCTGCTGATGACGCATGGGATGTTCGGCGCGGGCGCCAACTGGCGCGGCATCGCGCGCAAGATCAACGAGCGCCGGCCCGAGTGGGGGATCATCCTCGTCGACATGCGCCTGCATGGCCGTTCGGAGGATGGCGAACCGCCGCACACGATCGCGGCCGCCGCGGATGACATCCGCGCGCTGGTCTCCGAGCTCGGCGGCATCGAGGCGCTCGCCGGTCACAGCCTCGGCGGCAAGGTGATGCTCGCCGCGCGCCCGCTGGTCTCGGTCGCACAGACCTGGCTGCTCGATTCGTCACCGAGCCAGCGCACCGGGGCGCAGACCGAGGACACCAGCGTGGTCCGCGTGCTCGGTGATCTGGAGGCGTTGCCGCGAACCTGGGCGAAGCGCGATCAGCTGGTCGCCGCGCTGGTCGACAAGGGTCACGACACGATGCTCGCGCAATGGATCGCGATGAGCGCGATGCCCGATGCGAAGGGCACGCTGACACTGCGGTTCGATCTCCCGGCGCTGCGCGCGCTGCTCGCGGACTACTTGGCGGTGGATCTGTGGGACTCGCTCGAGGATCCGGAGCATGGCAGCGTCGAGATCGTGATCGCCGATCGCTCGCCGACGTTCACCGATGACGACAAGCTGCGCCTGTTGCGTGCGCCGCCGCACGTGCGCGCGCATCACATCGATGCGGGGCACTGGCTGCATATCGAGGCGCCGGCAGCCGTGATCGAGCTGCTGTCACGACACCTCGCGTGATAGCTGGGGACAGCTGTCCCCGCACGAATCGGCTCGCGCGACGCAACGAGCGGGCGATAGAGTGTGTCTTCGAATCGTGGCGGTGCGTGCGAACCGATTGCTTCCGCTCATCGCCGTGATGTCAAGCGGCGGCCCCGCCGGTGCGGATCCCGCGTTCGGGTGGCAAGCGCCCGCAAGCTGTCCTTCCGCGGATGCGGTGCGCGCCCGGATCGAGCGACGCCTCGGCGCACCGATCGACGGCGTGGTGCACGGCGTCGAGATCGAGATCACGATGGATGGCAAGGCGTTCGTCGCGCACGTCGACGCGCGCGCGCTGACCGTGGCCAACGACGTGCGCATGCTTCGCAGCACGCGGTGCGACGAGCTCGCGGATGCGATCGCCGTGATCATCGCGCGGCTCGCGACCGAAGCCCGTCGCGTCGAGCCGGCGGACGAGCTGATCGCCGATCAGGTCGTCCGCAAGACGGCCGTGGAGGTCGCCGACGTGCGCGGTCCCGCACAGGAGATCCGCGTCGATGCCCGGCAGATCGCGGCCTCGGTGCAGGCCGCGCATCACTGGGGTGGTGGCGTGCGCCTGCTCGCGCTCTCCGGGGTCGGCGCGCTGCCGCGGATCAACCTCGGCGGCGAGCTCGCAGGCTACCTGCGGCGCGATCATCAGTTCGCCGAGCTCGCGATCGCGCGCTGGGTGCCGCAATCGGCGCGGTTCGATCCCGGAGCGCCGGCACGGGTCGAGGTCAGCCTCGACGTGGTCGCGCTCCGCGTGGGCTGGGGCACCGAGGAGCTCCCGATCCGCGCCTGGCTCTCGGGGGAGCTCGGCCGGATCCAGGGCGAGGGCATGGCGGTCGTCGACCCGCGGATCGGATCGGCGCGCTGGCTCGCGTTCGGCGGCGGCTTCGGCGTGGCGTGGCCGATGGCGCCGCGCGCGCGGCTGGTCGGCACCTTCGAGCTCGCGATCCCCCTGGAACGCACCAGGTTCATGCTCCAGAACGGCAACGATCTGTACCAGCCAGCCGCCGCCGCGGCACGCTGCGCGCTCGGCCTCGAGCTCGGCTGGCGATGACGCGATGGCCACCGATTTTCGTGACGGATCCGCGGGCGGCGGCGCACTCACTCCTCGGATAGCAGTGATGGCCCCCGCGATGGCACATGCCCTGGAGACCCCGACGCGCTCGGATGCCGCGCCGGCGTTCGAGGCGGTCTACACCGAGAACATCGCCTTCGTATGGCGCGTGCTCCGCACGTTTGGCGTCGGCGAGGCCGGTCTGGAGGACGCGGCACAGGACGTGTTCTTCGTCGTCCATCGCCGGCTCGCCGAGTTCGAGGGCCGCGCCGCGATCACGACCTGGCTGTTCGCGATCGCGCGCCGGGTGGCGAGCACGCACCGCCGCAAGCACACCGGCGACCGCACGGAGAGGCTGACCGACCAGCTGGTCGATGGTGCCGATACGTTCGCGGCGATGTCGCGTGCGCAGGCTGCCGCGACGGTGATGGGCATCCTCGAGCAGATGGACGAGGACAAGCGGATCGTGTTCGCGCTCGTCGAGCTCGAGCAGCTCAGCGTGACCGAGGTCGCGAAGCTGCTGGGTCTCAACCTCAACACCACGTACTCGCGGCTGCGCCTGGCTCGGCACGCCTTCGAGCTCGCGGTCAAGGCACAGGTGAAGCCATGATCGATCCCGGCGGAGAGCAGCTCGGATCGGCCGCGCGCGCGTTGCTCGATGCAGCGCGTGAGGGCCTCGCACCGGATGCCGGCGCGGTTCGCCGCGTGCGCGCGAAGGTCGGCGCCGGAGCCGGTGCCGGTGCCGCGGCGGGCCTCGCGCTGAAGCTCGGGCTTTTCGGTGTGGTCGCCGTGCTCGCGGTCGGTGCCGGCGTCCATATCACGCGCGAGCACGCCGCCGAGACCCCGGCGATCGATCTGCCGAGCATCGGGAGCGAGACCTCTCCGCCGGTATTCCGGCCCGCTGCTGCGACCGGGTCCCTGATGATCGAGATGGCGCCGCAATCCGCATCGCGGCCACGCCCCGTGGTCCACACCGCGCCGGATCTCTCGCGCGAGGTCGAGCTGATCGATCTCGCGATGGGTGCGTTGCGCCGCGGTGATGCGACGGCGGCGCTCGCGTCGATTCACACCCACGCCGTCGAGACCCACGGGGGTGGCCAGCTCGCCGAAGATGCTGCCGCGATCGAGGTCGAGGCGCTGTGCCGGCTCCACGATCCCTCGGTCGGCGCGCACCTCGACGCGTTCGATGCCAAATACCCGCGCTCCGCCCAGCGCTCGCGGCTCACCACGGTGTGCCGATGAACCGGCTCCTCGTCGCGTCGCTGCTGCTCGCCGCGTGCAACTCGCAAGGCGTCGTGATCGGCGGCCTGCAGGAGGTCACGTCGCTCCGCTCGGTGCCGAACCGCAACCTCGACATCCTGTTCGTGATCGATGACTCCGCCTCGACCACCGACAAGCAGCTCTCGTTCGCGGCGGCGTTCCCGAAGATGATCGATGCGCTCTCGCAGCTCGATGGTGGCCTACCGAACCTCCACCTCGGCGTGGTCACCACGGACCTGGGCACCAGCTCCTCGCGGGACGCCAGCCCCGGTCCCGCGATCGGCGTGGTCGGGCAGGGCGGCTGCAGCGGCCTCGGCAAGGGCGGCGCGCTCCAGAAGACCACCGACATGACCGAGGCCTTCCTCTCCGACATCGAGGGCGCAGGCGGAACGCGCGTTCGCAACTACACCGGCGCGCTGCGCGACACGTTCGCCACCCTCGCGAAGGTCGGCTCCACCGGCTGTGGCTTCGAGCAACCCCTCGCCGCGATGAAGCGCGCGCTCGGCCACCCCGCCAACGCCGGCTTCCTGCGTCCCGAGGCGAACCTCGCCGTGGTCTTCCTGGCCGACGAGGACGATTGCTCCGCGAGGTCGACGCAGCTGTTCGGTCCCGAGAGCGCCACGCTCGGGCCGCTCGACTCGTTCCGCTGCTTCCGTCACGGCGTTCGCTGCTCGCCCGACGCGACCTCGCTCGGTCCCAAGCGCGACTGCGTGGCCGCGGAGGACTCGTCGTTCGTGGAGGGCGTGACCCCGTACGTCGACGCGTTGCTCGCCACCAAGCCCGATGCGCGCATGCTGATGACCGCGGCGATCGTCGGCGTGCCCGCGCCGGTGGTCGTCGAGCTTCGGAGCCCTCCCGGCGGCGGCACGCCGATCCCCTCGCTCGCACACTCGTGCAGCTACGCCGGTGCCGCGGGTCCCGAGGTCGCGGATCCGGCCGTGCGGCTGGCGGGCTTCCTCGAGTCCTTCGATGGCCGCGCCACGCTGACCTCGGTGTGCAGCGCAGATCTCTCCGAGCCGCTCCGCGCGATCGGCGCCTCGGCCAAGAAGCTGATGGGCGATCCGTGCCTCGATTCGACGCAGCTCGCCGATACCTCCGCCGAGATCGAGGGCGTCCAGCCATCGTGCGAGGTCGTGGACATCCGCGACAGCGCGCCCCACGCGGCCACGGTGCTGCCGCTCTGCTCGTCGGGCGATCCCGACTGCTACGCGATCGTCCCCGATGCCGCGGCGTGCCCGTCGAGCAATGACCACCTGCGCGTGCGGATCAGCCGCACCGCCCCCGTCCCCGACGATTCCTGGACCTACGTCCGTTGCCAGCTCGCCCACTAAATAGAATTGGCACCGAGGACTCCTGACCCTGGTCTGTACGCGGGCTGGACACGCGGTCGCGCAGGTCGCCATCGTTTCAGAGGCTTGGGCGCCGGCATCGTTTGTGCTCATCGGTCGTGACACATCCGATAGACTGGAGAGGCGCGATGTCCGACGACAGCATCACCGCGACGGTCCTCACCGAGCTCCGTACCGAGGTGCGCGAGCTCCGCAGCGACGTGCGACATACCAACGAGCGGATCGACCAGACCAACGAGCGGCTGGAGCAGCTGCGGCTCGACGTGAAGGCCGAGCTCGCCGAGGTCGAGACCCGCATTGCAACGCGCGGCCTCTACGACCTGATCCAGGACCGCTTACAGCTTCGCGATCGAGTGGAGCAGCTGGAGTCCGACGTCGCCAGCCTCAAGCACCGGGTCGAGTGATCGGGTCGCCGCGATCGAGCGCGATGTCGCCGTTCTCAAGAGCCAACTCGACCGGCGCGACGCAGCGGCGACCCCGGGCTGATCACCAGCTCGAGCTGGCGCCGCCCGACGATCGCTAGTTCTCGGAATCGTCGTCGTCGGTGGCGGGCGGCGCCGGCGCACGGGCGGCCGGCAGCTCGCGGGGCGGCAGCAGCTCGGGCTCGATATCGACCGGGGCGGCCATGAAGATCGCCGCGTCGAGCTTCTTGAACTGGCGCTTCTTGTACCAGCTGAGCGCGCGCTCGTTGTTCTCGGCGACCTCCAGCACGAGGTGATTGAGACCGTGCACGCGCGCGAGGTGCTGCAGCTGCTCCATCGCGAACGATCCGACGCCACGACCGTGCCACTGCGGATGCACCGCCAGCTCGTCGATGAACAGCGGACGCATGTCGCGCTTCTCGAAGTAGCGGGGGTTGATCCAGTTGTCCGAGCCGGTGACCTCGTAGCTGCACTCGGCGTACGCGACGATCTCGCCATCCACCTCGAACAGCAGCTGCTCGATCCCCTCTTCCTCGTAGATCTCCTCGAACCGATGCTTCGAGCGCGGACGCTGGTACTCGACCGTCTCCGCGTTGACGTCGCGGAACGACACCTTGAGGAAGTCCCACACCCGCCCGATGTCGCGGCGGTTCATGTGCCGGACGTTCATGACCGGCTTGGCCTCCGCCTTCTTCTTGCGGCGGCCGGCCTTGGGCGCCACGGACGGGGCGGGAGCTGCGTCCACCGCGGTCTTCCGTGGGGTCCGCTTGCGTGCCATGGGCCGATAAGGAGAACCCGGCCGGGTCTCGTGGGCAAGATGACGTGGTCGCGAAAACCGCGAATTCCTCAGCCCCGGCGCGAGATTGCAGCTAGCTGCCGATCCGCGCCGCCCGCGCCACACCCTGCTCGGCAGGAAGTACCCGATGGTTTCGGTGGCTCCCGGCCGCCACGTGCGAGGGCGGTGACATGCTGTCGCCGCTGCGCTCAGCTACATCCATCGGCGTGCGGGCTCGCGGATCCCGATACCAGCCTTGTCCACCCGTCGGCTGCGACGGACATCGAGGGTCACGTCGGATCCCAACGCCTACACGCGGACCGTCATCACGAAGTGATCGCACACCATCAAGCTCCTCGGAGTGTGATCTCCGCGACGTGGCGAAACCTCTCGGGCACCATGAACTGCCATCGCGGGCTGACGGCTCGATCGTCGAGAACAAGGGGAGAATGAAGGCCCCAGCGGTGTATTATCGGGAACCTATGCAGCTCTCTGGTTGGGGTATGAAGCTCTCGAGTCTTGCGCTTGCGGCGTTGGTCGCAGCATGCGGTGCAGTCAAAGGTGACGCCCCCGATGGCGGAGGCGGTGACGGTCAAAGCGGCGACTTCACGCTGAGCGTGGCCCCCTCGACGCTGTCCATCCCGATCGCCGGCTCCGCGACGGTCGCGGTCAATGTGACTCGCACCGGCTCGGTCGGCGAGATCACGCTGACCGCCGACGGCCTCGGCACCTCGTTGACTGCGGACCTCGCGCCCATCGCCGCAGACGCGACCACCGCGCAGGTGACGATCCACGCGGTTGGCGCGATGCCGCCCGGCACCTCGACCGTGACGATTACCGGCATGGCGGGTGGAAAGACGCATGCCGACACCGTCGACGTCACGACAACAAAGATCACAGTCATTGGCCGGATCCGCGATGGTCGCTCTGGCATCACGGTCGGCATGATTGGTAAGCAGACCGTGACCAGTGGCAGCAGCGGCGAGTTCACGTTCACGGACGTGACCCCACCGTACGACCTTTATACGCAGGCGATTGGCGGTTGCTCGAGCTTTGGCAGCACAACGCCGACTGTCTATTACTACCAGGAGCTGACGCGCACAGATCCGACCGTCAACGCCGCGAATGTCTCGAGTTGTATATTCAGCCTCTGCCCTAATCCGAGCTCCAACGTGAGTGGATCCAAGTCCGGCGCGGGCAACAACACGGATCCCGTCCTCTGGGCGTGGAGCGAAGGCAGCTTCAATAGCCCGACGTTGAACACCAACGGCACGTTCGGCGGGAGCGCGTCATGGTGCAGTGGCAACACGAACACCGGTTCGCTGCACGCACTGCAGCTGACGCGCAAGGCGAACGGTGCGCCAAACACGTTCCTCGGCTACGCCAAGTCGGCCCAGGCAACACTGACGAGCGGCAGCGCCGCGACGATCAACCTCACGTTCTCGGCCGTCGCCTCGACCAACACCATCAGTGGCACGTTGAACCCGCCGACGGGCGCGCCCCCCCCATCGGTGACGATGTATCAACAGTTCGGCAATAGCTCCCAGGTCATGTGGGAAGCGTCGACCACCGCGATCGATGCCGCGTTCCCGGTACTCGCTTCCGCTGGCGGCTCGTCGCTCTACGCGAGGAGCGAACAGGCCGGCGTCGGTATCTCGGCCTTCGTGCACCCGCTCACGTCGACAGCGACGCTCAACTTCACGATGGCGGCACCCGCTCTGTTGTTGACGCCCGCAGCCGCAGCGACCGGCGTGACCACGCAGACGCCGTTCACGTTCACGCCGGCCACCGGCGCCGTCTCGCTCGTCAGCATCAGCGGCGGCGGAAGGAACTTCAATGTCTACACGACGAAAGCTGCGCTCACGATTCCTGCCGTCGCCGAGCAACCGTTACCGGCAGGCGCGAGCTACACTTGGTCGATCACGAGCTTCACGCCGACTACGAGCATCAACGATGCCGCGGCCACGACCGAGCTCGAATACGTGAGCGCGTTGGACTACACCGGGTCCGCGCACGCCACGTCGTTTTCCGTGGGCCGCGCCTTCACGACGCAGTAGTCGGATCCCGCAGCACGCCCACTCGGCTGTCGAATTGGGGAGGGTGGGGCACAGCTTGCGCAATCGTGCCGCATCCGGGACCACAGGTGACCAACCTCGTGCATCTCGTCACCCGTCACAAAGGCGGCTCGGACGGGTGCCGTTGGTCGCTACTCGACCGTCAGAAACTGCGGCTGTTGACCTTCGATCTGGAACTTCCAGGTCTCGGGCGTCGTCGTGCCATCCACGTTGCGCTCGACGAGGGTCATCTGCGTCAGGAAGAACGACAAACCGCCGAGCGTCGACGCGCAGCCACCTGCGACCTGGTTGCCGCTGGCGTCGATCTCCTTGAAGGTCGTCGACGCAACGGTGCCCTTGATCGAGGCGCCGGCGGTCTGGCCGATCGAGGTCAACGTGATGGAGCCGTTGGTCGCAGCGAGCGTCTTCTCCGCCATGCCGTTGGTGATATTGCCGCTCATGAAAGCAACCGCCTTTGGCATCGTGGCGGTCAGGGGTTCGAACGCGAACGTGCCGGGCACGAAGCCGGTGGCGGGGCGCGGGACGATAAACGAAACTCCGTTCTTCCTGTCCATGGTCGTGGCGATCGGGAGGCGGAACAAGATGGTGCCCATCATGTTCTTGGCGACAAAGTTGTCCGCTACGGGGGCCGCCATCGTGCCAACCATTTGTCCGGCGGGAAGGGATGCCGGGATCGTGCAGACCGCGGCCGGAGCATCCATCTGCTTCGGCGAATCGATCGCGGCATCCGCGAGTTGGGTCTTGCCGCCGTCATCGCCGCTGCAGGCGGACAGAGCAAGACAAGCGAGCAACGAGGTGCCGTACAGATAGGTATTACGCATGATCCCTCCTGGGGTGGAGCCGACCATACAAGCAAATTGCCGGAGATTACCCCCCCCGTCGATGCACTTAACTATCCGCGCTGACACCTCGTCGTCGCAGTTGTCAGATCGGTACGCACAACCCGACGGGACGACTCAAGAACCGACGCGCGCGGTCAGCGCCTTGGCCTGTTCCACGAACGCCGCCTTGTGGTGGCGGTCGAACTCGGCCCAGGTCGAGAACGTGGTCGGATCTGTGACACGATCCACGAAGATCTTGCCGAGCAGGTGGTCGGTCTCGTGCTGGTAGGTACCGGCCTTGAGGCCGTGGACGACCTCGTCGATCGGCTCGCCGTGACGGTTCCACGCCTGGCAGCGGACGTGAACGTGTCGCTTGACCATGGCTCGGAGGTTCGGGACCGAGAGGCAGCCTTCGTTGTTCTCGAACATCTCATCGTCGACCGGCGTGAGCACGGGGTTGACGAGGATGGTCAGCGGGATCGGTGGCTTGTACGGGTATCGCGGGTTGTTGCGGACCTCGATCGCGCAGATCCGGACGGGCTCGTAGATCTGGATCGCGGCGAGCCCGGCACCATCGGCATCGCGCATGGTCTCGACGAGATCGTCGATCAATCCCTGCATCATGGGCGTGGCTAGCTCGTCGCGATCGAGCTCACGTGCGGTCTGACGCAGCACCGGGTGTCCGATCTGGGCGATCTTGCGGATGGCCATACCCGACTCTAGCAGGGCGGGAACGGGGCGTTACGGCGAGCGGTGGGTCACTGCCAGGGGCAACAAGGTTTCGCGACG
>JAYUVX010000220.1:0-14692 GCA_043753855.1 Myxococcales bacterium | reverse complement strand
TCGCGCTCACCGACCCATGAAGTGGTTGGTCTGCGTGGCTGCCCTGGCAGCTTGTGATCACGCGAGCACCCCGGCCGTGGTTCCCGGCGAGCGCATCGGCGAGGTGGCGCTCGGAACCGACTGGGCGTCCGTTCGCGCAGAGCTCGGCGATCCACCGAATGACCCGACGATGATCGGTGGCCTCGGCTACGCAACCGGTTGGGTGAACGGGTTCGATGTCCTGCTCGCGTCGTCCGATCCCAACGCGCTCACCGACGATGCGACCGTCATCGGTGTAGGGATGAAGCACCCGCCGGCCGATGTCGCGGCTGGATTCGGCGAGCCCGACGAGTCGTACGCGGGCGCCGAGTTCTACCCGTCCGGCGCCGCGATCGAACGTGACGACGGAGGTGCGATCATCCGGGTCGCGGTGGTTTCGGCGAGGGGAGCTCGTCGCGCCGAGATCGCATCGGTCACGCCAACCCCCGGTGTAGAGCTCGACGGCCGGCTCGTGCCGGTTGTCGACATGCACCTGCACCCCGGCAACTACGCGACGATGGCCGACAACGGCAAGGCCTTTGTCGCGGGCAACTTGCCCAAGTTCCTGCGAATCTACGCACCAGAGCTGCTCACGACGATCAGTGATCCGTGGACGCCACACATCGGGATCGCGGACCAAACCACGCTCGCACACGTCGGCCATGCCGTCCTATTTGCGGTGTACGCGCCACAGTCGATCGGGGTGTTCAGTAACGAAGCTCTGCTCGAGATCCTCGACGATCCACGGAACATGGCCGCAGATGGAAAGCCGTGGGCGTGGGGAATGGCGAGCATCGATCTGTCCGACTGGAACGAGGAGAAAGGCGCGGCACGGTTCGCGGCGCTTCGCGAGGACCTCGCCCAGCACGACAAGCTGGTAGGTATCAAGCTTGCGTTTGCGCATCAGCATGTCGCGCTGGACAACGCGACGACGCGCGGCATCTACGAGATCGCGCGAGGAGCCGGCGTCCCGATCCTCCACCACACAGGATTCTCGCCGTTTCCTGGGACCGCGACCGATCCCCACTACTACGATCCACAATATCTCGAGGCGATGCTCGTAGCCTATCCGGACGTGCAAGTCGTGCTATCGCATGTCGGTCAGGGGGACGCCCGCTCCGTCGAACACGCGCTCGCACTCGCCGTCGCGAATCAGAATGTCTGGCTCGAGCTCTCTGCGCTTGCACGGCCGCTCCTTGTCGACATCACTGGCGCGCCGGTCATGACCGCCGAACCCCAGTTCCCGGCGGTGCTCGCGGCGATTCGCGAACGCGGCCTGATCGGTCGTACGCTGTTCGCGAGTGACGGTCCTCAGTACCCCGGCGCGATCGCTGCCTACGTCGGCAAGCTCGTCGCGGGCATGAAGGCGGCGCAGTACTCCAACGAAGAGATCGAAGCCGTGCTAGCGAAGAACTTCGAGCGGCTGTTCACCCGTACGAAGCATCGGGCGCGCTAGACTGCCCGACGGAGACGGGCCGCCGACAGGTTCGGTCGCCGCGCTTGTGACCGGATTAGTGGCGCGGCTTGGCGAGCTCGGCCGCGAATTCTTGGTACGCGCTGTCGCCGTGTGGCAACAGCTCCGCCTCGACCATCGCGACTCCGATCGTGAGTCGGATCGCCGGGTCGGCGCACTCGAGGCCGCATTGCACGATGCCTGCAACCTCCTCGATCGTGTGCGCGCGAAAGATCGAACCGCTGTCGCTCATCAGCATCCACGCATCGTAGAGCGGCTGATCTGCGTCGACGATCTCCCAAAGCTCGCAGCTTCCCTGAAAGCTGCCTTCGACCTCCTCGGTGCCATCGCCCGCGAGCCGGTCTGAGACCGGGCGGTCTTCTCCGTCATACGCCTTGCCCGCCAGCTGGAGCTGTTCGCACTCCACCGGCGTGAGCTGGTCGAGCGAGGTGATCTCACGCTTGTTCACGAATCGGGCTGCCATCGGGCAACTCTATCCGACCGCGGCGGATCGCGTCTGGCGGCTGTCGAGTCAGGGGTCAGTTCTTGCGGCACTGGCTGACGAGCGGCTGACCGGGTTCCGGAGTCAGCGGGCCGGTGCCGCCGTAGCGTGCGCGCTGCTGGCTCGTGACCGTCCGCGTACGGGCGATCGCTTCTAGCGTATCGGCGCCCTCGTTCCGCGTGCGGGCGGACGTCGAAGGATCGACGGTGAACAGCCCGAACCGTGGCGTGAAGCCCTCGGCCCACTCGAAGTTGTCGGTCAGGCTCCACTGATACACGCCGCGAACGTCGACCCCTTCGTCGCGCGCGCGCGCCACGGCCTCCAGGACACGAACGATGTTCTCGGCGCGGCGAGCTCCTGACCCGGTGGCGATGCCGGCCTCGCTGACAACGAGGGGCAGCTTGGGGTACCGCTCCGAGAAGCTGACGAGCACGTCGTGCAACCCGTCCACCCATCCTTCGTAGCCCATGGCGGGCACGCAGTACGTGGGTTGGAGCGCGGGCAAGCACGCCCCGAAGTCTGCGCCTCCGTAGCAGAGCGTGAAGCCAAGCGGTGCGGGCAGGAGCGGGTTGTTCGCCGTCACGCCGGCGCGAAAGTAGTACTGCACGCCGAGCCAGTCCAGCTTGCCGCGCCAGTCGGGGTGCGGCTCGTCGAGGCTACCGTCGAGATCGTGATCGTAGGCCCCCGCCAGGACGCTATCGACGAACAGGTAGTGATAGAGCCGGACCAGGCGGTCGCGAGCCGCGAGATCCGCGGGGTCGGTGGACGCGACGTTGTCGCGAGCGGGCTGCCAGTCTCCGACGGACAGCGACATCCCGATCGAAGCGGCCACGCCGTCACCATCAGCGTCGACGGTGTCGTTCGCGCGGAGAGCGTCGTAGATCGCGACGTGCGCCGCGATGTAGTCGCGCAGGACGCGAGCGAAGTGCGCCGGATCGAGCGAGAACCCGCCGGGTGGGAACACCGAGAGGGCGTACGCTGCGAACAGATAGTTGATGGGCTCGTTGACCGTCCCCCACTCGTCGACGAGATCGCCGAACCGCCGTCCGAGCAGTGCCGCGTGCTCGGCGAGCTCTGCGATGATCTGCGGGCCGCCGGCCGAACCGAAGCCGCACAGGTTCGTGCTGGTGGGGCCGTTCGGGCACGCGAGCCCCCGCGGATCCGCGACCCATACCGGATTCGAGAAGTGATGCACCGTGACGAGCGGGCGGATCCCCATCGCGATCAGCGCCTGGAGCTGAGCGCGATAGTGCGCGATCGCCTGCTCGTCGATCTGATCGCGAACCGGCTCGATGCGCGCCCATTCGATCGAGAACCGATAGCTGTCCAGGCCGAGCTCACCCACCAGCGCGGTGTCGCTCATCGCCTGCGAATAGCCGTGGACGGCGTCGCCGACGAACGTGCCTCGCCCGAGCCCACCCATCGCAGATGGGAGTGTCCACAGGTACCAGTCGGTGTGCGTGTTGCCGTCCTCGATCTGGGTCGCGGCGCTGGCGGCGCCGAACCGAAACCCACCCTTGCCCGCCGGCGTCGAGAGCGATCCGATCGCGGCGAACGTCAGAGCCGGCCCGCCGTCGCCGACCGGATCATCGGAGCCACATCCGATCGCGAGCACACCCAGGGCAGCGATGATCTGCATCACACGGAACGCGCTTCGCACAGCCGACCATACGTTGCGGGCTCACATTTCGCGAGGTCTGTGTGCGTGACCGTGACCGAGGGTGAGCGTCAGTCTCCCGACGATCCGTGGTCGAACAGGATCACGCCGACGTAGATGTAGCCGAGTTCCTTGTCGAGGTCGAAGCGGTGCTCCCACTGACCGCCCTGCGCATCGGTGGCGGTCACCCGTGCATCGGTCACACCGAGCGGAATTTCCGTGCTGAAGCCGAGGTCATCACACGCCGCCTCCTCGCTCGCGATCAGCTGGTGGTCGTCATAGACGTTGACGTGCACGTCGGGCCCCAACAGGAAGGTCTGGCATCCTCCGGCAACGGCCTGCCCCGTGCGCCAATCTCCCCACACCGTGGTGGTTTCCGTGCAGGCGCTGGCGGTCAGGGCGAGGGTGGCGAGCGCGAGACCGGCGAAGAGCTTCATCGCTGGACAGGACGAGCAACTCGCGCGCCATGGCGATCCTGGTGAACGTCCAACGGCCGGGCGCGTGGAATCGGTACCTCCGGGAAGTCCCGCCCGGCCGATCAGCCAGCCCGCGCCCGTGGCAGGTCGGCGGCTCGCCTTCGGAACCAGTTGCGCGCCGCGCCGGCCCAGTAGTACGTCACCGGCAGCACGAGCAGCGTCAGCAGCGCCGACGACACCGTTCCGCCCACAACGACCACCGCGATCGGGCGCTGGGTCTCGCTGCCGATCGCGTGCGACATCGCCGCCGGCAGCAGTCCGAGCGCAGCGAGCAAGGCCGTCATCAGGACCGCCCGTAGCCGGTCGCGAGCACCCTGGATCGTCGCGGTCCACAGGTCCTCTCCGCGATCGAGCCGCGCTCGGATCGCCGACACCACGAGCACGCCGTTCAGCACGGCCTGTCCGAGCAGCGCGATGAAGCCGACCGCGGCCGACACCGACAGCGTCATGCCGGCCATCGCGAGCCCGAGCAGGCCGCCGAGCAGGGCGACCGGCAGGTTGAGCAGGATGATCGTCGCGTCCCACACCGTGCCGAACGCCGAGAATAGCAGCAAGAACGTCAGCAGCAGCGACAGCGGCAGCACGAGGGTCAGCCGCTTCATCGCGCGTTGCTGGTTCTCGAACTCGCCGCCCCACCAGATGTCGTAGCCGACGGGGAGCGTCACCGCGTCCCTCACGCGCTGCTGAGCCTCCGCGATGAACGATCCGAGATCGCGGTTGCGCACGTTCAATCGCACGCCGATGTAGCGCTTGCCGTTCTCCCGGGTGATCACGGCGCGGCTCGCACCGAGCGACACCGTCGCGAGCGCCCGCATCGGTACCAGCGAGCCATCCACGAGCGGCACGCGCAGGTTCTGGATCGACTCGACCGAGCGGCGCGAAGACACGGGCAATCGGACCGTGATGTCGAAGTGCTTCTCCGCGTCCCACAGCTGCGCTGCCGTGTGTCCCGACAGCGCGGTCTCGAGGTAGTCCTGCAGGCTGCCCAGGTCGAGGTTCCACCTGTTCAGCGCGTCGCGGTCCGGCGAGATCGTGATCGACGGCTGTTCCGACGCGCGCACGATCCCGAGGTCCGCGGCGCCCGCGACCTTCGCGATCTGCGCCTCTGATGCATCGGCGAGCTGCTGGAGCTGCGCGAGATCGTCGCCGTAGATCTTCACCGCGATCTGGCCGAACTGGCCGCTGATGTTCTCGGCGACGTTGTCGCGGATCGGTTGGCTGAAGTTGTACTCGAGCCCCGGGATGGCCTTGAGGTTGCGATCCATGACCTCGACGATGTCGCCGAGCGTCTTCATCCCAGGCCGCCACTCGCCCATCGGCCTGAGCTTGACGAACACCTCGAGGTTCGAAGGCAGCGTCGGATCGGTGCCGTCCTCGGGCCGGCCGAGCTGCGTCAACAGCTCTGTCACCTCGGGCAGATCTTTGCGCATGGCCGCGGTGATCCGCGGCGTGAGCTTTCTGCCCTCGGTGAGCGAGATCGGAGCCGGCAGCGTGAACGTCACGTACAGCGAGCCCTCGTTGAGCTCCGGCAGGAACTCGGTGCCGAGCCGCGGGGCGAGCTCGACTCCGGCATAGATCAGCCCGAGCGAGCACACGATCACCGCGCCAGGGTTGCGCATCGCGGTGCCGAGCAGCGGTACGTACGCGCGTCTCGCGATTCGCAGCACCGGGGATTCCTTGACCTTCTTGTGGCGGCGGAGCGCGAAGTACGCGATCGCCGGCACGAGCGTGAAGCTGACGATCATCGCGCCGATCAGGGCGCTGACGACGGTGTGTGCCATCGGCGCGAAGATCCGGCCCTCGACGCGCTGGAGCGCGAAGATCGGCAGGTACGCCGCGACGATGATCAACAGCGAGTACAGCGTCGGGCGCGCGACCTCGCGTGCCGCGGCGAAGATCGACTCCGAGCGCTGCTGCTCCGTCATGCGCTGGTACTCGTCGCCCGCGCAGTGGCCGAAGACATGTTCGACGAGGATCACCGCACCGTCGACGATGATCCCGAAGTCGACCGCGCCCATCGACAACAGATTTGCGCTCATCCCGCGGAGATGGAGATAGACGAACGACGCCGCGAGTGACAGCGGGATCACGAGCGTGACCAACAGCGACGCCCGCACCGACAACAAGAACACGAACAGCACGACGCTGACCAGCAGCGCGCCCTCGCCGAGGTTGTGGAACACCGTGTCGAGCGTCGTGTCGACGAGCTCCGTACGGTCGTAGAACGGCACGATCCGGACCACCGGCGCCTTCAGCGCGCCGACCTGCGCGCCGTTCGCGGTCACGATGATCCCGTCGCCGCGTCGCAGCGCGCGCAGCTCGACCTTCGCGCACTTGACCGCCGCCGCGACATCCATCGGGAGCAGCGTCGTCACCGGCGCGCACGGCCCGGCGTAGTTGCCGACCGGATAGGTCACCTGCGCGCCGCCCGCGTCGCTGGCCTGCGCAGACACGCGCGTCTCGTCGCCCGCCGCATCGAGCTTCCAGCTCACGGTGCCGTTCGGCAGCGAGTGCAGGTGCAGCTCGTCGAGCCTCTCGCGCAGCGCCGCCAGCACCACGGATGGATTCTCACCACGCCGCATCAGCACGATGCCCTCGACCGCATCGTCGTTCGCACCGCGCGTCACGACACCCTGGCGGACCTGATAGCCGGTCGTGATCGTCGCGACATCGGACAGCTTCACCGGTACGCCGGCGTGAAACCCGACGCGGACCTTGCCGATGTCGTCGACGCCGCGGAACGTCCCGATCGAGCGGATCACGAGCAGCTCCGCGCCGCGCTCGAGCGATCCTCCCGATGCATTCGCCGACGCCTTCGACAGCGCCTGGAACAGGTCTTCGAGGACGACACCGAGCGCCGCGAGCTTCGCGGGATCCGGCTCGACGTGGATCTCCTGCACGAGCCCGCCGTACGAGACGACATCCGCAACTCCACCGACGCGCAGGATCGCGGGCCGCACCACCCAGTCTTGCAGCGTGCGCAGCGTCATCGGGTCGACGCCCTGGGCCTCGAGCGTGTAGCGATAGACCTCGCCGATCGGCGTCGCGAGCGGGCCGAGCTCGGGCTCGATGCCCGGCGGGAGATCCGCGCTTGGAATGCGTTCGACGATCTGCTGTCGCGCGATCAGCGGATCGACGCCGTCATTGAACGTCAGGGTCACCAGCGACAGCCCGAACAGCGAGATCGAGCGCAGCCGCGATAGCCCCGGCACACCGTTGAGTGCGCGCTCGAGTGGGATCGAGACACGCCGCTCGACTTCTTCCGTCGGCTGTCCAGCGTTGATCGTGATGATCTGGACCTGGGTGTCCGTCGGATCGGGGAACGCCTCGATCGTCAGGTGCGAGTACGCGTACCAGCCCGCGCATGCCAGGAACACCGCGAGGATGAACACGAGCAGGCGCGTGCCGAGCGAGAACTTGATGGTTGCTTCAATCATCCGTCATCCAGCTGGATCTGGTTGTCGAGCAGGATCGCGCCCTGCACCACCACGGGCTCCCCAGGTGCGAGTCCGGACAGCACGGGCACCTCGCTCGCATTCGGTGGCCCGACGAGAATCGTCCGGCGCTTGAGCTCACCGGTCGTCTTGTCCTTGACGTAGACGTACGTGCGCGTGCCATCGAACACCACCGCGCCCGCGGGCAGCGAGGCGACGGCCGCGGTCGGATCGAAGAACCGGATCTGTGCGTACGAGTTCGGCCGCAGCGCGCCATCCGGGTTCGCGAGGCGGACGCGCACCGGCACCGTGTGGCGATCTGGATCGACGATCGCCGACACTTGATCGACCGTTCCCTCGAGCTCTCTCGCGCCGTCGAGCATGACCTTCGCCTTCGCACCCGGCGCGAGGCGGCCGACATCGGTCTCGAATAGATCGGCGACGACCCAGACCTCGACGAGGTCCGCGATCGCCATCACCGTCCCCGCCGTCGGATCGAGGTTCTGCCCCACTGCGAGGTTCTTCTCGACGACGACTCCGTCCCTCGGCGCGGTCACGGTGAAGCCCGCGTCACCGCCCGACGTCACCTTCAGCGACGCGAGCTTCTGGTTCGACAGCTTCAGCGCGAGCTCGGCCTCCGTGACCTGCTGCTGCGCGGTGAGCAGCTCCTTCGCGGGGATCGATCCGGCCTCGACGAGCGCCGTGACCCGGTCGCGGTTGATCTTCGCGGTCGTCGCCTCGACCCGGTTCTTCTCGAGCTCGGAGCGGAGCTCGGCGAGGTTCGGGCTCGCGACCGCGAACAGCTTCGCGCCCTGCACCACGTGCTGCCCGCGCTCGACGTACACCGCGGTGACGCGACCTGCGAGCGGTGCACCGACTCGTGACGTGCGGCTCTCGTCGAACACGATCTTCGCCGGGACGGGGTCGGACCACCGCGGGGACGACGGAGACGCCGGCGCGATCTTCACCACGCTCCACATCGGCGCATCCTTCGCGAGCGTGATCGAGTCAGAGCCGACCGCCATGCCGGGTGCCGGTATGTCCTCGGGCGGGGGCGGCCGTGTGTAGCGGCGCGCGACCACGACCGCCGTGGCGCTCAACGCGATCGCTCCGATCATGATGGCGACCCGCCTGGTGGGGGCTCGCGGCATACGCTCGATCAGCTCATCGCTCATGGGATCCTCCGGTGACGCCACGCGCGATCTCGTCGTCGAGACCGATCGCCTGGCGAAGCTGTCCGCGTATGCCGAACAGCTCGAAACGTGTGTCGAGCACGTCGAGCAGCAGATCGCGGTGAGCGCGCTCGACGAGCAACAGGTCCGCGAGTCGCGCCTGGCCCAGGTCGAACGCGCGCCGGGTCTGCTCGATGATGCGCGTCGACGCCGGGACATCGTCGGTCTCGAGCTGCGCGAGCGTCGCACCGAGCGCGGTCCGCTTCGCGAGCAGCGCCTCGACGAGCCCCGAGGCCTCGCGCACCGCGGCGCGGTCCTCTGATTCGATCGCATGTGCGGTCGCGAGCGCCGCCGCGGCGTCGTGCTCGCCGCGATCGAACAGCGGCAGCGGGATGCCGATCGACACCATCACCGTGTTCGGGGCGCTGCCACTGTACTGGTACGTGTCGTGGGTGTAGCTGACGCCGAGCGTCGGATCGGGAATCGCGCGGCGCTCCGCGAGCGCGGCGTCCCAGCTCAACGCCTGGATCTCGCGCTTGCTCGCGATCCGCTCCGGCCGGGCCTCGATCGCTGCGGTCAGCTCCGGCAGCGTCGGGGGCAGCGCCGCCGCGGCATCGAGCGCCGCGACATCGAGGCCCGCGGTCCCGCACGCCGCCTGCAGCAGCGTGCTGCAATCGGTCAACGCGGTCGCGACGTCGGACTCCGCGCGCCGCAGCTGGATCTCGAGGGCGCGCGTGTCGAGCTCGATGCGCTCGAACTCCACGGGCGCGAGATCCTGGTGTTCCAGCCGAACGCGCTCGAGGTCGCGGAGCCGCCGGGCCGCCGCCAGGTTCACCGCGACGAGGTCGCGCCGCGCGGTGACATACCCGAGCTTGCCGAGCGTCACGATCGCATCTCCCAGCCGGGCGCCGAGTGCCGCCACCGCTTGCTCCCCCGCCTGCGCGGTACGGGCATCCGCCGCCGCCGCCCGCGGTGCGCGCTTGCCTAGCTCGACGAGCTCGCTGATCCCGAGCGAGATGTTCGTGGTCTGCGCAAACCCGGTCGGACCTATCTGACCACCGAACTGGTTCCCCCTCCCGATGACGAGTCCGCCGAGCGCCGCGGAGAACTGCGGGTTTGGATGGACGCGGGCCTGCTGCCCGGATGCCGCGGCGGCGACCACCCGGGCCTGCGCGGAGGCGACCAGCGGATCGAGGTCATGGAGCCGCCGCGCGAGCCGCACGGGGTCGGCGAGCAGCCCGGACGCCTCGATCGGAGCCTCGGCATGCGCCGTGGCCGGGGCGGCAATCACCGTGTAGGCCGCCAGCATGGCGTGCGGCGCGAAATTTGTAAGTACCACGGTTCGCGTGACGTCCATGAGCCGTGCCAAGCGCCAGACCCTCGAAGTCGCGAGCAAGTGCGGCCCGCGCAGCCTGGGCGGCTTGATCATTCCTGCCCCGCTCCTGAGGCGAAATTGATGCCGAGTGACCGCCGACCCCGCCTGCTCGTCGTTGATGACGACCACGCCGTCATCGATCTCGTGATCGAGATGCTCCAGGACCGCTACGACGTGGAAGGTGTGACCGACGCAGCGGCCGCACTCGAACGCGTCACCGCCAGCGAGCTCGATCTCGTGATCAGCGATGTCCAGATGCCCAGGCTGCGAGGCCACGAGCTCCTGGAACAGATCCAGCTGCGGAAGCCAGGGCAGCTCGTCCTTCTGATGACCGCGTTCGGCAGCATCGAGCTCGCGGTGCAGGCGGTGCGCGGCGGCGCGTGCGACTTCATCGCGAAGCCGTTCACGCAGAAGGTCCTGGTGCTCGCGGTCGAGCGCGCGCTGCGCGAGCGCACGATGCGCCGCGAGATCGTTCGACTGCGTCGCGAGCTCGATGGCGATCCGTGGAACCCGCTGGTCGCGCGCAGCGCGGCGATGTGTCGCGTGCTCGATCTCGCCGCCCGCGCCGCACGATCGAGTGCGACGATCCTGCTCACCGGTGAGAGCGGCGTCGGAAAAGGCGCGGTCGCGCGATGGGTGCACGAACGAAGCAGGCGTCAGGCGGGCCCGATGCTGCAGATCAACTGCGCCGCGATCGCGAGCAACCTGGTCGAAGCGGAGCTGTTCGGCGTCCGCAAGGGAGCGTCCACCGACGCACGCGAGTCGCGCGACGGTCTGTTCGTCGACGCCGCGGGCGGCACGATCTTCCTCGACGAGATCGCCGATCTATCGCTCGATGCACAAGCAAAGCTGGTCGGCGTGCTCGAGACTTCGAAGGTCAGGCCGATCGGAGGTGCGGCCGAGCTTCCCGTCGATGCGCGCGTGATCGCGGCGACGAACCGCCCGATCCAGCCGGCGATCAACTCCGGGAAGTTCAGGCTCGATCTGTTCTATCGCCTCAACGTCATCCCGCTCGAGATCCCGGCGCTGCGCGATCGTCCCGAGGATATCCCCGATCTCGTCCACGCGTTGCTGTCCCGGGCGTCTCCGAGCGGCGCACGACCGATCGGAATCGCGGAATCGGCGCTACGCTGGATGATGCGGCAGGAGTGGCCCGGTAACGTTCGCCAGCTCGCGAACGTGATCGAGCGCGCGGTCGCGATCACCGAGCACGACACCGTCGTCCTCGAGGACATCGACATCTCCGAACATCCGGTGGTCGGGGACGGAGTCGAGCGCGGCCTCGGCATCGCCGCCGAGCGCAACCTGCCACTCGAGGCCGTGGAGCGCGCGTACATCAAGCGGGTCATCGGTTCCGTCGCGGGCAACATCTCCCGTGCGGCACGGATCCTCCGGATCGATCGACGCACGCTCTATCGCAAGCTCGCCGGGGACCGCTGAGTGCGGCGTTGCGCCCACCTTCTCGTAGAAGTACGAAGCGGCACGACACCAGTTTCCGTGTGGGCGTTGACCTGATTCGAACGCTCGCTTCGAGAACCTCGAACACATCGGGCGCGAGTCGAGAGTACGCTCCGACGGTGTCGTCGTCCTATCGCCCGGTCCCACTCAGCTTCGAACGCGTGCCCCGATCCGAGATGATCCTGCGCGCACACCGCTACGCCGTTGCGATGCAGCGGCGGCGCACGGTGCGCGAGTTCTCCGCCGAGCCGTTCCCCGACGAGGTCATCGTCGATGCGATCCGGGCCGCGGCGAGCGCGCCCTCGGGGGCTCACCAGCAACCCTGGACGTTCGTGGTGATCGGCGATCGCGAGCTGAAGCAGCGGATCCGCGAGGCAGCAGAGCGTGAAGAGCAACGCAGCTGGGAGAGCCGGATGTCAGAGGAGTGGCTCGCGGCGCTCGAACCGCTGGGGCTCGACTGGCACAAGCCGCACCTCACCGACGCTCCGGTCCTGATCGTCGTGTTCGCGCAGGCATGGGGCGTTGTCGACGGCCCCGACGGACCACGTCGGGTCAAGCACTACTACGTCGACGAATCCGTGGGGATCGCCGTCGGCATCTTGCTGTCCACCCTCCACCTCGCAGGGCTCGCGACGCTCACCCATACGCCGAGCCCGATGGCGTTCTTGCGCGACGTGCTCGGCCGCCCCAGCAACGAACGCGCGTACGTGGTGATCCCGGTCGGGTATCCCGCGGACGACGCGGTCGTTCCCGATCTTCGGCGCAAGACCCTCGACGAAGTCCTCGTGCGCCGATGAGCTACTGGCGATAGTCGTACCAGGCACCGTTGAACGGCGCGGCGACATGACAGCGGTTCCAGCATCGGTCGGTGTGAGTCTCCGCTCGGTTCGGCTGCTTGCTCTGGCTGAACAGCCACCCCCCCTGATCGTCGAGCGCCGTGCTCACGCGGCCGATGCGCCGCATGATCGCAACATACTTCAGCGCCCCGGGCTCCCCGGCGTCGAGCTCGCGGATCTCCTTCACGATGATCGAGCCCTCTTGATAGCCGAGGTACAGCGTCGAGCTCGGATCGGTCGCGAGATCGTTGGCGTAGATGATCCGGTAGGTGTCGCCATGCCCCGGTGCCTCGCCCGTGACGTCGATCCGTTTCCACGTCGTGTAGTCGCCGAGCGGTTCCGGGCTCACGGCTTCGCTGCAGCCGACGGCGAGCACGGTGAGCGCGAGGAGGAGCTTCATGGTGCCTTCACGTCGATCATCCCGAGACGGATGGTATGCAGCTCCGCCCCGTCGTCGAGAGCTGCCGTCAACGGATACGAGCCGGGCGTCACGCCGGTGGCATCCCACGTGACGGACATGCGTCCCGATCGAACGGTCCCGATCACGCGATCACGCGCATCGACCCGCGCGTAGAGCGTCCCGACCACGAGATCCCCATCGAGATCCACGATCCGAACCTGCAGGGTCACCCGCGAGCCGAGCTGCGTCGATGCCTCGACCACGAGTGTCGGTGCGAGGTTGCCCGGCCGCGGTGCGCCGCGCTGCGGAGCCTTGACCCAGCGAGCCAGGGTCTGGATCTGAAACTCCTCGAGCGGAAACCGCGGAGGCATCGGTCTCGCCTCGTTGCGGAGTCGCGATCCGATCAACAATGCATACGTCCTGGACCCGCAGATCACCGTCTCGGCCGCGGGATCATCCGGTTCTCCCCCGCACGTACCCGCACCGGGTAGGCCATCGGTGACCACGGTATTCTCGAAGGAATCGAGGCGGAACTCGGGGGGCGCGCCGCCGATGATGGGCACGCCGTGGCAGCGCACGCAGCTCGCCGCGAAGATCGGCAAGACGTCCTCCTGAAAGCTGGGCGCATCCGGCACCTCCGGCATGCACGCTGCGACGGCGAAGGAAACGAGGATCAGGCTGATGCGGCTCATAGGTAGTAGTGCAGCTGGAGGAGAGTCAGCAGACTGGGGTCATCGAAGTCACCCGACCCACCGACCCTGCTCAGCAGGTGCAGCTCGAGATGGGCGCGCGGGAAGTACTGGACGTTGACCTCCAGCGCGTCGCGTGCCGAATGCAGGCGAAGGTCGGGTTGCCACCGATGCACGGCCGCGCCGACCATCCAGCCGCGTGCCACGATCGTGCTGGCCCCGCCGTACGCCGCGAGCTGATAGCGCGTCGGACCGACGTGGTCCGCGAACGTCTGACGCTGGAGATCCAGCTCTCCGAGCAGCATCACCTCGGCCTCGGGGAACCAGCGCTTGCCGACGAGGCCAGCGGTGACGCGCCGGTCTGCCGGTGAGATCGCGACGCGTGCTTGCCCCGCGAGCGCCGCCATCTCGTGCAGGAAGCGACGCTCGACGTAGACCGTGATCCCCTTGGCCTTCACGCCCGAGCCGAGGACCTCGAGCGGGCGCGCGACGAAGGTCGAGACGTGCGCCTCCCATTCGGTCCGGACCGTCCCGACGGCGACGCCATATGGCTCCTCGAGCGTATGGAACCCGAGGTAGCGTCGCACCGATGACGTGTGGTCCTGCGAGCGAAGGCCGAAGACCGGAAAGAACCTCCCCGCGCGGAGGTAGGTCCCGCTCGGTCGTTCGTAGATCACGTAGTGCTCGCGAGAGGCCAGTCGTTCGACGAGCGGAGGCTGAGGGTCTCGCGCGCCGCCACGGAGACCGAGGGTCGCGTTGAACGACAGCGCCTCACCCCCGATCCGGAGGTACGTGTCCGCCTGCATCGGGAACACGAGCAGCTCGCGCTCTCCTGCCTGAACCTTGAGCGCCGAAGCCGTGCGCAGGTCGACGCCGAGCCGGACCCACGACGGGGGCTCCCACACGCCGTAGAGGAAGCGGCCGTCGCCACCGCGGCTGATCGTCTCGCCGGCTTCAGCTCGCCCGTAGTCGTTGAGTAACCCGCCACCCGCCGGCGAGAAGTGACACGACGAGCACCGCTCGCTCTGCGAGAGCTGGAACTGCGGGTACGCGCCGACCGTCCGCGCGGCCAGCAGGACCGCAACGAACACGATCAGTCGCATGGAGCACCTCGATCGATCCAGGTCGCGATCTGCTCGACCTCGACCTCGGGTAGCCGCGTATCGCGAGGCATCACGTTGCGATACGGCCGTCCGGACGCATCGGTACCGCGCAGCTGGTA
>JAYUVX010000219.1:0-14711 GCA_043753855.1 Myxococcales bacterium | reverse complement strand
CCTCCCACCCGGCTCTCGGAAACTCAAGGCTGGCAACCGTCACCCTCGGTGCGAAATCGGTGAGCCAAGGGGCGGCCCCGAGGGTGCAGCATGGCGCTGCAGCCCCCATCTCACGTTGGCACGTCGCATTGCCGCGCTATCGCGAACTCGAGCGGCGCGGTTCGCCGTGACGGGTTTCGATGGTCGTCAACCTCCGTTCTGAGCGATGATGGGGGACCTCGCTTACGCCAGAAGCGCTCTGGCCGTTTCTCGATCCGCGGGACAACAACGAAATTGGAGGGGTTGATGAGGTTGCTCGTTGTCACAGCCGTCGTCTCGTCGGGGCTCACTGCTCACGCTGATGCGCCCAAGCGCATGCCTCCACGCAAACCCAAGGCTGCGCCGCAGGCCCCGTCGCTCGACGTTCGGCAGTTGATGACCAAGTCTGAATTTCAACAGGCCGGGCTCGATAAGCTTGCACCCGAGGAAGTCGACGCCCTCAACGTGTGGGTAATGAAGCTCGCGGTCGAACTCGTCAAGGAGACGCAGAGCAAAGGCGGGTGCAGCACACCGATCGAGACCAACATCGACGGCTCGTTCGAGGGTTGGGATGGAGACACCGTCTTCAAACTGCGCAACGGGCAGATCTGGAAGCAGTCCAGCTACAACTACACGTACCACTACAGCTATGCGCCCGAAGTGCTGATCTACAGCAGCGGCGGCACCTGCAAGCTTAAAGTGGACGGAGTCGATGGAGAGATCTCGGTTGATCGCCTGAAGTAGGTACGCACCGTGAGGCCCGCACATGCTCAAGAGCTGGCCGTTCGGTTGGCCTCCTGAAGCCGCCACCTATTTCTTGTTCGGCTCTCGCCGCTCGTCGAAGAAGCGTGTGGCGCACTGCGAGCATTGGGCGTTCCAGCGCGCGCGCAATGATTTTCCAAGCGATCAACGGCGCGTGCCCGCGAACGCGAGCCGCGATGCCGCACGCTCGGGCACCCAGAGCAGCGAGATCACGCCGCCCCACTCCGCGACCGGCTCGCAATGCTCGATGATGTCGACGTCCGCTAGGTCGCTATCGAGATCATCGAGCCATGCATCGGCGGGCACCGGCTGGGCCAGGTCGTTCCAGCAGTCCATGCGTGGAGCGCGCCTCCCACGCACACAACCGGTGCAGGCCGCGCAGCGGTTGGTGCCAGCGATCGCCGCCGGAACCGGTCCCGCTGCCGGGAGCGGCGTCACCCGGTGGGGTTAAGATGCCGGCTGCATGACGTTCAAGAGGCGGGTCTTGTCGGCGCTGGGGAAGGACGAGCTGCTCGAGATCGGGCGCGGCCTCGAGCTCGCCGTCACTACCCGGATGGGGGTGGAGGAGCTTCGCGACGCGCTGGCCAAGAACAAGCGAGCGAAGCTGGACGCGATCGTCCAGGAGTCGTTGTCACGCGACACGCTCAAAGAGATCTGCGACGCGGTCGGGCTCGACGACACGGGCAAGGAGAAGGCTGCGCTTGTCGAGCGGATTCTTGCGGCGGGCAGCGTCAAGAGCGCGAACGGCGTCGACTACACGATCGACCCGTCTGCGACCAAGGCGAGCAAGGCAGCCGAGGGCGGCGCCGCGTTCGGCGCGATGCTTCCCGGGCTCGACGATGTCCCGACCACGAAGCCGACGAAGTCGAAAGCCAAGGGCAACAAGAAGGCGGACCAGCGTCGACGCGGCGGCGTCGCCGAGGCTGACGCGGCAATCGCGGGAACGCTCAAGGCCGCACTCCAGCAGTTCGCGCTAGGCGCGGCCGGCGGCTACAACGGTCGCGATGCGCGCCTCGCGTTCACGACGCATCTTCTCGAATGCTTCGGCTGGAAGGATGGTCGCCCCGAAGGCGCCGAGGTGCCGAAGCGGTTCGCGATCGCCGACGCAGGCCAGCGGATCGAGCGTGAGGTCGCGCTGTGGTGGCGCGAGCGACGCTCGTTGATGGAGGTCGCAGCGCACGATGCGGTCTTGGACTTCGCCTGGAAGGATCTGGTCCGGGTTTGCCTTCAGCTCGACCCGATCCCGCAGTACGTCGTTCTCACCAACCAGCGAGATCTTCAGCTCTACGACCTCGCGCGTGATCGCGAGGCGCCACGGCTGTCGATCAGGATCGACGATCTGCCGAAGTACAGCGAGGCGTTCCCGTTCTTCACCAAGGAGTGGGTACCCGGCGCGACGCCGAAGATCGTCAACGTCGAGAAGGTGTCCGCGGAGGTCGCCGATCTAGTCGCGCGGCTGTATCGCAGTGTGCGCGCAGCACACCCGACGCGCGACCGCGACGTCATCCGATTCACGCTCCAGTGCATCACCGCGATGTTCGCCGAGGACATCGGCATGTTGCCCAAGAACTACTTCACGTCGCTGCTCTACAACGGGGCAAGAACTGGCGACGTCGAGCACCGCCTGCGCGAGCTGTTCGAGCAGATGAACACGCGGGACCTGCCAGCACCGCGTGTAGTTCCGTACTTCAACGGCGGCTTGTTCACCGAGGCAACCACGTTGTCGCTCGGTGATGCACAGGTGAACGCGCTGACCAAGGCGGCCGAGGCCAACTGGACGTACGTCGATCCGCACATCTTCGGCAGCGTGTTCCAAGGGATCATGGACGACGCTGAGCGTCACGCGAGCGGTGCACACTACACCGCGCACGACGACATCATGCGCGTCGTCGGCCCGACGATCGTCGAGCCTTGGCGCAAGCGCATCCTGGCGGCGGGCTCGCTCCAGGAGCTGACCGAGCTACGCAAGCAGCTGTTCGCGTATCGCGTGCTCGATCCCGCGTGCGGTAGCGGCAACTTTCTCTATGTTGCGTTCCGCGAGCTCTATCGGCTCGACACCGAGCTGCTCTCGAGGATGCGCGAGTTTCCGTCGACGCACGGCAAGCTGTCGTGGAACGGCGGCATCTCGGCCGCCAACTTCTTCGGCATCGACATCAACCCGTTCGCGGTCGAGCTGGCGAAGGTGACGCTCAACATCGCGAAGAAGATCGCGTTCGAGGAGCGCAAGGCGCAGGCATTTGCGCTCGCCGGCCAGGTGGAGATGGATGTCGATCCATCACTACCGCTCGATAACCTCGACAAGAATGTAGTTTGCGAGGATGCGTTGTTTTGCGACTGGCCGGCAGTCGAAGCGATCATCTCTAATCCACCGTTTCTAGGTGGCGCGATGATCCGGCGCGAGCTGGGCCAGCAGTACGGCGCGCGTCTTCAAACTCAGTTCCCCGACGTGAACGCCATGGTAGACCTCTGCTCGTATTGGTTCCGGCGCGCCCACGATCGCCTTGCTATTGGCGGACGGGCTGGTCTTGTCGGCACAAGCGGCATCCGCGTCGGAAAGACGCGCGATGCTTCGCTCGAGTACATCGTCGCGAACAACGGAACCATCGTCCATGCTGTTTCCTCGCGCGTCTGGCCGGGAGTTGCGGCAGTTGACGTCTCGATGGTCAGCTGGGTACGCGGTCCGTCCCACGGGCCTTTCCAGCTTGTCGTTGAAGATCGTGCGTTTCCTGTTGATCGCATCCCGACACACCTGCAGCTCCATGCTGACGTGAGTGGGACGACGAAGATCTTGGCAAACCGCATCGGCGCAACGAAGGGCGTGGTCTTTGGTCATGAAGCGTTCCGGTCGTGCGGAACTGAGGGTTTCCCGTTTCAGATTCCCCGACGAGAAACCGTCGTACGCCCCGTTGCGACGGGTGATGACTTGCTTCGCGGACGGCTCTCCCGCGAACCCGACCACTGCATCTATCTGGGAGAATGCACGGACGAGGATGCCGCGTGCTCGCTCGGGGGTGCTGCGTATGATCACCTACGCAGACACGTCTACCCCATGGTCAAGGAACGCGCCGAGAGCGGTGAGGAGACTAAGCACTATGAGGCGTGGATCAAGCGCTGGTGGCAGCCTCGTTGGTTCGCCCAAGATTTCTTCGCGGCGATCGCTGGGCGCCAGCGTCTTCTAGTCTGTCCGAAGGTCAGCGCTCGTCCGGCATTCACGTTCATCTCGACGCGCTTCGTGCCAACCGACACCATGTACCTGTTCGCGTTCGAGGACGACTACACATTCGGTATGCTCCAGTCAGATTTCCATTGGGTGTGGACCCAGGCGAAAGGCAGCAGGGTCCGGCAAGATTTTCAGTACACCATGGACGTCTGGCGCACGTTCCCTTGGCCTCAGGACCCCACAGACGCACAAGTCGCTGCCGTCGCTGAGGCGGGGCGCGCATTGCGACGGACTCGAGAAACACTGATGGCAGACAACGGGTGGTCCCTCCGCCAGCTTCTCCAAGCCGCCGACATAGAAGGCGCTCATCCGCTCAAGGCTGCTCAGTCTGCGTTGGACGAAGCTGTACTCGCTGCCTATGGAATGCCGCCAGGTCAGACGCCGACCGCGTTCCTTCTGGAACTCAACCAACTCGTGGTCGAGGACGAACAACAAGGCCGCAAGGTGCAAGGCCCCGGCCTTCCCGATCACCTCGATCCAAAAGATCCTCGCTGGTTAAGCGCTGACTGCATCGAACCACCGTCGGCAGAGAGTTAGAGGATCGCGTGGCCGCAACCGTCGCCGATGATCCGAGGCTGGCACCGCTGTGGGATGCACCCCAGAATCCGCAGCCGGCGTCCAAGGTCGATGCTCATAGCTATCGGCCGGCTGCGTGGCGATGTCTGAGCGACCATTCGTTCGCGCGATCGCCGCGCGCGATGCAGAAGGATGCGAGCTGCCCGACATGCAGCAAGGGCGCGAACACGCATACGAACCTTGCGAAGCTGCGCCCAGGACTTGAATCGCTGTGGGACGCCGAGAAGAATTCAGGCCTCGCGTTCGCGACGCTCGACGCGACGTACGCGAGCGCAGTGTCGTGGAGGTGCTCCAGCGGCCACAGCTTCCAGCGCCCACCGGTGCGCATGCTCGCTGACGATACGTGCCCGACGTGCTCGCTGGAGAAGACCTCGCTCGCCGCACTCGCACCGAATGTAGCCGGCGAGTGGCATCCGACCAAGAACGCGATCTCGCCGACGGAGATTCGCGCGGATCACGTTATGAATGCGTGGTGGACCTGCCCCAACGGCCACGAGTATCAGGCGACGGTCCGCGCTCGCACACAAGGTAACCGCCAGTGTTCGACCTGTTACGGCGGGTGGTCGCTGGAAAACATTCGCGCGTTCGTGAAGTCGCTGGTCGGCCACCTCGACAAGCTCAACCCGAGCGAGCTCTTCGCGCTCGCGATGCAGGCCGGCGTGCTCAAGGACAAGGGCAAGCCGTTCGTGATGGCGCTGACCAACGGCCGGTTCCCGTTCGAAGAGTTGGAGAAGTTCGCCAACGGACAGCCATCAATCGTCGACAAGTTCGCTGCTGGCGCGGTCGATCCGCTCACCCTGGAGCTCGTCGAGAAGTCTGAGGGAGGGCTACAGGCGCCCGCCGCGATCGATCCGTATGCGCTGCCTGCCAAGGCCGACGGCATTCACGACGACACCGGCGCCACCGTCGACGTCAGCAAGCAGGTCGACACCGCTGCCATCGAAGCCGAGGCCAAGAACGCCGACCCTGACGGTGACGATCTGCCGTTGATCCAGACCCGCGACGCGCTCGACGCACTCGACAAGGTGCTGATCGCCAATGCCGACGCCGAGACGGTCGCGTTCCTGCTCGACAGCGCCAAGGCGAAACTGTGGCGCCACGCCTACGTGGTACCCGAGGTCGCGAAGGCGCAGGCGATCGCGTTCCAGGGTGACACCTACTCCAGCATCGTGCGCGATCGGTTCCTCTCCGAGTTCACTGAGGCCGAGGCGCTGGAGCTGCCCGCCGGCTACTCGTTCCGCCCTGGCGGCCCCGACGCGTCGATTGTGCAGCCGAACCTCATGCAGCGCCGGGTGGCCGTGTGTGTGCGCACCCAGCGCCGGTTCGGCAACTGGTCCGGCATGGGCGCAGGCAAGACGCTTTCCGCGATCCTGGCAACCCGCGTCGTAGACGCCGGGCTCACCGTCATCTGCTGCCCCAACGCGGTCGTCGAGAACTGGGCCGTCGAGATCACGGGGACGTTCCCGAGTGCCGAGGTCCAGACCAAGACGTGGGAGCCGACGTGGCATGACCCGATGGGCAAGGCCCCGCGCTACCTGGTGATGAACTTCGAGCAGTTCCAGCTCACCAATTCAGAGGAGAAGCTCGTCGCGTTCGTCGAGAAGAACGTGATCGACTTCATTGTCATCGACGAGATCCACTACGCCAAGCAGCGTGATGCCGCGGCGTTGATGTCCAAACGCAAGCGCCTCGTGCAGGGAATGGTGCTCGAGGCCGGAAAGAAGAACGCGGACCTCTGCGTGCTCGGCATGTCCGGCACGCCAGTGATCAACAACCTCCAAGAGGGCAAGAGCCTGGTCGAGATGATCACTGGCCACCGGCACGACGACCTCGACGTCGTGCCGACCGTGCAGAATTGCATGCGGCTCTACCAGCGTCTCGTCACGCTCGGCACCCGTTGGAAGCCTGAGTACAAGATCCAGCTCGAAGTTCACAGGATCGAGGTCGACTGCGCGCCCGCGCTAGAGCAAATCCGAGCGATCGGTCGCGGCACCGTGCTCGAGCTCGAACAGGCGCTCACCGAGCTACGGCTGCCGACCATCCTCGAACACATCAAACCAGGCGAGAAGGTCCTCATCTACACCCACTATGTAGAGGGCATCGTCGCCACGCTGCGCGACGCGTTGGTCAAGGCCGGTCTGCGCGTCGGCATGCTGACCGGCGACACCGACAACTCCGGCCTGAAGTCGTTTCTCGACAAGGATGGCGACGTCGATGTGCTGATCGCGTCCAGCCGAGTCGGCACCGGCGTAAATGGCCTCCAGTACGTGTGCCAGAAGCTCATCATCAACGCGCTGCCATGGACCAACGCCGAGTACGAGCAACTCATCGGACGGCTGTTCCGCCAGGGCAGTCGGTTCGACAGGGTCGAGGTGATCATCCCCGTCACGTTCGCGATGGTGAACGGCCAGCGGTGGTCGTACTGCGAGAGCAAGCTCCACCGGCTCGAATACAAGAAGTCGATTGCCGATGCTGCTGTCGATGGCGTGGTGCCCGAAGGGAACCTCCGCACGCCCGCACAAGCGCAGCAGGACGTCATGGATTGGCTCTCACGTCTGGAAACCGGGCAGATGAGCGAAGTCGCGCGCACGGTCATCAAGATCCCGCTCGACGGCACGCCCGCAGACGTCGAGAAGCGTGTCCAGCGGTACGGCGACTTCTCGAAGATGAACAACCGCTGGTACGCGTCGGACAGCACGAAGACCCACGACCGGCTCGCCAACAATCCCGAGGAATGGGCGCACTACCACACGCTGTATCGCCAGCTCCGCGAGACCTGGCCTGTCGTGCCGTACAAGGAGGAGATCCGCTGGCTCTCCGAGCGCGAGGGGCGCGTCGTGGGCGACTTCGGCTGCGGCGAGGCTCTCCTCGCGACGGAGGCCGGCACGAAGCACACGGTCCACAGCTTTGACCATGTCGCGATCGACAAGCGCGTAATCGCCTGCGACATCGCCCACGTGCCCCTCGAGGACGAGTCGCTCGACGTCGCGATCTTCTGCCTGTCGCTGATGGGCTCGAACTTCACCGACTACATCCGCGAGGCTCACCGCTGCCTCGTGCTCGACGGCGCGCTCCACATCTGGGAGGCCGCGAGCTACTTCGAGGACGTGAAGAAGTTCGCCTCGGCGCTCGGCAAGCTCGGCTTCGACGTGACCGCGCCGACCGTCGAGGGCGCGTTCGTGCGCATCTACGCGCACAAGAACAACAAGAAGCCCGATGCGAAGTTGATGCTGCCGTTCCGTGGGACAGCGAAGGGGGAGTAACGGATGAACAAGCAGCAAGGGATGGCGATCATCGAGGGACTGCGCAAGGCGCAGGCGGCGGGCGCTGGTGTCGTCGAGCTCAATGGCGACGACGCGCGAAACTTCAACTGGGTGGCCGTCAGGGTGCGCGAGGAACTACTCGGAAGCTTCTGTGTAGAGATCGGCAGGAAGTTCTTCGCCCTCGTCGCCTCAACACCTCGCAGCACCGAAGACTTCCAGTTCATCGTCTACGAGAAGTTCAAGGGAAGCCCCATTCTCACGACCAAGTCTGCGAGCACAGACGGCCTGGTGTGGACCTACACGCCCACGAAGCAGGACGCGCACAACGAGGCGCGGAAGGATGTGTTCCTCGAGGCCGCAAAGGCTAAGTCCCTCACGATTCCCCTGCCGCAGCAGGACCTCGATGGATTCAGCGCCGGGGTGAACCGCGCGATCGATTTGCGGCGCCTAGCCGATGCCGCTGGGGGCACTGGCGGCGACCAGGAAGATGACGAGGACGACGGTGGTGAAGTAGCGGACCCGGCCAGCCTGCTCGCCCATCTTTACGAGCCGAGCGCAGACCGCCAGGCGGCTGCAACGCTGCTCGCGACAGCGATCCGGGTAGCGCATGGCGTCAACCCAAAGAGCTGGTGTGTCAGCAATCCGGGCGGGGCCGAGAAGATCCGGCTGAACGTTGGCGCCGTGCGAGTCCTCGACCTGCGTCCCGGGAGCGTGAGACTCGCGGTCGACGGGACGAAGCTCGACGCCTCGGTCCGCGCATCTCTCGGCGCCTCGATCGACCTCAGCGACGCTCAGCGGCTCGCGGCCTTCGGCGACAACGGCATCGTCGATGTTTCTGCATCTGCCATCGGCGCCTTGCGCGACGAGGTGCGAGTAGCGCACGAAGCCCTCGTCAAGCGCGCGGCCACGACCGCCAGCCCCTTTGCTCGATTTCACCAGCCCTCGATCGTCGATGCGGTCGCAACGCTGCTCGGCGAGCAACTTCCGATACCCTCATCCAGTCAGGCGCGGTACTGGAAGGTCTCCCCGGGTGAGAAGGGCGAGATGTGGGAGGAGTGTCGCGACGGCAAGTTCATCGCGATGGGATGGGACAAGCTCGGCGATCTTTCGGCCGTAGACCACGCCGAGTTCAAGAGGCGAGCCGAGGACCTCGATGCCTCGGATCAGGTCTGGAAGTTTCGGAACATCGAGGTCGGCGATCGCATCGTCGCCAACGATGGCATCTCGCGCGTACTCGGGATCGGTACCGTGACCGGGCCGTACTACTACGCCGAAGGGAAGAAGCGCGCACACCGGCTACCCGTTCGCTGGGACGACACGAACGAACGCAGCGTCGAGATGAAGGGGTGGCGAAAGACCCTGATTCGGCTGAACCACGACACGTTCACACAACTCGAGGCAGCACCCATCGTGGGCGAAGCGCCGCCCCCTGATGAGGAGGCCGGCCCCGAGGGAGGTATCGACTTCGAGGGCATTCTTTCCCAGCTGAGCAGCCGCTCCCTGTCGTTCTCGGCCGAGCTGGTGGCGAGCTACCTGCTCGCGCTACAGGCGAAACGGTTTGTCCTGCTGACCGGCATCTCGGGAACCGGCAAGACCCGGCTGGCCCAGGAGGTCGCGCGCGTGTTCGGTCCGACCGCAGCGCAGGCCCCCGTCGTGGATGCGGATGCGTTCGAGATCGTCGCCAAGCCGTATCAGCTCAAGTACGCCCGCTTCATCGTCCCGTCGCTCCTGGCCCAGGAGTTCGACGCGCTGGCCAATCCAGAGACCAAGCGTCTCGATCTCAAGCTGCCGGGGCTGCCGCTGGCGTCCATGGCGCTCTACAAGAACGCCGAACGCGGAAACCTCTTCTACGTGCTTCTCAGTGGAGAGGCGAAGGCGTGGTTCAACGCCAACATCAAGCTCGGCGATCGCTTCCTGCTGACCCGACAAACGAGCGGAGACCACGAGTGGATCGACCTGGCGTTGACCGGGTCTGGTCAACGCAGCGCTTCGACGGATGGTGGAACGTACGAGCTGATCGCCGTGCGCCCGGACTGGACCGACTCGCGCGAGCTCCTCGGCTTCTACAACCCGTTGACGAAGACCTACCTCTCCAAGCCGACGTTGCAGCTGCTCCTGCGCGCGGTGGCAGAGGTTGCAGCGTCCACCGACAAGGCCCCTCCCCGGCCGTACTTCCTCATCTTCGACGAGATGAATCTTGCCCGTGTCGAGCACTACTTCTCGGACTTCCTCTCGGCGATGGAGTCTGGAGAGGCGATCCACCTGCACGACGACCCACAGCTCGAGGAGGAGGAGGGCATTCCTCGCCGGATCGCGATTCCGAAGAACGTCTTCGTGATCGGCACCGTGAACGTCGACGAGACGACCTACATGTTCTCCCCGAAGGTGCTCGACCGCGCGTTCGTGCTCGAGTTCAACGATGTGAACTTCGACGGTCTCGGGGGCGCGATCGAGGCGGAGGAACCTGAATCGACGCCGCTCGCGCTCACGCGGCTCGAGGGCGGGCTCAAGCTTCGCGGCCCCGCGACGGATGCCGAGTGGCAACGGTTCGAGAAGATCCTGAATGGCGAGGCGAACACGCTCCTTCGCAAGCTCCACGAGGCGCTCAGCCTCGACAACCGACACTTCGGGTACCGAGTCGCACGCGAGGTCGCGCGGTTCGTCGATCTCGCGATGGAACAGACGGACGGTGCGCCTACCGCCGCCCGTGCCGCGATCGACGTCGCCGTCCTGGCAAAGATCCTGCCGAAGCTCCACGGCTCGCAGGCTGAGGTCGAGTCGATCCTCAAGCGGCTGACATCGATCGCGATCGGCGACCGGCAGGAAGCGGACGTGTTCTCCGCGGAGGGCGCGATACTTGAGGGACTGGCGGCCGGGCTGCCCTTGCCGAGAACCGCCAGGAAGCTCTGGCGGATGCAGCGCCGGCTGCGAGCACACGGCTTCGTCAGCTTCATCGAGTAGCCATGGCCGTTGGTGGGCTCCAGTTTCGCGCGCGAAAGGGCAACGCCGTTCCGACGGACGTGCCGGGCAGCATCATTCTGCGCGGGGAAGTCGAGTGGATCGTCGAGGGTGGAGCGAACGAGATCGCAGCGCTGCTCGCGACGGTCGGCGGACTCGGCGACGCGGTATCGGCGACATCGGCGTTGCTGAAGTTCGGCAACGCCGTGGGCACCTTCGATCTGGCACCGTTCGGCGTCGTTCATGTGCGATGCGGAAAGTGGGGAGAGGAGGTCTTCGACGCGCTGCTCGAAGACCTCACGCGGAAGTTCCTCGCGCTGCCGTTCTCGGCGACGCAGGCGGGCGGGATCCCGCACGACCGCTCGATCGCGGATCGCGACGACGTCTTGCTGCATGCGTTTCTGTACGCACGCCATATCTTGCTGACGTCGCGAAGGGACGAGGCGCTGCCGCGCGCGCTCGAGATGATTGTCCGGGATCCCCACCGCCTGTTCAGTTCGGAACGAGCGCCCGTCAGCGTCGGCGCCGCGCGGCGCATCGATTCCCGCACCATCGCCCGGGTCGCATCCGGCGCCGACGGCGTCGTCCGGGCGACGGGATTCGCGGCGCAGACCAGCTTGGCTCGCGCGCTGGGAGGGTACCTGCCGGCCCTGGTCGACGTGCCCCGCGTCGAGCACACGTTCGACACCGCCGAGAACCGGTTCGTCCTCGAATTCCTCAAGCAGTTGCGCGCGCTCATCGATCGCGTCGACGGCTTCGCGCGGACCAAGAAGCCAGCCTTCTGGCGGAACGTCGAGAAGGACTGCCAGGCAATGCGGCGTGTGCTCGGCCCGTTCGAGCGCCATGACTTGTGGATCGACGTTGGTCGCATGACTCACCTGCCGCTTGGCTCGTCCGTGCTTCAGCGCAGACGGGGCTACAAGGACGTCCTCCGCCATCACCTGGCGCTGCGCGCAGCGACGCGCATTCCGATCGAGCCAGACAAGCTCGCGAGCAGCCTCCTTGGCGTGAAGGACGTGGCCACGCTCTATGAGCTGTGGTGCTACTTCGCTGTGGTGGATGCAGTGGGCCTCGTCCTCGGGCGCGCCCCTGACGTCGTGGAGCAGGTCGAGGTCGACGAGGTTTCCGTCGACTTGCGGCGAGGCTTCCGCGTTGCGTGGAACGCTGGCCCGACCGTCCACTACAACCTGTCGTTCAGCCGGAACATGGACCCGCCACGCCGATCGTCGTCACTCCTGTTACGGCCGGACGTCGTCGTCGAGATCGAGCGCGACGGAAAACGCGAGCTGCACGTGTTCGACGCAAAGCTCAAGGTCGACGGCCTCGCGACGATCGAGACTGACGACCCCGACGACGCGGCCGATGCCGACCCGCTGACCTTCAAGAAGGACGATGTCGCCAAGATGCACGCGTATCGCGACGCGTTGCCCTCCGTGCGAAGCGCTCGCGTTCTCTATCCAGGGCACGTCGCTCGCGAGTTCGTGGCGCTCGAGCCCGGCGCGTTGGCGACCGACGTAGTGGGTGCGACCCCTCTCATGCCAGGCGCCCCGCCGGACGACCTGGTAAAGATACTGCAAGGCATGGTTTCGCCCCAAGTGCCTCGGGCTACGCAATCGGGTTAGCGTATGGGGGCGCGCTCTACGCCCGGCTCATCGAACATGATGGCCAGGCCCCGGAGAGCGCGGACCGTCCCGTTTCTGGTGGACCTCGAGATCCTCCCGCCAGCGCAACTGGAGAGCCGCGAATCCCATTAAGCTGGTGACCAGATGGGGCACTTGCTTGGCATCCGGATCAGGAACTACAAAGCGCTCGGCGACGTAGTGCTCGGCAAGTACGAGCACGACAAAGATGACGCGGACCTGCCGCCGATGACATGCCTCATCGGCCCGAATGGGAGCGGCAAGTCGACTCTTCTTGACGCTTTCGGCTTTCTCTCCGACTGCTTGACGGAAAACGTTGAAGCAGCTTGCGATAAGCCTCACCGTGGAGGATTCGACAGCCTGCGGACCCAGGGTGAGACGGAGCCCATCGAATTCGACCTCTATTATCGAGAGGACGCGAAATCCCGCCCGATCTCCTACTCGGTTGCGATCGATGTCAAAGACGGGGTCCCCGTCGTCACGAGGGAGGAACTACGGCAGCGGCGGCTTGGGCAGAAACACGGCAGACCCTACCCCTTCGTGAAGCTGACCAACGGGGCTGGGACGGCGTGGAGCGGCGAGTCGACAAAAGCAGCAGAAGGAAATCAATCCGTGTCGGTGTCGCTAGATGATCCGCGACGCCTCGGAATTACAACGCTCGGCCAGCTTCGCGAGCACCCGCGAATGCTCGGCCTCCGAGCGTTCATCGAGGGCTGGTACCTCTCGTATTTTCTACCTGACGCCGCGCGTACGCTGCCCGTCGCCGGCGCACAGAAACACTTGAACCGCACTGGAGACAACCTCGCAAACGTCGTTCAGTACATGGAGCGGCAGCACGGCGACCACTTCAAAGTCATCTTGTCCAAGATCGCGAAGCGCATTCCAGGCATTCGCAGCATCAAACACGAGAAGAGCCGCGACGGACGGCTACTTCTCGCGTTCAACGAGCAGGGCTTCAAAGATCCGTTCTACGCCGCAAACATGTCAGACGGCACACTCAAGATGTTTGCCTATTTGCTACTCGCGGACGACCCCGAGCCTTATCCGTTCATTGGAATCGAAGAGCCCGAAAACGGTCTGTACCACAAGCTCCTCGGTCAGCTCGCCGGCGAGCTCCAAGCGCATGCCACCGAACGTGGCACGAACGTTCTCGTCACTACCCACTCCCCATATTTCGTCGATGCCCTTTCACCCGATCAGGTATGGCTTATCCAACGCAACGCACATGGACGCTCCGAGTTCACTCGGGCTGCTGACATTCCACACGTTCGCGACCTTGTAAACGAGGGGCTTACTTTGGGAGGGCTCTGGTACAGCAACCACCTACATGAGCAGGTCGTGGCGTGAGAGTTCATTTCCTCGTGGAGGGCACCTCGGACGAGGCCTTCTTACGTGGCTTTCTTCCCAGGCTGATCCCCAAGCATACTTTTCGAATCTACCCTCACCAGGGGAAAGGCAAGCTGCCGGGTAGGCGAAGCCGACCAGACCCGAAGAGCCGAGGCTTGCTCGACAGCCTTCCGGCGAAGCTGCGTGCATGGGGCAGGTCGTTTTCGCCTGCCACCGATCGAGTTGTCGTCCTGTGCGATCTCGACGACGACGACTGCGAGACGTTGCTGGCGAAGCTCACGGCGATGCACGCCGCGATTCGTCCGGCACCTGTTTGCATCTTCCGGTTCGCAATCGAGGAAATGGAAACGTGGTACCTCGGCGATTTCGCGGCCGTACTGTCGGCGTTTCCGCGAGCGAAAGTGAAGCATCTCCGCGACTGGGCGCCAGATTCGATCTGTGGAAGCTGGGAGATGTTTCAGACTCTCGTGAGTGCGAATAACGTAAACAAAGTGGAGTGGTCCGAGAAGATGGGGATCGTGTTGAGGGCCGACGAACCACTCGACAAAATGAATCGATCCCCAAGCTTCCGTAAGTTCTGCCGACGCGTGCGCGAGCTTGTCGGTGATCCCGGTCCTGTCAATAAGCGGAAGCGCCGCTGAGTCGAGACACGGGATACGGTTTGGATTTTCCGATTGCTTGGAGCACGAGCTGAGAATGTCATCGGCCGACGACGCGGGCGGGTCCGTTGACACCAGCCCAGAGGATGGGTCAATCGATGAAGCAATCGAGGGCGCGATCGTGCTGCCACGTTGCTGCCAGACACGATGAAATTGGGCGGAAGCGGACGGAACCAGAAGGACCGTTTGTCTCGAAGAATCGGGTAAGTACTCGTCGAGAAAGATGAATCCGAACGGTTCGACTCCCGCCGCCTCCACCACTATTTCT
>JAYUVX010000218.1:0-4884 GCA_043753855.1 Myxococcales bacterium | reverse complement strand
TCCCGTTGTGCATGTTCGGGGCGCCTTCCTCCATCGGCTTTGCGGTTGCCTCGGCCTCGCCTGCGGCCGCCTTGCCTTCGCCTGCGGCTGCGCGCGCTTCAGCTGCTTCGGCACCCTCGACGGCTCTCGCGGCAGACGCTGCGCGCCGTCCCGCATATACCGCCTTTCCCAACATCACGACGTCAGCGAACATCAGCCCGACCTGAACACCCTCGGCGCTCGCCTTCGCGCGCCCAGCCCACTTCACATAGCTACGCAGGTTTAGGTCCTTGTCCCTGATCGTCCGACCCTGAGCGGCGGCTGTGAGTGTTGCGACGCTTGGATGCCGAGCTTCGAATAGTTCGGCGAGGTGAATGTCCCCCTGATACGCGAGAAAGGCCGCGTCGCGGTGTTCGTAGGCGACACGGGGCGTCAAGAAATTCTTCGGATCTTGCGGCACACGCACACCGCTGTCGGTATCGATGCCAGGATCTCGCGAGTGAGCGGGATCCCAATCGATGTTCTCGTACTGCGGATAGGTCCGTCGAAACTGACGGAGCCAGGCCTGCTGTTTGGTCTCTCCCATTCGCACGTCGTCGAGAGAATGCTCGTCGTCGAACTCGTTCTTCATGTCGCAACGCCGCAGGGCTAGTCCGCTCGTTCGCGGGAGTAGAGGCCTCAGCTGTTTCCCTCCGCCGATGCGAGCGACCGCAGTTGCGGCCGCGACGTCAGCATGCGCTTCGTCGGATCGTGCATCGGAGTGCGGCGCGAACCGCGAAGCGGACGACTGCTGAACCACGTGCGCGAGCTCGTGCGCGATCAGCAAGTCGCCCCGCGTAGTCCCCGGTCGGAATTGAGATTCCGCGAATCCGATGCTGGTCCCTATCGTGACAGCACGCGCATCATGCTCGCGCGCATACCTGACCGCCGCAGGCCCCGTATGCACGCGCGCTGTCGGGATCGGCTGCCCGAATCCTTGCTCCATTCGTGTGCGAACCTGACTATCGAGCGGTCGCGATTCGCCGAGCTCTGCACGGATACCGTCAGCGCCGAGGTTTGACCCTTCGATTCCGTCGAAGGGCACACGGATCGCGCCCGTCTGTCGCCACGTCCGGATCGCTTCGCGCACGCGCGTGATCGCCGGCGCGATGTACTCATCCGCTGTTACGGCACGATTGGCAGCCGGCGCGAAGCGACGCATCGCTGCTTCGATGTGCTCGGCGCTGCGCGTACCGTAGTAAGAGAGCCAGTATTCTATCCATGGACACCCCTCCGCTGTCCAATCGGTGCCTGCGAGCTCGGTGTCGGCCGCAAGCAAGACAGCACGACGCAGCTCGTCGAGAAACTCAGCTCTCGATACGCCCGCGATCGTTCCGGTGGATGCGACTTCCAGCTCCACCGGCTTGCGAGCGAGATGCGGCGAATCCAGCCCCGGCGTGGTCGCGATCGGATCCGTTGGATCAACTGACTGGCTCATCGAATGCAAAGACGGTGAGAGTCGAGAGGTATCGACGCCCGCCCCCGGTGCCGGCTTCGGTGCACGCGTCTGCTCCGTGAGGGGATGCGCTACCGGCTTGACCGGGGCCTTCGGCGTCGGTCCAGAAGACTTGGCGAAGCCCACCTAATTGCTCCTCGGGGGCGCCGGGCTGTCGACGAGCACGTGATACAGCCCGGCGTGCTGCCCGGGCACGATCTCGTGGGTCGCGAACAGGTCGGCCGCGAGACGTGTCGCATCGGCGAGCGAGAGGCGATCATGGCGCCATACGACATCGAGCTGCGTCTCGGAGAGAGGGTGCGTCGAGACCTCGAAGCTCTGACTGGTGACGACCACATCGGCGTGCTTTGTGAGCGAGGCGCGCTCGAGCTCGTCGAGGTGCCGCGGCAGGCGGAAGGCGCGGCGCGCGCCGAGCGCACCGACGAATCCTGAGGCGACCACGAGCACGAGCACGGGCACTAGTGTCACGATGCGAGGCGCGAGCACGACCACGACGACCGTACTCGCGAGCGCGATCCACTGCGCCTCGCTCAGCCCGCGGTAATACGGCCGCCCGGAGTCGCCGCGCACGAGCTCGAGCGCGAATCGGACAAGCGCGTACGCATCGACGAACACCGCGGTCGCCAGTCCGGCGGTGTCGCTCACGAGCACGGCGCACGTGACTGCGAGCACGGCGCAAGCCGTCGACTCGACGAGCTGCACGGGCAACAGCGGTCGATCAGCCCACCGCTGTGGAAATCCCAGCCGTACGTGTGCATGGCCGTAGCGCACGCCGAACCGCGCCGGCCGCCCGTGACAACACGCGACGTGATGGCAGCCGATGCGACCGAATGTGTTGAAGATCGCGACCAGAACGATCACGAGATCGGAGACCACCCACACGTCGCGCCCCGCACATAGCGCGACGAGGATCGCCACTAGCCACGCGGCGAACGCGGCCTGATAGAACACGATCTGCTCGAAGCCGAGCACGCGACGCGCCAGTGAGACCGCGAACCAGAAGCCGAACGGCGGGAGCGCGATCGCGATCGCGCGCGACGCGACATCTGTATCGGCGCCGAGCAGCCCGACCGCGATCGCACCCACCGCGTAGCCGACGAGCCCGAGGAACGTGTACGTGCTCCACGCTCCGACCGTGGGCCGAGGTGTCACCGGACGCCGTCCATCAGGGCAGATTCTCGCCTTGCGATGGATCGAACGCCGGGGGCGAGTGGGTGTAGTCGGCGACGAGGAGCGAGTCGACACCGTCGACGCGAAGCCGCATGTACACGGGAGTACCCTGCGGTGGATCAGCGACCGTGAACGTGAGCGATGCGGGGTTGGTGATCGGAACGTCCGGGGCTACCTGACGGTCTCCGATGATCAGCGCGACCTTCTGCTCGGGACGCACGCTGGGCGTCACATCGATCGCGAGCACGACCATGGTCGGGTTGCTGATGCTCTTGTGGATCGCGATCATCGGCGCGAGTGCGATCGCGAGTGCGTTGGTGGTGCGCAGCTGATCGCTCGGGACGTCGGCGGTCACGGTGTAGATGCCCGCGGGCCAGTCGCCGGGAAGGTTCGGGATCGCGACCGTGATCTGAGCCGGGTCGTGAGGCGTGGTGACGGTGATCGTGTTCGGCGTCGGGAGTAGCCGATGCGCGAAGTGGAATGTGAGCGGCGTGCCGCCGAGCTTCGTGCCGAACAGCGTGAGGTCTTCGCCGATGCGTGCGGCGGGCCGACCTGCCAGGCCCACGAAGCGATCGAGCGTGGGATAGGGCAGATCGAGACCCGAGGTGACTCGCACACCTGGCTCGCGATAGTCGGGCGCCACGGGCTTGCCACGCGAGAGCACCGGCAACGGCGATATCTTCGGCTGCACGCTCTCGATCAGCACGACGTTGACCTCGTAGCCCACGGACAGCCGATACGGCTTACCGAACCCGGTCCACAGCTTCGAGATCTCCTCCGGGCCGAGCGGGATTGGCTTGATGCGTACGCGCTCGGTCTGCTGCCACAGGTCGTTGCCGGGTAGCGCGATACGGAGCTGCTCGCGCGTCATCGTCGAGTGGTCGTGCAGCATGAGCATTGCGCGTCCGAGCATGCGATGCGCGAGGATGTCGTCATCACTGGCGCCATACGCGGTCAGCACGTACGACAGCGTCAGCGCGAGCGGTTGCTGGCCGCTCTCGCCATCATGCAGGTTCATGTTGCGGAACGTGCCGCTGGCCTGGAGCTGATAGAGGAACAGGTTCAGCTGGTTCTTCTTGTCCAATGCCTCGCGTGCAACGTCCAGTGACCGCGCCGAGCAGTACGCGTCCGAGAGATCAGGATCGGGGACCGGATCGCCGGTCAGCGGATCCGAGACGTTATTCAGCATCTGCTGCAACGCCGAGGTCACCGTACCGATCGCGAGGGTATTAGACATCAGGCTTCGAGGCGAACCGTCGTGAACGCTACGCCGGTGGCGCCGCGCTCGATCGTTACGGGTGAGGAGTGACGGTTGTCGTGCACGCGCAGCTCGACGGTGCTCGGGATCTCGCGCTCGGTCGCAGCGCGGGTACGCAGGACAAAGTGGCCGTCCTTGCCCGTCGACACGGTGGCGAGTGGTTCGCCTTTCGGCGCCGCGAGCGCGAGCCTCACGCCCCCCACCCCATGCCCCGCGGCATCCCGAACGTATCCGTGCACCACTGTCTCGAGATCGTCGGCGGTGACCCGAGGCTTCGCGGCGACCTCGCCGAGCGCGGCTAGCTTGGTCGCGAGCTCGCGATCCTCGGCGAGCTTCGCGTCGAGCATGGCGAGCTCGGGCGCATTCGGAGCGAGGTTGTCGCGCACGCGCTGCAACACGTTCATGCGCGCCGTCCGTACGGTCGCCTGGTTGGCGAACGCGGCGGCACGCGCAGCATCGGCGGCGGGGAACACACCGTCGATCTGATCGAGCAGGGTCGCGGCGTCCACGGAGACCGTGCCGGCGCCAGGTGGCTTCGTCGTGCTCATATTCTGGTGCCTCCGAACGTCGGTAACAGGTTCTGGAACGCGCACAGAAAGCCGCCGCTCAGCTCCAGGTTCTGCTGATCGACGTACTGCTGCGACGCGCGCACCGAGATGCAGTGATCGGCGATATTGTGCGCGGTGATGTTGTACATGCCGTAGGTCGCCAGCGAGAACACGAGCGCGTGGTCGGAGAACCGATTGTTCTCGACGCGTAACGTGGACCCGAGTACCCCGACCTGCGGCGGGGCATCGGGGGCGTTCGAATCGAACTGATTGCCGAGCACCGACACGTCGACGTTGCCGGCGATGACCGTCGAGTAGCCCGCTGCGACGTCGGGTGTGCGCGTGACCACCTGGTTGTTGTTGAACATGATCGCGCCGGGCGGAGGCAGGAAGATCGCGTCGAGCACACCGCTCGCGAGGCCGAATGCGATCCT
>JAYUVX010000217.1:0-4897 GCA_043753855.1 Myxococcales bacterium | reverse complement strand
TTAGGCGCCGCGCGTAAATAATCGAGCGACAACTGTGACGTATGGAATTTCGGTTTGGCGTGGACGGTTTCTGCGTTCAGATGCCCGACGTGGAACGGATTCGCAGGAAATTTGAAGCGCTAGCCACCGTGATGGACGAGCGCGTGACCCGGCTCTGGTTGGCCGCGGAAGCGGAAGCCATCGGCCGTGGCGGGGTGGCGATCGTCACGGCGGCGACCGGGGTTCCGCACAAGCGAATCGTGGCCGGCAAACGCGATCTGATCGAGCTGCGCTCGAATCCACCGGGGGCGCTGCCCCGCGCGCAGACGGTGCGTCGGCCGGGTGGAGGGCGCAAGGTGCTGGAGACGCACGACCCCGCGTTGCAGGGCGCACTGGACGCGCTGATCGATCCGCTGACACGCGGGGATCCCATGTCGCCGTTGCGCTGGACCTGCAAGAGCACGCGTAAACTTGCGCGAGAGCTGACGACGCAGGGGCACCCGGTCAGCGCGACGAAGGTGCGCGCGTTGCTATCGGCAGCCGGGTACAGCCTTCAGGGCAATCGCAAGACGCGGGAGGGCACCCAGCATCCCGACCGCAACGCGCAGTTCGAGCACATCAACCGCCAGGTGAAGTCGTTCCAGTCCGAGCGCCAGCCGGTCATCTCGGTGGACACCAAGAAGAAAGAGCTCGTCGGAGATTTCAAGAATGGCGGCCGGGAATGGCAGCTCGCTGGCGAGCCGGTTCCCGTCCGCGTCCATGACTTTGTCGACGCGAAGCTCGGCAAGGCGATCCCCTACGGCATCTACGATCTGGCCCGCAACGAGGGGTGGGTCAACGTCGGCATCGATCACGACACCGCCGAGTTCGCCGTCGAGTCGATTCGACGCTGGTGGAGTCACATGGGCAAGAAGGTCTACACGACCGCGAGCGAGCTATTGATCACCGCGGACGGTGGAGGCAGCAACGGATCGCGCACCCGGCTGTGGAAGCGTGAACTGCAACGCTTCGCCAACGATACCGGGCTGACGATCCAGGTCTGCCACTACCCGCCAGGCACGAGCAAGTGGAACAAGATCGAGCACCGCATGTTCTGCCACATCACCCAGAACTGGCGGGGGCGCCCGCTCGAGACCGTCGAGACTGTGGTCAACCTGATCGGCTCGACGACCACCGCCGCCGGCTTGAAGATCCGCGCCGGGCTGGATCGCAACCGCTACACCAAAGGCCTCCGTGTCACCGATGACGAGATGGAGGCGCTCAATGTCCGGGCCGGCCGGGCTCGCGGGCAGTGGAACTATTGCATCCGCCCGAGCGTGAGCGACTGACGTGCTTCTGGATCGTTTATTTACGCGCGGCGCCTTAGCGCGCCGATCCTGTGGGACGACGCGCGCGATCGGCTCGCCGCCGCGGGCTTCCTCGATCCCCACGCGAACAAGCCCATGGACCCTGGGTACTGGATCCTCGTCACCTCGCCGAACGCGTTCCAGGAGACTCGCGCCGAACCGATGCCGGCGCGCCGCAAACCGCGGGGCGCGTCGCGCACGACCAAGCGCTACACGCGCGAGGGACGCACGATCCTGCGCGACGGCGAGGCGATCCTGTACGTCGACCGCGTGGACCTCGGGAACGAACGATACGCGGTCTCGCCCCACCAGGCGGATCAGCTGACGGAACGAATGGTTCGCCTCCTCAACCGGCAAGGAGCGCGATAATGGGGGCACGCGATCACACCGGTCGAAGCGTGATCCTCGTTGGCGGCGCGGGGCTCGTCGCATGGTGGCTACTCGCGCGCGGCAAGGGTTGGGGCTTCCGCAGTCCCGGCGACGGCCACGCGAACGGAACCGACACAGCACAGCCGCCCTCGCGGCGCGTCGTCTGGGTCCGCGCGGATCGGATCGAGGTCGATGGCGTTGCCGCAGACCTGTCGACCGTGATCGCGAAGTGTCGCGCGGCGGGCACGGCCGAGGTGCACGCAACCGGTGACGCGATCACCGGTGCAGTGAGTAACGTCCTCAAGGCGCTGAAGGCTGCCGGGGTCAAGCTCTACGTGACCCCCGACCTCGCGTACCTCGTCCCGTCGGAGCCGCTGTGATGACCGACGACAGCCCGCTCGGGCTCCTCCTGGTCGGTGGTGGTCTCGCCACCGTGAGCGCGCTCGCATTGCGCGCGATCCGGGCGAGCTCAGCCACTGTCAGCAACGAGTCCGCCGCGAGCAACGCGCTCAACGCGTTCAACGAGAGCGGCGCTGGCTGGGTCCATCCCGTGCCGAGTCTCGGAGACCGGCTCGCCGTGACATCGAGCGAGTTTCGCGCGCAAGCATCGGCCGACGGAACGGCGCGCCAGCACCTCGGCGCTGATCTCATGTATCGCCGCCGCGATGCACGCGACCTGATCGTCGCCTTCCCGCCGAGCACGCCGGGCGGTACGCCGCTGTTCTTCATGCCCCAGGGCGTGCCAGCGCTCGCCGCGTCCGCGGGCGTCGTCACGTTCGCGAGCACGACGCCCGTCGGCAACACCGTCGTCATCCGCCACCCCAACGGATGGGCCACCTACTACACGCACCTCGCCACGCTCGACGTGAGCCGAGGCGCCCTCGTGCACGCGGGCCAGCCCATCGGCACGATCGGTGCGAGCCCCGAGGATGCTGCGCACGTTCGTCATCTGCACGTGGAAGTGTGGAAGGACGGGATCCGATCGGGCGCTGTCGATCCGGATCCGTACCTCGCCGCGTGGTCACGCGCGAGCATCGCCTGGACTCCGACCAGCACTCCGCGCGTTGCCTCCGCGTCGCCTGCCCCGCGCAACGCTGCGTTGTCGTCGTATCGCGCCGTGGGTGAACGCGGCGATCCCTATCCCACCTGGGTTCGGCAGCTGCGTGGCGAGGCGGGCGTGTACGTCATCCGCGAGATCGATGGACCGATCGTCTATGTCGGCTCGAGCGTGGGCCGGTTGTACGACACCCTCACGCGGCATTTTCAGACGTGGCGTCGATACAAAGGATTCTGGCGCGGGCAGTTCGCCGAGGGCGCGGATCCCGGCCTGACGTACGCCCGCAGCGGCGTCGAGGTCGCGATCAAGACAACGACGCCCGACCAAACACACGCGGAGGAGCTGCGGCTGATCCGACGCCTCCAGCCTCGAGACAACCAGCTCGGCCAGCCGCAGCCCGAACCGGAGCTCGAAGCCGCGCCGTTCTGAGCGCGCGCAACGCTGCCTCGACGCATTCAACCCAACGGAGACATCCCATGCAGGAACTCATCGACGTGATCCGCGCGGCCGTCAGTGCCGAGGCCACCAACGAACAGAAGGCGGCAGGGGTGCGGGCATGCCGGACGATCGCGGCGGCTCTCGACGTCGAGCCCGGCAAACCGATCGCGCTCCCCGGTACACCCTCGGCATCACCACCCGCCGCGCGGTTGTCCATCGATCAGGTGCTCGACCTGGCGATCGCGCGACTCACCATGATCGCGAACGAGCACGACAAGAACCCCGCGCCGGCGCTACAGCGACCGAGCGGCCTGCGCATCCCGGTCATTCCCGCCGCGGTGCCGCGCACTGCGGCACGTGTTGTCGCCAAGCCCGCCAGCCGCGCCAAAGCGCCCGCGCGTCACGAAACGAGGAAACAACCATGACGCAATCGATCCAGCTCGCCATGAGCCCGCCGCGCTTCCTCAACAAGCGCAGCATCCGTCTCTCCCCACGGCGCCGCGAACCCTCGTCGCCGTTCACGTGGCCGCTCCGCGCATGCGGCGGCGTCGATCCGCGTGTGCTCACTGCCCATTGCGGTGATCGCCTCGGTGTCGATCTCGGCCACGCACTCGCGCCTCGAGGTCAGGGCGAGCGCATGGCGGTGTACGCGGCCAACGATGGCGAAGTCGCGTGCGCGATCGAGAGCCCGGCTGGGTGCGCGATCAGTCTCGATCACGGCGGAATGTGGTCCACGCACTACACCGGCCTGACCACGCTGGCCGTGACTCGTTGCCTGCCCAAGCTCAAGCGTCGGCAGTACGTGCGCGTCGGCCAGGTCATCGGGTACGCGGCGCAACCGCGCATCGGCTTCGAGCTGTGGAAGTGGACCGACGATCGCGGCTATGTCGCCGTCGATCCGCGCCCGTACGTCGCGACGTGGACGAACGCGCCCGCCTCGAACATCGCCATGGCGAAGAAGGCTGCGTAGCCATGAATCCGGACACCGATCAGCCCCGCGACGCGAGCGACGTCCTCGACGTGCCGCAGGCTGCCAGCTTGCTCGCCGTCGGACGGAACACGATCTACATGCTCGTCGCTCGGAATAAGATCCCACACCGACGATTGGGGAAAACGATCCGTTTCAGCCGCTCGGCCCTCATGTCATGGTTATCGACGTCATGGCAGGTCGCGAGGGAAGGCGAGTAGAGATGCCGAACCGTCGTGATTCAAGAACTGGTCGGTGGTACTTCCGTGCCACCGTCGTACACACCGATGGAACGAGTGAGCGAGTGTCGGGAACTCCGGGAGCCCTGGGCCCGTACCGAGACCTCACGAACACCAAGATCGGTGCACAAGAGGCCGAAGGCCGTGCGATCGCCGCCGCCCGCGCGGGCAAGGCGATGGCCGGAACCTCCGAGCAGAAAGTAGAGGGAAAGAAGAAGGAGCTACCGACGTTCAGCGAGTGGTTTCACGGTCGGTTCTGGACAGAGCACGTGATCGCGCAGGACAACAAGCCGAGCGAGGTCGAGTCGAAGCTGTCGATCATGAAGATCCACCTCGAGCCGGAGTTCGGTTCGAAGCGGCTCGACGAGATCGACATCGGCTCGCTCAACCGGTTCCGCGCGCGGCTGCTCGGGAAGGAACTCTCGAAGAAGCGCATCAACAACATCCTCGCCGTGCTCAGCAAGGCGCTCCGCTATGCGGATGACGTCGAGCTGATCAAGGC
>JAYUVX010000216.1:0-14789 GCA_043753855.1 Myxococcales bacterium | reverse complement strand
GCACCCACAAGGCGTAGGTGCCAGAAACGTTGTAGCCGAGCCGATCGTGCCCGCTCGTCAGCGCTTGATACAGCGCCGTCGCGAGTTCGAGCTCGTGGTGACTCGCCCCAACGGAGTTGGGGTTATGGGAGAGGTTCGTTGCTTCCATCGCGCACGCGTTGACCGCAGCGCGCGATGAGGAATGGGCTTTCTTTTGACAAGAGCAGCCCCATTCGCTAGTTTCAGGGGTGACCTCGCCGCCAAGTGAGAGTCGTCCCCGAAGCTAGCGTCTCAATCGCGAGCATCGGACCACCCGAGGGAGACCTCGGGTGTTTCTTTTTCGGTTCGTCTAAAAGTCCTTGATGCCGTACCGCATGGTGCCGCTGCTCCGGCAGGTGATGAGCGTCGAGCGTCAGCAGCTGACGATGCTGAGCACGTTCGTCGAGGTCGATCTCGCGAAGGAGGGTCACGACGGCCTCGTCGGCATGAACCTGCTCGCCAAGATCACGCTGCCCACGCTGCCCGCGCTGTACGGCGCGATGCTCGCGGGCGTCGACGTGATCCTGATGGGGGCCGGCATCCCGCGGGAGATTCCGGGCGCGCTCGACGCTCTCGCCGAGCACCGACCGTGCTCGATCCGATTCGACGTGGAGAATCTGCCCGCGGGTCGGACCGAGCTGCTCACATTAGATCCCGCCGTGCACTGGAACGGCACGCCGCCGGTGTTGCGACGGCCCGCGTTCCTCGCGATCGTCGCGAGCAACTCGCTGGCGACCATGCTCGCGCGCAAGGCGAACGGGCGCGTAGACGGCTTCGTGATCGAGGGACCGACCGCGGGCGGCCACAATGCGCCACCGCGTGGCGAGCCGCGATCGAATTCGCGCGGCGAGCCGCTGTACGGCCCGCGTGATGTGGTCGACCTCGCGAAGCTTGCCGAGCTGGGGCTCCCGTTCTGGCTCGCGGGTGGCTTGGGCAGCCCTGAGGGACTCGTGCAGGCGAGGGCGGCAGGCGCTGCGGGGATCCAGGTCGGGACGCTGTTCGCGTTCTGCGACGAATCCGGGATCACCGAGCGGATCCGGCGCTCGGTACTGGCGAACGCACGGACCGGTGATCTCGATGTGCGAACCGATCCGCGGGCGTCGCCGACCGGCTACCCGTTCAAGGTCGTCGACTGGCCCGAGAACCCCGCCACGGGAGTCGAGCGCGAGCGCGTATGCGATCTGGGCGCCCTGCGGGTCGCGTACGCGGAAGCGGACGGGACGATCGGCTATCGCTGCCCGGGCGAACCGGTGGACGCCTACCTCGCGAAGGGCGGCGAGCTCGAGGACACCATCGGTCGACGCTGCCTCTGCAACTCGCTGATGGCGACGGTCGGGTTGGGACAGTCGCGCGATGACGGCTTCGTCGAGCCACCGCTGGTGACCAGCGGCGACGAGCTCTTGTCGATCGGCCGCTTCCTCGGTGAGCGGACGAGCTACGCGGCCGCCGACGTGATCGCCTATCTCGAGTCGAGCGATGCGTCGTCCGGCCGAGACCCGCAGCCGGTTCCCTGAGACGAAGACGCAGAGCCGTCTAGCTCACCGCACCGATGCCGTCGTCGGAATGAGCCAGTGCGCTGTGCCAGCGAGACAGCCGGCCGAATCGAATCGGCGTGACGATGTCCCACTCGCTGCGCGTGCCGGCCCACCCGTAGCTCGTCGCGCGGCCTTCACGATCGGTGAGTACCTGAGGTTCGGCCTGCTTCGGGGGGCTCGGGCAGAGTTCGGGCAGAGTCCGGTCGTCCTCACCGAGCAGTACTCGCCTTGGTCCGTCCGGTTTACCGGCGAGTGCACGAAGTCGCTGCGCCGCCCCACGCTGATCCTCGATGACGAAGCTCTCAGGTTCCTTTTCCCGTAGGCGCGAGCTGATCATCGTCGAAGCGAGGCTCGATGGACCTCGCGGATCGACGATCAGGCAGCTCGTGTTCGACACCGGTGCCGAGGCGACTACGCTGCCCCCCCGAGTGGATCGAGGAGAACGGGTACAGCCCTCGCGATGGCCACAAGCCGTCCAAGGTTCACAGCGCGATCGGCGAGGAAGAGCGCTACGGGCTGCACGTGGCCGAGTTCTCCGCGCTCGGTGTGGCGACGCCGAACTTTGCGCTCCACGTGCTCGACCTCGATCATGAGGGCATTGACCAGCGGACCCCAACGAAATTGGCAGGCTCGACGGCGTCGGGCGCGCCGCACCGCCGAAGGGCGGTGCGAAGGTCAATAGGTGTTCGCTCGGTTGCTGCGCGGATCGCGTCGTGCGAGTGTACGCCCCACGTTCGCCGTTCTGACCGTGACGAGCCCACGCCGCGACCTCAATCAAGTGCTTGCCGCGATCGGCGATCGCAAGATCGCGATCGAGCTCGGGCCTGTGGACGTGTGCTTTCTCGTCGCGCTGCACGTACGCGCGGAGGGCGCGAACCTGACCTCGTTCACGGAGGAGCAGCTCGTCGACGTGTTCGCGCACGCGAGCTCCATCGTGCAATCCGAGGCCGACCAGGTGCGCCGGCGCGCGACCCACTCGATCCAACGTCTGCGCGATCAACGCATGCTGGCGCGTGTCGATGGTCAGGGTGTCGTGCGTACCGGCGAGTTCGCGCTGACCCGCCTCGCGACCGGCATCGTCGAGTTCTTCCTCGACGAGGACGTGCTGACCCGGACCAGCTTGCACGTGCTGATCGCGAGCCTGCGCGCCGTCATCTCCGACGTCCTTGCGACGGCCCGCGTGGCGAGTCAGCCCGAACAGTGGCGCGATGGCGTGGTGGGCCCGTTGCAAGTAACGATCGCCGAGCTCGTCGCTGGCATCGAGCGCCGCCAGCGGGGGCTCGATCTTCAACAGGAGAACTTCCAGGCCGAGATCCGCCGGCTGCTCGAAGCGGATTGGTTCGGCGCGCTCGATCGGTGCCAGGAGCTGCTCGAGTCGACGAGCGCGACGCTGCACGAGCTCAACGAGGTGCTGCTGCGCGATAGCAGCGAGCTGCTCGCGCTGCTGCAGGACATCGAGGATCTCGCGGTCGCGGCGCGCGAGCCCGAAGCGGAGACGATCGCGCACCGCGTGATGGATCAGATCGATCGCAGCGTCGCGTGGGGCGGTGCACGCCAGCGAGCGTGGTCGGAGTACTTCCAGTACGTGCATCGCTACCTGCGCGACGTGGTCCGCCTCGATCCAACGCGCGCGCTGACCCAGCGCCTGCGCGAGCAGCTCGCGGGGCAGGGCGCGAAGTTCGCGCTCGCGTACGCCAGTGCCGCGCCGATCCGGATCCTGCGCACGGTCGCGCCACCGCGTGATCGCCCCCCCGTCGCTCGGCCGCGGGCGCCGCGCGATCGCGAGCCCGTGACCGAGCCGGTCGCCGATCCGCAGGCGGCCCTCGACGAGAAAGTTCGTCGCGCGCTCGATGAAGGTGCGCGCACGCTGTCCCGCGTGACGACGATCGCGACCGCGGATCTCGCGACCAGCGAGCGCTTCCTCGAGGCGGGGCGGATCGCGCACACCGTCGCGCAGCTCGCGCACGTCAGCTCCGAGGTCGAGCGGCCGTGGGTCACCGTGGGCGAGGATCTGGAGGTCGAGGAGTGGACTGCCCGTCACCGCGAGGAGAAATCGTGATCGCGCCGAAGTACGCCGAGCTGCAGGACGTGGTCCTCGATCCATCGTTCCCCGAGGTCGATCTCGCGTTGCGCCGAGGCCGGCACGTCGATCGCGAAGACTTCGCCTGGTACTCGCTGCTCACCGACGCGCAGGATCATCTCGAGACGTTCTATCGACGCTACGGCTGCGAGCTGGTCCACAAGACGGACGGTTACTACTATCTGCTCCCCACCGGCGAGAAGCTGTCGCGCCGCCAACTGTCGCCCGGCGACATGCTGGTCGGCCAAGCGCTCGCCCTGTTGTATCTCGATCCTTCCACGATCGAGCGCGGCGGCCGGGTCACGGCCGAAGATGTCGTCGCTCAGCTCGCCGTGGTGCTCACGGGCGACGCGCTGATCCGCGCGTTCTACACCACGAAGCGACGTTATGACGAGCGGGTCGCGCAGAAGGCCGTGCGCACCAAGGTCGCCGACGGCATCCGACACCTTGCGGCCCTGGGCTTCGTCGAGGCCAGCGACCAGGCGCAGCTCCGGTTGCGTCCCGCGCTGATGCGATTCGCGGAGCCCGTGCGCGGTGTCGGGCAACCGGCTGCTGCCCTCGCGAAGCTCGTCGCCGACGGCGAGATCGAGCTCGTCACGACCGCCCCCGAGAACGAAGCCGAGCCACCGGACCCCAGCATCGGGTCCGACCCAGAGGGCGCTCCGGACGACACCGTGGCCGACGAGTCCGGGCCGGACGAGTCCGGGCGGGACGGCGCCCTGACCGACGAGGATTGGTGAGTCGCGCGCGGATCGCAGCGCTCGCGCTCGTGAACTGGAAGGGCGTGTTCTACGAGCGCTACTTGCTCGATCGCCACGTCACCGCGCTCGAGGGCATGAACGGCGCCGGCAAGACCACGGTCATGATCGCGGCGTACGTCGCGCTGTTGCCCGACATGTCGAAGCTGCGATTTACCAACCTCGGGGAGACCGCTGCCACCGGGGGCGATCGCGGAATCTGGGGTCGGCTCGGCGAGGAGGGGCGGCCGTCGTACACGGTGCTCGACGTCGAATGCGGCGACCAGTCGAGCACCCGCGTGCTCGCCGGCGTGCGGCTGACGCGGCTCGCGGAGCCGACGGTCGAGCCCACCGCGTTCATCGTCACCGGGTTGCCGAGCGAGCAGCGGCTCTCGGATCTGTTGCTCGTGCGCAGGCTCGACGGCGATCATGTGCCGGATCTCGATGAGATTCGCGCGGCGGTCGAGGCGGCGGGCGGAACGCTGACGACGTTTCGCGCGATCAAGGACTACTTCGCGGAGCTGTTCGAGCGCGGGATCACGCCGATGCGCCTGGCTGGTGACGAGGAGCGAAGCAAGCTGAACGAGATGCTGCGCACCAGCATGACCGGCGGCATCTCGCGCGCGCTGACCAGCGAGCTGCGCGGGTTCCTGCTCAAGGAGGAGACCGGGCTCGCCGACACGCTCTCGCGCATGCGCTCGAACCTGGACGCGTGTGCACGGACGCGCAGCGAGGTCATCGACGCGCGCCGGCTCGAGCGAGAGATCGCCTCGATCTACGAAGCGGGCATGGAGATGTTCTCCGCGTCGGTGCGCGCCACGCGGACCGCGGCGATCGAAGCCGAGCGAGACGTTCAGCTCGCGCGCCCCCTCGTCGACGACGCGCTCCGCGCCCATCGGGCGATCGAGGAGCTGCTCGAGCAGCAGCGCACGCGCACGCTCCAGCTCGCAGAGCGCCTCGAGAGCGCGCAGACCGATCACGGGCGCGCGGTCGCGGAGCGCGATCGACGCCTCGCTGCGCAGACGGTGGCGGCGCGGCTCGTGACCGTGGAGGAAGAGCTCTCGGCGCTCGTCGTCGAGGAAGCGAGGTGCCGCGCGGCGCATGCGGCCGCGACGACCTCGCGGTCCGCCGCACGTCTCGAGCGCACGCGCGCGCACGACGCCTACGACCGAGCGTCGCGTGGCCTCGCGGATCTGCAGGTCGGAATCGACGAGCTCGTTCGCCGTGCGCATGGGCATCGCCAGCTGACCCGTCGGCTCGACGACGCGCGCCGCTTGCTGGCGCGGCCCGCGCTGACCCCGGACGATGCGCCGGAGGCACTCGCCGAGTTCGATGGCGAGCGCACGCGGCTCGAGACCGAGTGCGCGCGGACAGGGCGCGACGGCCGCGATCTCGCGACGCGGCGCCAGGAGTACGCGGCGGCGACGCAGGCGCTCGCCGTCCTCGAGCCCGTGGTCGACGATACCAACGTGCACGGTCGTGCGCGTGCGGCGCTCGCGCGGACCGCCGAGCGCGAAGCCTCGCGAGCGCGGATGCCCGACCTCGAGCGCGAGCGCGCCGAGGCCGCGCAGTTGGCGACCCGGCAGGTCCACGCTCGCGCGCTTGTCGCGCAGCTCGGCCTCGCGCTCGACGGTGATGCCACGTCGCGCGTCGTTGGCGCGCTCGAGACCGTCGAGCGCGAGGTGCGCGAGGCCGAGCTTCGCAGCGAGACCGCGCGCGCGAAGCTGGTCGCGCGCCAGCAGCGCGGCACGTCCGTTCGCGACCAGCTCGCAGCGCTCGACGGTCGTAGCGCGCGCTGGCACCTCGCGTCCGCGACCATCCAGCGGCTCGCGTGCGCGACGGCCGCTGGTGCCCTGACCGATCGCGCCGAGCTCGCGGCGTTGCGCGACCGGTTGACCGAGGAGCTGCACGGTCTCGACGACAAGCGCACGCAGCTCGAGGCACAACGGCAAGCGCTGCACGAGCGCGCGACGGCCATCGAGCACAGTGGCACCAACATCGATCCCGAATTGCTCCGCCTGCGTGACGAGCTCGGCGGCGAGCTGCTCGCGTCGCGGTTCGAAGATCTCGATCTGGCGAGCGCGAGCTGGGTCGAGGCGAAGCTAGGTCCCCTCACCGACGCGCTGATCGTCGATGATCTAGATGCCGCGATCGTGGCGACCTCGGCGAGCGAGCGCCATGCGCCCAATGTCTGGCTGGTATCCGCAGGGTCCGTGCTCGGCGTCGATCCGCCCGAGGACATCGCGGAGCTCGACGAGGTCGGCGATGTCGTCAGCGTCGAGTCGTTCGGGGCGCGCGTCACGCGGCGGCGCCCACGCCCGAGCCTGGGTCGGCGTGCGCGCGAGCGAGCCGTGCACGAGCTGCACGAGTCGATCGCGCGTGCTGCGACCGAGCTCGACGAGGTCGCGGCGCGCAGCGCGCAGATCCTCGCGTGGCGCCGCGATCTCGATGCGGTCGCGAGCGAGCTCGAGGTCCTCGCCGCGGGCGACCCCGCCGACGAGCACGCGCGGCTCCTGGCCGAGCTCGCCGCGATCGAGCACGAGGCAGCCACCGCCGATGAAGCCGCGCACCTCGCACGCGAGGCGCTCGGTCATGGACGCACGCGGCTCGAAGCGCTGCGCCGGTTGCTCCCGGCGGTGTCGCTGCTCGACGGCCCCGATCACGCTGCCCGGGCAACCGCGCTCGCCGCCCAGCTTGCCGAGCTCGCGATCAGCGCGGACGACCTCGCACGTCAGCGCGCCGCCGGCAGCACGCTCGCCGAGCTACTCGACGTGCTGCGCGCACCACCGCCCGACGACGACGCCGTCGCGGCACAGGCTGCGCGAACGACCGCGCTGGTCGCCCGGCTCGACGAGCTCGCGGTCGCGCGCGCGGCCCTCGAGGACGTGCTCGAGCATCGCCACGCCGCTGCGTTTGGCGATGCGGAGGCCGCGCTCGATGCGCGCTCGCACCTCGCGCCCGCGCTCGAGGCGCAACACGTCGACGCGCGTGGCGCGGTGGAAGCGGCGAGTGCCGCCGAGGCGCTCGCCGAGGCGGCGTGGGAGGTAGCGACGCAAACCGCGCAGGCGGCCGAGGCGAACCGCCTCGCGGCGCTCGCGCATCGGGATCGCGTCGCGAGCGAGCTCGCCGCGCTCGGTACCCCGGTCGGTGACGCCGTGGTCATCGACCCGGATGCGCTCGCCGAGCGAGTGATCGAGATCGACTGCGAAGCGCGCGAGCTCGTCGGGCAACACGCGGTCACCGCCGAGCGCCACGACCGCGCCGTGCGCACGATCGAAGATGCCCGCACGCGGCTCGCGATCGCGACGCAGGCCGCCGGTCCTGCGGTCGCCGAATGGACAGCGCTGCGCGAGAGCGCGCAGGCCGATGGCGTGCTGCACGCCGCGCTCGTAGGTCCACGTACCGACCACACGAGCATCCAGCTCGTCGCCGATGCCTGGGGCAAGCGCGAGCTGCTCGTGGATCGCGTCACGCGCACGCGTGGTGGAGACGAGATCGCTGCCGAGCTGCGCGGCACCGCGCTCGACGGCCTCGGCTATCTGGCTGCGTGGCGCACGACCCGCGAGTGGCTTCGGCGCCGCGTCCCCGTGCAAGTCGCCGACGTCGACGAGCCGCTGCTCGCCCTCGAGCGGTTGCGCGATCACCTCGACGTCCTCGAGCGCCGACTCGCCCGCCAGGAGCACGACCTGCGCGGTGCGTCCGAGGACGTCGCGCGCGGCATCGACGTGCAGGTCCGTCGCGCACACGGTCAAGTGCGTCGTCTCAATGGTCAGCTCGACGGTATCGCGTTCGGCAGCATTCGCGGCATTCGCGTCGAGATCCGCCGCATCGAGCGCATGGAGCAGATCCTGCGCGCGCTGCGGCTGGGCGAAGCGCAAGAGCTGTTGTTCACGCCCGCGGTCCCGATCGAGGAGGCGCTCGACGAGATCTTTCGTCGCTATGGCGGCGGTGGTCGCGGCGGCGGGCAGCGCCTGCTCGACTACCGCGAGTACCTCGAGCTCGGCGTCGAGATCCGGCGCCGCTCCGCCGAGGAATGGGAGGTCGCGAGCCCGACCAAGCTCTCGACCGGCGAAGCGATCGGCGTCGGCGCCGCGCTGATGATGGTCGTGCTCACGGAGTGGGAGCGCGATGCCAACTTGCTCCGCGAGCGCCGCACCGGCGGTTCGCTACGGTTCCTGTTCCTCGACGAAGCGAACCGGCTCTCGCGCGACAACCTCGGCGTGCTGTTCGATCTCTGCAAGAGCCTCGATCTCCAGCTCTTGATCGCCGCACCGGAGGTCGCGCGCGCGGAAGGCAACACGACGTATCGGCTCGTTCGCCATGTCACCGCCGAGGGTCGCGAAGAGGTCATCGTTAGCGGCCGCCGCTCGATCGAGCAGCCCGCATCGGAGCCCGTGAGCGGCGCTTCGCCCGACGAGGTTGCCACCTAGCACATGAGCTCGCTGCTCGATCGGCCCATGGAGGCCTCTGCGGAGAAACGACTCCTCTTCACCAGTGACTGGCAGTTCGGGCCCGATGACAGCTGCGCTACAACGCGGCTATTGGATCGTCGACGCGACCTAATGCCGGGACAGAATATGACCGCGCTGCATGCGGCCGCGCTCCCTCGCAGAGCCGCGGCAAGGCAAACGGCGCTGATCGATCGACGCCCGCGGGCAGCGATCATGACGCTACGGACCGAGCCGCGGATGAGGACACGGAGCGCCGACTGATCACTGGCGACCGCCCAACCGTCGGGTGTCGGTGACCGGCGAGGACGGCGCCGACGTCCTCCACAGCCCGGCGGTCAGGCCGGGGCGCAGCGCTCCAACCAGCTCGAGCGCATCGTACTTCCGGCTTCCTGTGGACCCGCGTTCGATGGCAAGCTCCTCCGGTCCAAGGGGGTCTCATGTCGCGGTCTACGGTTGTCTTGCTCTCGACGCTGCTCGCCGGATGTAGTGGTGATGGGGGGAGCAGCATCGATGCGGCGCCCGGCCCCATCGACTCGGCCGCCGCCGACGGATGGACGTCGCTCCTCGAGGGCAACTGGACGCTGCCGGCCGGCCAGCCCGACACGTACTACTGCGTCTACGCGACGGTTCCGCGCGACATGTACATCAAGGCGTTCCGCCCGATGATCCCGGTTGGGACGCACCACACGGTGCTGACGCTGTTCAGCGGCGCTTCGCCCGCCGACGGCACGCACCTGTGCAACGTCGGCACGAACGGCCAGAGCATGATCTACGGTTCAGGCGTCGGCACGCCGGACTTCGTGTTCCCGCAGGGCGTCGGCCTCCACCTCAAGGCCGGGCAGCGCCTGATTCTCAACCTTCACCTCTACAACGCGACCGACGAGACCATCTCCGGTCGCTCGGGTACGTACATCCAGGAAGCGACGGCGAGCGAGATCCAGAACGTCGCGGAGATCGTGCTCGCCGGCCCGACTCTCGGGCTGCAGGTTCCGACCGGCATGTCGACGCAATCGGGCGGCTGCAACGTCTCGGCGATCACGAGCCAGCCCATCCAGGTGTTCTCGCTCTCGGGGCACATGCACAAGACCGGCACGCGCGTGAAGTCGGTCATCACGCGCGGCACGCAGGAGATCGTGCTCCAGGACGAACCCTACAACTTCGAGAAGCAGCTGTTCCATCTGGTGGACTCGCCGATCACGCTCCAGCCGACCGACAAGCTGACCACGTACTGCACGTACAACAATCCCGACGCGCCCAAGCGGTTCGGCGACTCGTCGAACGACGAGATGTGCTTCAGCGACCTCTTCTACTATCCGGCGCAGGGCGCGAACTTCACCTGCTCTGGCCTCTGACCCGATTCTCGACGCCTCCACGAACGCTGCGCGGTGAACGGTCAGCGCGAGCATTGACCCGCCGTCTGGGAGCGGTTGACGCCCAGCCAACCCTCTCGGAATCACCGCCGACTAGCCGGAACACATCCCTATGTGCCAACGTCGCTTGAGACAGTCGCTTCCCGATATCTGTGTACCGATGGGCGGAGAATGGATCCCCAAGCGTGCCGAAGTCACCCCGAGTTCTTCGTCAAGATGAGGCTCCCACCGAGGACAAGCGGCGCGTGAGTAGCGCGTCGCAGGGGTCCGTGCCGAGCAAGCGCGGCGGCAGTTCACGGCGTCCGAGAAGCTGCGGTTGGTGAAAGCTGCCGAGGTTGCGCTTGCGAGCGGCGAGCGCGGCGCGCTCGAAGCGATGCTGCGCGAGGAAGGCATCTACAGCTCCCACCTGGCCGCGTGGCGGCTGCAGTTCGGAGCTCGTGGAACAACGCGATCCGGAGGTGCCCTTGGACGCGGCTTGCTACGCCTTGAACGTGAGCCGTGCGTCGCTAATACCTTCGACCTCGGGGGACGCCGCAGCACGACCGCGCGCCGTCGCCCCGCGTCGCCCCGTGTCGGCCTGACGCCGAAGCCGCGAGGAGCCGGGAGATCGCATCGGCTGGAATCTACCGGCAGGAGCACCGGTCCGCGGGCGCCGATCGGGGTGTTACGCCCGTCTCACCGGCTTCGCGCGCACCAGGCTCCCGGGCACACTCACTGCAGGACCGACCAGCATGTCCGAACTTCGAAAGCTGCGCGAAAAACTCTGCAGGGAGCTCTCACAGAGCGAACACTCCGCGACCGTCCAGCCACGCCGCGAGGCGAAGCGGCTCGGCGATGTTCCGCCGGCTCGCGCTCTGCTCGCGATCGCCAACCACGCTGACGCGCAGCGGCCTCGGTTCGATGCGCTGGTCAAGGGTCGTCGCACCGGTTCGCTGGGCATCGAGCTCGGCCGCTGGATCGGAGAATTGGTCTCGCTGCTCCGCCACTACCTGTTCGATCGTCTGATCGATACCGAGCGGTCGTATCGCGGCACCTTGCTCGGGATCACGCATGGCGTGGACGTCGTGCGTTTGCTCGCGGCCGTGGCCACCCGCGAAGGCGATGAGCATTTGCTCCTGTTATGCGAGGAGTGGCTCGGGGAGCGGCAGTCGCTCCTGATGCTCGCGCACGAGGAGCTCGCGTGGTTCGCCGAGCGACCCAGGCTCGCCATCCAGTCCGGCGGCCGCGCCCTCGCGCCGGCAAGGTGAAAACGGCGAATGCCTACCACCACCCAGCCCACGATCCGGACATCCACACCAGAGGACCTCCCCGCGATCGAGCGCTTGCTCGCAGCCCGCCCCGACAGCCAGCACCGGATGCACCTCGCGGCCACGGCGGAGCAGCCTGGACAGCACGTGCTCGTGCTCGACGATCCCGAGGGAGGACTCGCCGCCTGCACGCTGCTGAACATCGACGGCACACGCGGCCATCTAGCCGTGCTCGCGATCGCGCCCCGCTACGAGGGCAGCGGCCTCGAGGACCGCATGATCGGAGTCCTCGAGGCGATGTGCACCGCGTTCGGCGCGAGCACCCTCGACGTGGTCGCCGCGCCGAGGGACTCGACGCTACCGGTTCCTCGCCGCGCCGCCGCTGGGGCCGGCTGACTTCTGCGGCTGCGGCGGCTCGGTGCCCGCCGCTTTCTGGGCGACCGATCCCGGCCGCGTACGCGTGTGCGCACTACCCAAGCCGCCGCGCTGCCGCCCGCGACCGGTTGATCTGGGCGGCTCGCCGTGGGACGGGACGACCCTCCGGAACCCATCCCGGTCGAGCCGGTGCCCGTGCGCTTGCCGGTGGACCCTTGCGGTGCCGCACCACTCATCTCGGGAGCCGGGCCTCCCGGCCCATGACCGGCAGGCTCCGCGGACCCGCCGGATCGATCGTGCCTTGCATGTCCACGCTGCCGATCTGCTGTTCGTGATCCAGCGTGGGCCCCGTGGCCCTCATATCACCCGTGTTACCGGTCCCCTCGCGGTGGTCGGAGTGACAACTTGCGATCCCCGCAACGAGCACGAACGAGAACATTGCGGAGCACTTGATCATGACGTTCCTGCTCCGCCACTGCCGTGCCATCGACATGCCAGGAGCGGTACGGCGCTTGATGCAGGCACTCCGGGTCCTCGGAATCCAGGTGCTAGCCGCGCGCCCACGTCTCGCGGTGCCGTTCCGGGCCGAGGGTGGACGGCGTTCACGACAGGAGATCTCATGGTCAAGCTGACGGCGATCGAACACCACGGCCACGCCTCGATCGAGCTCGTCGATCGCCGATCGCGACTCGTGATCGTCCACGCCGTGGGGCCGCGGATCGCGTCGTTCGGCGCGATCGACGGAGACAACCTGCTGTTCTGGGACACGGCCGGTCGGCACACCCGCGGGGACTGGCGGCTGTACGGAGGTCATCGACTGTGGATCGCTCGGCCCCACGCGGACGAATCCGAGGAGACCTACGCACCCGACAATCGACCGTGCAGAGTGCGCGAGCTCCCGGATGGCGTCGCGATCATCTCTCCTCCAACGCCGTCGCTGATCGAAAAGACGATCGCAGTTCACGCCGGGCCGAGCGGCTGGAGGATCGAGCATAGGCTGCGGAACGTAGGCGACATGCTGTGGTCCGGAGGCGCATGGGGGCTTACCTGCACCCTGCCGAACAAGTCCACGCGCTACCGGATTCCGCTCGATGGCGGGGACCCGAACTGGGATGTACTGACAATGGTCGTACCCAGACGCTGGGGCGGCGACCACAGCTCGCGACTCGCCGACCCGCAGTTCGCAATCACCGAAGAGCACGTCGCGATCCGCGCGCGCGGCATCGAGGCCAAGCGCATGCTGTTCGCTCCGCGCGGCATGCTCGAGATGCAGGATGCGCGAGGACGATTCACGAAGACGTCCGCACTCATACGGGAGGGTACGTATCCGCTCAACACCAATGTCGCGATCTATCTCGGAACGAGGAGCTTCATGGTCGAGCTGGAAACGATGGGTCCCCTCGTCACGCTCGCGCCAAAGCAGATCCTGCGGCACGTCGAGAAGTGGACCTACGAGCCCTGCTGAGCGGGAGCGCTGCGCCGACACGCGCGTACGAGCGCCGTGGACACGTGCAAACTGCTCGATTCCACGTTCTATGCCTCCCGCGCCGGTACGAACACTGCAGCGGCTCGCTGTCATGAATCGTCCCGGAGAAACGATCCTCTGCTTGTCGCACCTGCGCTGGAATTTTGTCTATCAGCGTCCCCAGCACCTGCTCAGTCGCTGCGCCCGCGAACACCGCGTCGTGTACTTCGAGGAGCCGCTGTACGACGCGAGCGAGCCGGAGCTCGAACGGAGAACCGAGAACGGGATGACCATCGCGGTCCCGCACCTTCCTCCAAACACGCCAACCGATGTCGCGGTCGCGGCGCAGCGCCGCATGATCGATCACGTCCTGTTCCACCTCGATAACCCGCGCCCCGTGCTCTGGTACTACACGCCGATGTCGCTGGCCTTCACGCATCACGTGAAGCCGCGCGCGGTCGTCTACGACTGCATGGACGAGCTCTCGTTGTTCCAGGGCGCGCCACCGGAGCTGACCCAGCGCGAGGCGCTACTGTTCAAGAGCGCCGATGTGGTGTTCACCGGCGGCCACAGTCTTTACGACTACAAGCGTGCCAATTATCAGCACAAGAACATCTATCCGTTCCCGTCGAGTGTCGACGTGCCGCACTTCGCGAAGGCACGCGAGCGGATCGCGGATCCGGTGGATCAGGCTGAGATCCCGCATCCTCGCGTTGGCTTCTTCGGCGTGATCGACGAGCGCATGGATCTCGAGCTGATCGGTCAGCTCGCCGACGCGCGACCGGATCTCCAGCTCGTGATGATCGGACCGGTCGTGAAGATCGACCCAAACACACTGCCCCGCCGGCCCAACATTCACTGGCTCGGTGGAAAGCAGTACAGCGAGCTGCCGGAGTATCTGGCCGGATGGGACGTGGCGATGCTGCCGTTCGCACGCAACGACTCCACGCGGTTCATCAGCCCGACCAAGACGCCCGAGTACCTGGCGGCAGGTTGCGCGGTAGTTTCGACGTCGATCACCGATGTCGTGAAGCCCTACGGTCGTGAAGGCCTCGCGTGGATCGCGGATAGCGCGCCCGAGATGTCGTGCGCGGTCGACGAGGCCCTCGCGTCGGATGTCACCGCGCGTCGAGTCCACGCGGATTCGTTCCTCTCGGACCTATCGTGGGACCGAACGTGGAGCGAGATGTGGGCTCACGTCGAGCGCTCGATCGCGACCCGCGCTGCGCTGCGCTCGTCCGGCCTCGTCCCGACCCGCGGTGCCGGTGGCGCCCTCCCGCAGACGCCGCGATCGCCGGTCAAGGACTGACCCGGTGTTCGACTACCTCATCGTCGGAGCGGGCTACGCCGGAAGCGTGCTCGCCGAGCGGCTCGCCAATGGTTCGAACAAGCGGGTCCTGATCTGCGACAAGCGCCCGCACATCGGCGGCAACGCCTATGATCACTATAACGATCATGGCCTGCTCGTTCACAAGTACGGCCCTCACATCTTCCACACCAACAGCGCGGTG
>JAYUVX010000215.1:0-14843 GCA_043753855.1 Myxococcales bacterium | reverse complement strand
GTCGAGCTCGGCCAGCGAGTCGAACAGGTCGTCGTCGGACGTACCGAGCTTACGATCGGCGCCGATGCGGTGGGCGTCGATCGCCGCAGCGGTGGCGGCGGACAGCCCGGCGCCGCTCTTCAAATCGGCGATCGAGGCTTCGTTGGCGACCTTCAGGATCGCGCGGGTCTCGACCGCGCTGAAGCTGAGCCCATCGGCCTTGCCGTCGCTCGGCGGGTTCGCATCGTCATCGGCTGGATCATCCGCCGCGCACCCGGCGACGGCACACGCCAGCCCGACCAGGAACAATCTCATCGTGGTTCGCATCACGGGTGGTTCAGCAAGCCCCACGCCCGCGCAACCGCGCGAGAGGCTTGACCGCACCAGGGTAGTTGCAGCCGAGCTGCCGGCGGGTCGGCCAGCCATGCACACGATCGGTCGCGGTCACCGCACACCGCGCTCCGCACGGCGGTCGTCGCCCTGGCCGGTGCGGACCACGCTGGGATCGATGAGGATGCTTCGTCATGGGCCCACTCGGCGCCCTGCAGCGGATTGCTACAGCGTACGCGCGGCGGGCGATCACAGCCCCGCGCTAGATTTCGGACAATGACCAAGGTCGGTGCGTGCGTTGTCCTGTTGCTCGGAGCCGTCGGATGCAAGCTCGCCGGTAGCTTCACCAGCCCTGGCGGTTCGTCGAGCTCGCCGTCGAGCTCAACCTCCGACCTCGTCGGCACCGAGCGCGGCCACGAGCGAGAACCTGACGGTGCCGAACCTGATGTTCATGACGCGTGCGGAGGCGGAGACCACGCTCGCGCGTGCAGGGTTCCGAGCCCCGAGCATCGACGATCATTCGATCTGCGGTAGCGTCGTCGAGAAGCAGATCAAGGATGTGGTGGGCGACTCGTCGGCGAGCAAGGTGAACGATGCGCGCAGCGCGATCTCCGATATCGAGCGCTTCGTCCGGGATCTCGACAACGTGAAGAGAAGCGACAAGAAGGCCAACAGCATCACGTCCCAGTGGCCGGACTACATCCGGAGCTTCGCACCTGCGGCGACCGCGCTGGTGGGGCTCAAAAAGACGCAGTTCGCGCTCGATGCTGCGCCGGGTAAATGCGAGGCAAGCACGCTGAAGCTCGTCGCGGCGCTCAAGAAGTTCGTCGACGACAAGAATCCCGATGGGCTCCTCGATGGGCCCAAGCTCGCCGAAGAGGAAGTGACAAGTACACCAGGGCGATCGCAGGAATGGAAGCCGGGCGTTCGACGATGCGTGGCCTGGTCGCGACCGTTGCCGGGTTCGACGCCCGCGACGATCGCTGGTCGCCGCTGAAGCGTCAGATGAAGGAGACCGCGGACAAGATCTACGAATACTGGGACACCAAGACCCAGGAGGTCCACTCCGCGCGTGACGACCTCGCAAAGGGCACCCGCAATCCTGCGGTCGAGCGCTTCTTGAGCGAGCTCGGCGGCAAGGCGCAAGCGACCTCAAGGACTTCACTGATCTCGTGAACGCATGGGAGGCCGACGCGCGCGGCATCTACACGCTCGATTGTGTCGGTATGCAGGAGCTCTGGGACGCGTGGTGCGGTGTCGAGTTCGAGGCGCACGAGGCGCCGGAGGTCAGCATCGTCGAGCAGAAGACGGCCGAAGTGATCGGCCGCTCGGAGCAGAAGATCGATACCGTGCTCGCCCGTCTACCGGCGCTGCGCGCCACGCAGCAAAAGCTCGGCGCGAAGGCGAAGAACCGGGACGCGATCGCGGCGCTTCGCGACGAGATGGACAAACAAGAGGGGCGGCTCAAGCGGCTCAAGAAGAAGAACGGCGACTGGCACGGTAACAATAATCCGGCGCTCCAGTTCGCCAAGACGTTCGGACAGCAGGCGCATGACAAGCTCGCGCGGGACTTCCGCTGCAACGTCTACGACAAGCCCGGGTACCTCTCCGGCGGCCGGCCCGACTGCGTCGTGGTCAACGGCAAGCACGACTGCTGGGTCTACGAATTCAAGCCCAAGGACTGGAATGGCACGGACCGCCTCGCGGACTACGTGAAGGCTGTTGCCGACTACTACACGGCGCGGATGCAACGTGACGAGGAACCCTCCTCGGATCTTGGCGGACGCGCGTTTCAGAACCTGGTCGAAGCGAACTGTCGCGTGAGCCCTGACTCGCCGAAGAAGAACGACACCGTGAAGTTCAGCCATCGGTACGAAACCTACGAGCGTTGCGCCTCCCGCTATCAGTGCCCCGAATGAACACCGTCGGAGGGCACTGGGCGAACCTCCCGAGCCACGGCTGTTTCGTGTATCTCGCGCGACCACTCGGCGAGACGCCCAAGGCAGGTCGCGCGCTGGTCGAACAAATGTGCGATCTGCAGTGGAGCAAGTTTGCGTGGAAGAAGATCGATGCCGCACTCGATACTCGCCGGCTGTCGGTAACGTTCCTCGTCGGTGAACCGTCCGAGGTGCACCTGGGTGGGAGAATCGCGATCACGAACAGGTGGGAGCTTGGTCCCACCGACGACCCACCGAGCATCTGGCTGGCGGCCGAGGCGAGCCGTTGGTCCGAGGCCCAATTCGCTGGGCTCGCACGCTCCTGGTTCCGGATCGCCGCGACGCAGTGCCACGTGCTGTCGGGTGGCGTTTTTGCGGCCGCGAACATGCACAACGCGAAGGTAGAAGCGAGCCGCGAGTACGAGGCACTCGCGGGCGAGGCCCGACACCCTGTCCAGGTGCTACTCGAGAAGGAACCATTCGGATTCTACGCATGGGAAAAGCTCCGGCGGGTCTATCCGATCACGCTACTGGGTCCAAAGCTGGCCGCGCGCACGACGGCCGAGGAGCTTCGCGCCGCGGGCGCGCTCGCGGTGGAGTCCGTTGGCGATGCGCTGATGTTCGATGCCACCGAGCGGCTGGTCGAGGTGTGGAACCGCCCGTATCTCGACGCGACGAAGCAGCTGCGCGAGCTGGTCTGGCCGTGGTCGTTCCAGCATCCTCACGATGACGCGAAGCGCCGTGGTCGCTAGCCCGTCGCTGAGAGCCCCGCTGCCAGTGCCCGAATGAACAAGACCGTTGGAGGACACTGGGCGAACCTTCCCAGTCACGGCTGCTTTCTGTATCTCGAGCGCCCCCTCGGCGAGACGCCGAAGGCCTGTCGCGCCCTGATCGAGCAGATGACCGAGGGGCTCGGTATCGGACCCGAGAACCTCAAGATCTCCACGAACGACCGCGCCCTGCAGTGGAGCAAGTTCGCGTGGAGAAAGATCGATGCGGCGCTCGAGGAAGGTCGGTTGTCGGTCACGTTCTTGACCGGTGAACCGTCCGAGGTCCATCTGGGAGGCCGGATCACTCGGGGCCGATCCCACCGTCGTGCCCGCGGACTATGCCCCGCCGCTCGTGTGGCTCGCGGCCGAATCGGCCAGCTGGCCAGAACAGCGATTCGTAGCCATCGCGCGCTCGTGGTTTCGCATCGCGGCGACCCAGTGCCAGGTGCTCTCCGGTGGAGTCTTCGCTGCCGCGAACATGCGCAACGCGAAGGTCGAGGCGAGTCGCGAGCTCGAGTCGCTTGTTGGCGAAGCTCCGGACCCGACCAACGAGCTGATCAGGAAGGAACCACTGGCCTATCACGCCTGGAACAAGGTCCGGCGAGTCTATCCGATCACGCTGCTCGGTCCGAAGCTCGCCGCGCGCACGACGGCCGACGAGCTTCGCGCCGCCGGCGCGCTTGCGGTCGAGTCGGTCGGTGATTCGTTGATCTTCGATGCCACCGAGCGGCTGGCCGAGGTATGGAACCGCCCGTATCTCGATGCGACGAAGAAGCTGCGCGAGCTGGTCTGGCCGTGGTCGTTCCAGCATCCTCACGATGCCCCGAAGCGCCGCGGTCGCTAGGTTCGCTGCTGGCTCAGGGAACGTTGGTCTGATCGTTCATCCAGCGGCGCGGCAGGTTGAACGCATCCGCCGCGTCACCGATTGCGCCGCCGGCATAGCCGCGCACGAAGCCGGCGCGCGCCGAGGCCGAGCGCACGATGTCGTTGCTCTCGCTGTGCGGATAGATGAACGTGTCGATCGCCACGATCGGGATGCCCGCCTGTTGCGCCAGGCGCTGACGCTGTCCATACAGGCGATCCGTCAGGGCGTGGGTCGCGGCTTCGGTGCTGCTGGCGCCGGCATTCACGAACCCCTCGGCGCGCGCGCGGTCGGCGCGCAGCTGATCGAGGAGACGCTGGGTGGGCCCGCCAGTCTGGAAGGTGAGATCGGCCAGGTAGTCGACCGCGCGTGCATCCGACAGCGAGATCGTGGCCGGCGACCGGCTGCTGCTCGTGATCTGTCCAGTGCGGAGGATCTCGGCCTCCCGTGCATAGTTCAGCTCGTGCTCGGCGCCCGTGCCGGCGTGCAACGCGAGCACCCAGCCGGCGCGGACGAGGGTGGTCAGCTCGGCACGTGACATGTGGGTCGGCTGTGCGTCGGGCGAGCCCGAGTCTCGCGTCGCGTCGACGATGATCGCCGCGACGGCTGGTACCCTGGCGGCCGCGAGGTTCGGAAGGGCGTTGGTGAAGACGCCCGCGTAGCCATCATCGAACGTGACCAGGTCGGCATCGCGCGAATACTCGCGACCGAGGCGCTGCATGTGACCGGTGGTGACCGCGATGCCGGGGGCCAACGAGCGATCCGCGCCCGTCGTGACGACGTGGTACTCGAGGGTGTTGGCGGCGGCGAAGTTCGGGCGCGGGTGACTCGCGAGGCCCGCGTAGAACGACTTGCTCCAGCGGTTCTTGTAGCAGGCGTCGCCGCCCGAATTGACCACGCACGCGGCCAGGATCGCCGTCGGGAACGGGCCGAACGCGTTCTCACCCTCGACGCAGGCGCCGAGCGAGGCATCGAACGTCGCGCCCGCCATGCACCTGCCGGTGCCGCGCAGCGACGCGGCGAAGTTTTTCCCCCAGCGCGGAATCTGTACGTCGTGGCCGTCGATCTGAAACGTGCGCGTCGCCACGCAGGCGCCGCCGCCCTGCGCGCTCACACAGGCCGCGATCATCGCATTGGTGAACGGGCCATAGGCGTTATCGCTGTCGACGCAGTACCCCTTGGCGAGATCGCCGGAGGTTCCGGGCGGGCAGAAGATGGCAGTGCTCTCGCCGAGCGGTGCAGAGAGCTCCCCGTACGAGCCCTCGTCGGGCCCACTCACACAGCCGGCCACGAGTGCCAGGGCGAGTGCGGTCGACAACAGCGAGAGCTCGATCGCGCGCGGTCTCATCATCATGGCCGCTGCGAGTGCAAGACTCGTTACAATCGGTCTGATGGCTGACGCCCTGTGGTTTCAGCCAGTTATCCAGGCCATTCACACCGCCACCAACTCGACGAGCCGGCTACCGGATCCGCCACGCCGGCTCGAGAAGTTGCCTCGACCGTGCCCCCTAACTAATGCGGCGTCACGTCGACGAAGCAGAGCTTGTTATTCGCGGCACCGACCGCGTTCGTCAGCGTCAAGCGACCGTCGGTGACGGTGATCGTCCTGGTGCCCTCGAGCCAATGGGAGGCCGCGCTCGGCGTGCCGTTCACGATCGAGGCGCCCTCCGCGTTCAACCGGAAGTCGCTGTCGAGGTGCGACGGATCGCCCATCACGACGTGCACGTCGTAGGTCCCGTTCGCGAGCGCGAGCTCCCACGACGCGTTCGGGTTGCCCGGTTTCTGCATGTGATCGAGCGTGTCGTAGCGCTGGTCGGGGGACGCCGCGCTGTTGCGATCGCGCGTGTTGACGTCGTTCGCCGCGTTCCATCCGTACGACAGGCCGCCGCCGCGGGCGCCGAACACGAGCCCGGTGTCCGCGACGTAGCCCGTCGGCACCGGCGAGCCCGCCGGCTGGAAGTTGACGCGGATCGGCGCCGTCGATGTGACGAAGGTGGCTGTGTACGTGGTCGGGGTTGCCGGCGTCGTGACCACGTGGGACGCGGCGCCGCCATCGGACCACGACTGAAACACCCACGTCGTCCCGCTGCTGTCCTGCTGCGTCGACGCGGCCGCGGTCATCCCCCACCCTTCCCACGAGGTCACGGTCGCGGGCGAGGTGACCGTCGTCGTCCCGTCGAGGACGAGCTTGAGCCCGGCCGGGGAGGTCTTGAACGTGAGCGCGACCGTGTGCGGCTGCACGTCGCGCGAGACCGTCGTCGACCGTCCGCGCGAATCGGTCGCGGTGAGGCGCACCTCGAGGTACGAGTTGCCCGCTGACGCAAGGTCCTCGGGCGGAGGCGCCTGGATCGTTTGATCGGGGCCGGTGAGTGGGCCCGTCCACGGGTGCGTGTGCGCGGCGTGGTGACGGACCACGATCCAGCTCAGCGCGCTCGCCGGCAGCGCACCGTCCTCGGCATCGGTGGCCGAGCCGTGCAATGCGAGCGGCTGATTCGCCTTGAAGGTGTCACCGGCGGCGGGCCCGCTGATCGTGACCGACGGCGCGAGGTCCCCGGGATAGATCAGCATGGTGACCGCGGCCGACGCGAGGCCGTGGTTGTCCGTCACCACCAGCGACGCCGTGACGTTGCTCGAGCCCGTGTACGTGTGGGTCGTGGTCGGAGACGTCGTGGTCTGGGTCGCGCCATCGCCGAAGCTCCACACGAACGAGAGCGTGTCGCCGGCGTCGGGATCGCTCGAGCCGGTGCCGTCGAACGAGACGACGAGCGGTGCCGCGCCGCCGGTCGGGCTCGCCGCGAGCTTCGCGGTCGGCGCGCGGTTGACCGCGCCGGTGAAGTCGATGCGGTGAACCTGGCCGCCGTTCGCGTACGTCGTGTAGTAGAGGCCCTGTCCCGAGCCGCCCAGTGACGGGCCGAACGTCATCGTGACGACGCTCGAACCGCCGAACGCCTGCGCGAACGTCGTCGGGGTGCCTCCGGACGGCGCGCGGGCGAAGACCTTGCCGCAGACGTAGTCGCCGAACAGGTAGACACCGTCGTAGGCGCTGCCGAACGCGCCGGGCGGCACGAACACGGCGCCGGTGATCGACGCGCAGCCGCTACTCCGATCGTACGCGTGGATCGGGTTGGTCATCCCGGCCGGCGGGGCGCCGCAGTCGGTGGTGCTGCCGTTCGCGCACAACCCCTCGCGAACCGGCCAGCCGTAGTCCTTGCCGGACGCACCGTCATCGATCTCCTCGAACAGGTTCTGGCCCACGTCGTTGATGAAGAACGCGTTCGAGGCCGGCTTGAACGCGAACCGGAACGGGTTGCGCAGCCCGCGTGCGAAGGTCTCGAGGCACGGCTTCGTGTTGTTCAGGTCGTACGCGGGCTCGGCGCCGGGCGTGCCGCACGCCACCGCGCCCGCCGCGCCGACGAACATGTTGCCCGACGGGATCGCGCCGGTCGTCGTGATGCGGAGCATCTTGCCGCTCAGGATCGAGCTGTAGGTCGCGTTGGTGTTGCTGCCGCCGCAGTTCGACGAGTCGCCGAGCTGACAGCCGCTGTCGCCCACGCTGACGTAGAGCAGACCGTCCGCACCGAAGTGCAGATCGCCGGCGTTGTGGTTGCCGCCGAGTGACAAGATGTTGTCGATCAGCACCAGCTCGGTCGCCGAATCGATCGTGTCGGCGGCGACGTCGTACGTGAAGCGCGACACGCGGTTCACCGGGCCGGTGCCGGGCGCGTTGGTCGCGCAGCTCGCATGCTTGTTCCTGGTGTAATAGAGGTAGACGAAGTGGTTGGCCGCGAACGCGGGATCGACCGCAACGCCAAGCAGACCGCGCTCCGAGTTCGTGCAAATCTGTGCGGAGAGATCGAGCGCCGGCGTGGCGCGCAGCGCCCCGTCCCGATAGACGCGTAGCGTGCCCTGCTGCGACGCGATCAGGAGCCGGGCGTCGGGCGTGAACGCGAGCGCGGTCGGCGCCGGCACGGTAGCGACCGCCGAGTCGCTGAACTGCGGCGGCAGCGTGATTGGCGCCTCGGTCCGGGCTTCCTGCGCACCGTCGTCGGCGCACGAGCTGACGAGACCGAACGCGAGGAGCGAGATCAGCACATGACGAGGGCGAGGCATGACCAAGCCGTACCTCCCGATCGGATGACCGGGTCTCGCTCCGGATCGTCGATCACCTGCGACCACAGATCGGGTGATCTCCCGTCACGGCCGCGATGCATCAGGACGCGAACCATATGTACGCGGCGTGGCACTCGGCGACGGCTGGATCAGTGGTTATCGCAGGCCGCGGAGTTGTCGCGCGAGCGTCGTCGCGTCGCGACACGATCTGCTGGGCGGCTCGCCCGCTGGCGACGACGCTTCGTCAGCAAGCACATGTCGAGTCGACCGCGCGCTGGCTTCGCCAAGCCACGGGGCCCCACCGCGTTGTGGGCGTTCGGCGGCGCGGGACCGATACCTTCGGTCGCAAATCACGCTCGCTCCTCGCGAGCTCCACGTCGTCTTACAACCGCCCGTCGACGACGCGGATCACGATCGCGCGGAACGCGCGGGCGAGCAGGCGGTCACGCGCGGCAAGGTCACTACCGCCCGTGGCGAGGTGCGCGGCGATCACGAGCTCTCTGCCCCGACCTGGTAGCGGCTGGCCGCTGGCGTCGAGCACCGGCAAGCATGCGTAGGCGACGTTGACGAACTGCCCGTCCGTGCCGAGGCCGAGCTTGGAGAAGATCCGCCACCGGCCCTGCGATCGGCGCTCGATGTAGCTCCAGTCGTGAGCCGACTGCATGTAGATCGCGTCGTCCGCTGTGAGTCCACCCCACTCGCCGTAGGTCGCGGAGTTGTCCGCACCGAACAGCAACGTGCGCGCGTCGGGCCAGGTCAGCCCGGGGAGGCGTTGCGCCGGTTCCTCGCGCAACAGCACGGTACGCTTGAGCGCCTCGGCGAGCGTCAGCATCGACAGGTGATTGGCCGGCCCGGCGGTCTGATCGGCAGCCACCGTGACGTTCGCACCGCCCGGCTCGACGAACATGTAACCGAGGCCGGGCGCAGCCTCGCCGTAGTTGCCGCCGAAGGTCTCGCTCGCCGGCCGCCCGAGCCAGCTGTGAATGATCGCGTTCGCGCGCGATCGTCCGCCGATGTTGTGGAAGTAGCGACCGAGGGAGTTCGAGCTGTAGGGGTTGTCGTCGTAGTTGGCGACCGAGGTGATGAGATCGCCGAGCCGGCGACCGTCCACCGACGCGGTGAGCCCGACCGCACCGCCCGAGGCCTGACGCAGCCGCGCGCCGGCATTCGCGGCCGCTAGCCACTTGGTCGAGCTCCACGGCTGGACCGCGTGGTCCGCGGTTCCGTTCGACAGATAGCGATAGCGCGGCGCGCCGTTGACCCGACGGATCTCGATGACCGCAACGTCGAGCCCCGCCGGCACGACCCCATCGAGCACGTTCTCGACGACGATCGGCTCGCTACCCGCGCGATAGCCGGTCCCATCGAGGTCGCGGATCGGGCATGCCTGCTCGCGGTCGACGCGCGTGGGCCGCACCTTGGCGTGGCAGAAATCGTCGAGAAACTGATAGTAGTCCGCCGGGTGAGAGCCGCTACACAACGCCGGTGGCTCGTCGCTGAGCTGGGGAATCGGTTCGGGTTGGTCGCCGGCATCGGGGCCGTCGCCCAGCGCGTCGTCGACGCCCGCGTCGCCCGGAAGGTCCATGCCATCGCCGGCACACGCGGCAACGAGGCACAGCGAAAGGATCCAGCGTTGCACGCCCCGAACCTAGAACATGCTCGTCGCCCGCTCAACAGCCAACGTCACTGCTCCGATGTCATACTGCGTCATCTCACGTGACGATGCTCCGCAGCCAATGACCACCCCGAGCCTGCGGTGAGGCGAGCGTTCGCGGCGTGCGTTGCGGTCGCGGTCCTCATGGGCATCGTGGTCGTCCGCTGCGGCTTCCGCGACCCGCCGCCGCCGAGCGTCGATGCGGCGATCGCCGATGCGTCGATCGATGCCGCGGCGGTAGTTCCCGACGCAGCGCTCGCGCCGAACAGGCCCGCGCCCAAGCGGCCCAAGCCGAACAAGCCGACGCCGCCACGGCCTGCGCCGAAGCCTGCGCCGAAGCCCACGCCGACCCCCACGCCGGTGAGCCCGACGCCGGTACCCACGACGCCGGTGGTCCCGACGCCCGGCAGGCCGCAATGCGCACACCCACCGAACCCAGCCGGATGCCCGGCGATCGAGCCCAACGTCAACCGCCCGTGCGATGCCGAGGGCGTGCACTGCATCTACGGCACGAGCTGCTGTCCGTTCGTGTACGTCTGCACCAGCGGGGCGTTCGAGGCCTGGTTCTCGCACTGTCCGTGACTACGGCAGGTCGCTTCGCCACGCGATGACCTTGCCGCCACCGGCACCGAGGGCCGGGTCGATGACGACGTCGACCTGGGCGTCGCGCCCGAACAGATCGCGGAGCGTGTGCTCGAAGTCCTCGCGGGGGATCGGAATGCTCGGTAGCGGCCGGAGCCGCAGCTCCACGGAGCCGTCGGCGCGCTGGTGGAGCGCGTGCTGGACGAACGGTGCCAGCGGGCGAATCCGCCGCGCGACATCGACCGAGCTGACCCGCTCACCGTCGGTGGCGCGGAACGCGACGGGCGCGCGACCCTCGAGATCGAGGATGGTCCGCGCGGGGCGTCCATCCGCGAGCGTCACCGTGGCGAGCCGGCCGAAGTCACCGGTCCGATAGCGCACGAGCGGCAGATAGCGGTTGCGACCGCCGGTCACGGTGATCTCGCCACGCGCACCATCGGGCAGGCGCTCGCCACCGGGGCCGAGGACCTCGACGTACAGGTCGTGCAGCAGCACCACGTGGCCCGGAAGTCCTATAAGGCTCGCCGCGATCGGTCCGGTCTCGGTCGTCGAGTAGAGATCGATCACCGTCGTGCCCCATGCGGTGCGGAGCTGATCGGCGAGCTCGGTGCGCAGGCTCAGCGCGCTCGAGATGACGACGGCAGGCCGCAGCGGAAGCTCGAGCCGCAGCGACTCGGCGAGCGCGATCGGCTCGGAGGAGACGAAGGCCGGTGCGAAGTCGCGCAGGAAACGATCGCGCGAGGCCGCGCCGCCGGCCCAATCGTGCGGCTCGAAGTTGAGCTTCGCGAACACGGCTCCCGCCCATCCGCTCATGCTGGTCGCGAACACGTAGGTCTGCCGCTGCATCGAGGCGTTGATCGCGAGCGGCACACCCTCGCGTGGCTCGATGCGGGCACCGTTGAGGCTGATCGCACGCTGGAGATGCGCGAGGTTCTGGACCGTCGCGCTCGGGTGGCTCGGGATGACCACCGCGTGACCGGTCGTCGCCGAGGTCGAATAGACAATGGCCTCGTCGATCGAGAGATCGCGCGGGACCAGGTCCTCGAGGCGATGGGCGAGCGCATCGCGATCTGTCGTGGGCAGGGATTCGAAGTCGCGCGCGACATCGAAGCCTTCGGGGAGCTCGTCGAGCAGGAACAGGCGCGGACGCAGCCCCTCGATGAAGTCGACCGTGGCCGACGACGGTTCCGCGGCCGATTCGCGCGCGCGCGACACGAGCCCGGCGTTGAAGGTCTCGAGCACGGCGAGCTCGGCGGCCCCGACACGATCACCGAGCGTGCGGTTGTAGCGCGGCGCGTCGGGGTGCTGGAGCACGCGCTCGAGACCTTCCCAGGCTCGCTCGGTCATCGCGGGCGCTCGCGCGCTCCAGTCAGCGGGGATGCGGCTCATGCTCGTCATTCCTCGTGCGTCGTGCGGGCCGCCTGACGGTCCGCGGCTTCTTCCTGCTGTCGCAGCCGCTCGAGCTCGGCCTTGCGCTTCTGCCGCTCGGTTTCGCGCGCACCCTCACGCGCGCGGGCATCGCGGAGCAGCGCGCGGCGTCGCACCGAGTCGAGCACGGCGAGCCGATCCTCGGCGACCGCGAGGGTCTCGCCGTCTGGACGCCGATCGAGTGCGGCGAGACAGCTGCGGACGAGCTCCTCGCGACGCTCGCCGTCCTCCACGAACAGCCGCGGGACCACGTGGCTGGACAGCTCGGCGAGCCGGCCATCGAGCAGCGCGAGCAGCGCCTCGGCCGGCGCGTCGGAGAACGCGGTGTCGTGCAGCAGCCAGCCCGCGACGAGCACGAGCTCGAGATGACGGCGCCGGCCGGCGGCCGGGTCACCGGCGACGAATCGCGCGACCTCGTCGGGCCCGAGCTCGCGCGTCGCGCGGTCGCGGAACAGATCGGCGATCACGGCGTCGATCCGGACCGCCTCCTTGCCGGAGACCCGCACGCGGAACGCGATCGGCGTGCTCGCCAGTCGGCTCGTCAGACGTTCGATGCTCGCGCTCATGCGGTCCTCCCAAACGTTCGTCGCGCAAACGCCCGCGCAAACGCCACGAGCTCGAGCTCGTTGGCGACCAGGTAGGGCGTGAAGCCCGCGTCGCGCAGCTTCGCGAGGTCGGGCGCGTAGTGCGTCGATCCCGAGAGGCGGAGGACGGCGCTCGCCCCACCGCCGGCTTGCTCGACGGCACGCCCCGCCAGCGCCCAGCCATCCGCGGTGCCGTCGATCTCGCCGAACAGATCCGAGTCGCTGACCACGAGGATGTGGACGGGCCGCGCGCGCTTGGGCGCCTCGACGAACGTCTTCACGAGGCGCGGTAAGCCGAACGCGGCGCCGGTCCCGAGATAGTCCGTGAGGACACCGAGCACAGCACGCTCGTCGCGAACGAAGCCCGGCGTCTCGGTGAACTGGCCCTGCCCGTGCCATTCGCCCGACAGACACGCCATGACACGCGCACCGGCGCGGAGCGCGCTCAGCGTCAGCACGACGCCCGCGACTACCGGGTACGCGACCTGCTGCGCCGGGTTGCCCATGGAGCCGGAGCAGTCGATCCCCACGTAGAGATCCGGCGGTCGGCGCTCGGGCTCACCACCCTCGGTGACGCCATGGACGCGCTGCACCGTCGTCAGGCCGGGCACGACGATCGGGCTGCGCGCGAGCGTCTCGAACCAGTCGATCGCGCCGGGTGCTCCGCCGGCCTCCCAGAGCTCGAGGCCCTCGGGCAGCGGCTCACCGGCGCGCTCGAGGCGCTGTGACGGAAACGGCAGCACGTTCGGCATCGCGAGCTCGCGGTAGTACCGCGCGACGAGCTCGCGAGGCTCGCGCTGCACACCGACCGCGCGGAGCAGATCGAGCCACTCCTTCGGCCCGCGGACGACCTTGCGACGATCGGGGCGACCGTCACTCCCGTTCGAACGCCCCGGCACGTAGCGGTCGGTGGACGTGTCGGCGGGTTCGCCGTCGTCCGCGTCGTCATCACCGAGCCGGGGATCGACGGCCGGATGGCGCACGGCCGACGGATCGAAGTCGTCCTCGATGAGCCCGTCGGGAACCCCCTCGCCCACCGCCGTCCCCGCCATGTCCATCCACGGCACGAGTCCACGGTGCTCGGTCGGCAGCGTCTCGAGATACGGCGCCACGAGTAGAGCGAACGACGGCGCTCCATCGAGCCAGCGGTCGCGGAACGTCCGCACGATGCGCGCCACGAGATCCGCGTCGGCCTCCTGCTCGCCGGTCGGCGTGGCGCCGAGCGTGCCCGGCGGGAACAACCACAGGCGCTCGTACGCGCGCATGTACACGGTCCACAGCTCGCTGGTCTCGGGCCTGCGCAGCGCGACGTAGACCGCGGCGATGTCGGCGGTCTTCGAGCGTTGCAGTCGGTCGTTGAGCAGGAGGTCGGAGTAGAGATTCGCGACCAGCCCGCTGTGGCTTGCGAGCTCGGCCGGCAGCGTGCGCCGGATCCGATCGTGGAGCCGGATGTGCTCGAGCAGCGTGCCCGGCGCATGCACGTAATGCCCGACCTCGTGCGACAAGATCGCGTGCGCGTGGTCGCCGAGCGCCAGCTCGACGATCTCGGCGAGGCTGATCACGATGCGCTCGTCACGCATGCGGATCATGGCGAACGAGCCGTCGAGTCCCTCGCGCTTCGCGTCGATCGGTGTGCGGCACAGGATCGGCGCGGCGAGGCGCGTGTACGGGCTGAATGCGACAAGTGCCCGCGGCCAGGCATCGCGAAACTGCGCCTCGGCGTGGTCGACCGCGCTGATCATCGAGCCAGCTCGCGGCGGCCGAGGACGAACACCTGGTGACTGTCGCCGAGCGTGACCGCGACCATGCCGCTGCATGCCGCCGCTGCCACCGCGCCTCGCAGCTTGTCGGAGACCCCCATCACCTGCGCGACCCCGGCGCCTCCGGTGTTCGCGGTGGAGGTCGCCTCGGCGTGCGCCCAGCCGGCGGGACGAAACCGGGTGCCGAACACGTCGGCGAACAGCTCGAACGTGGCGTCACCGTCGGTGCAGACCAGCCGACCGGCGATCACGCGCGGCAGCGGTGGACGCCGGAACGGTCCGCCAAATCCGACGAAGCCGCCGGCGGTCGCCACGAGCTCGAGTGGCCCGAGTGGTCCACCACCACCCGGTCGACAGAATCGTCGCTCGGGATCCGGATCGAGTGACGCGGCGTCGAACAGCAGCCGGAGGAGTGACGCGCCGAGGTGCGCGATGCGATCGAGCGCGACCTCACGCGCCTCGGCGAGCCCGGCACGCCAGCCGAGCACGACCCCGAGCTCGAACAGCGCCGCGCGGTCGGCGCAGTGTGCCGCGCCGGAAGCGAGCGTCTCGAGCCAGGTCTGCGCGACCTCGGTCCCGCGCTCGCGCTGGACGTGCAGGTAGCCGTTGCCGAGTGCGCGCAGGACCACTCCGGGTGCCCGCTCGAGGTGTGCTCTCAGCTCGGGCATCCGCTCTCCCAGCGCACGCTCGAACGGCGTCGCATCGGTCTCGCCGACGAGCCCCGCGCGCAACCCCGCGAGGCCGACGTCGAACAGCGCGAACAGCACGGCCGCGGTCGGCTCGCCGTCCCACGCGTCGAGGATCGGGACCACGGTGCGTCGCAGATACCCGAGCATCGCCTCGGGAT
>JAYUVX010000214.1:0-4963 GCA_043753855.1 Myxococcales bacterium | reverse complement strand
GGTACGAGCCGAGGTGCGTGGGATCGAGCTCGAGGACGCGGCGATGCGCAGCGGCGGCGCGCGCCGGCTGGCCGAGCACGTCCTCCTCGAGCGATGCGAGCTCGAGCAGCGACGTCAGTCGGACGCGATCATCGATCGTGACCTCGGTGCGGCGGTCGAGCAACGCGCGGAGATCGCTCCAGCGCTCCTCGATCCGGTAGCTCGCGATCAGCGCCTCGAACGCATCGTCTGCGTCGGGCTCGACCTCGAGGACCGCGATCCACGCGCGCTCCGCGGTGGCGCGATCGTTGAGTCGATCTCCGGCGACGATCGCGAGCTCGGTGGCGACCGCACGGATCTCGGGCGGAGCACCGTGCTTCGAGCGCAGGGTGGCGAGCGCGCTCCCCAGCTGCTGCGCCCACTCACCGTCGCGGCCGAGCTGACCGGCGAGCGCACCGAGAGCTGCACGAACGTCCGGGTCCCCGGGCTCGACGGCGAGCACGCGCAGACCCGCGAGCCAGGCCGAGCCAGGGTCCCCGAGCTCGACGCCGTAGATCTTCATCAGCGCGCGATCGAGCTCCAGCTTCTCGACGGCGGTGGTGGCCTCTCCGGTGCGGACGACCTCGAGCGCGAGCGCCTGCATGCCGACGTTCTTTGCGGCTTCGAGGTGAGGGAGCACGAGCCGTGCAGCGGCGACCTTGTCGGTGGCGTCGATCGACTTGCCCGGGCCCTCCGCGAGCAGGAACCGCACGATCGCCGCGACCGCATGCGGCCGCACTGCACCACCGGGCGCGGGGATCCGTAGCGCATCCTCGTAGTAGCCGAGCGCGCGCGACGAGCGCTCGAGGCTGACCTCCTCGAGGTTGCCGAGGCGCATCAGCAGATCGAACCGCGGCTGCCCATCCGCCGTCTGCGTGAGCTCCATGGCGAGCACGTTGGCGAGCGACTCCCAGTCGCCGCGCGCTTCCTCGATCCGCGCGAGCGCCCGCATCGCCCGCACCTGGTTCGGCAAGGCCTCGAGCGCCTCGTGATAGCTGGCGGCCGCGCCGTCGAGGTCAACGAGCTTCTCCTCCTGGAGCGAAGCGATCTCGATCAGCAGCGAGGCGCGCTCGTGGGCATCCTTTTCGCGCGCGGCGCGCCGGCGGAACGACGCGAGCAGCTCCGGCCAGTCATGCAGCTGGATCGCGAGCTCCTCGAGATGCTGCTCGGCCTCGCGATCCTCGGCGCTGAGCGCGAGCACCTGGCGGTGATAGGCGCGCGCGCGCTCGGGATCGACCAGCCGGCGACTCGCGATCTTCGCGAGCTCGCGGAACAGCTTCAGCCGCAGCTGGTCGTCGAGCGCCCCCGAGGCGAGCGCACGGTCGAACGCGGCGGCCACATCGCGCCACTGGTCCGGCTCTTGCGCGAGCCGGAGGACATCCGTGTACAGCGCGTCGCTGGTCGGCTCGAGATCGAACGCTCGCAGCGTCCACGTGAACGCGAGCGTGCGCGACGCGAGCTTCTGCTCGCAGAGCTGGCGGATCTGCGCGATCTTCGCGAGCCGCGCCGCCTGATCGGGCGCCGCTGCGAGCTCGATCTCGAGCACGGTGATCAGCCGCGCCCACTTCTCCTGCTTGATGTAGATCGGTGCGAGCGCGGTCGCCGCGCGGACGTGCGTCGCGTCGACGGCCAGCACCCGCTCCCACACCTGGCGTGCGCGCTCGAGCGCCTGGAGCCGCGCCGGGCCTTCTTTCGCCCCCTCGGCGCGCTGCTGCGCGAGCTGCGCCGCCCGCTCGACGAGCGGCAGCCGCTTGTCCTTTGCATCGAGCCGGTCGGCGATCCCCAGGAGGGCCTCGACGAGCTCGTCTTCCTGACCGAGCCGTGCGTACAGCTTCTCGAGCCCGGTGAAATCTCCCGCGGTGGCGTACAGCTCGCGCAAGGTGCGGAGCGCCTTCGCGTGACCGGGCTCGACGTCGAGCACCTCCTGCCACACCGTGGCGGCCGCGGTGGGAGAACCGATCCGGTCGGCGTAGACCTGACCGAGCTTCTCGAGCAGCGCGATCGCGTCCTTGCCGGTCAGCGTCGCGCGCTGGCGGTGCAGGATCTCGGCGAGCGCGACGTAGCGCTTCTCGCGCTCGTAGAGTCCCGCGAGCGCCGCGAGGGTCTCGGGGTGATCCGGCCCGGCCTCGACCAGCACCGTGTTGTAGATCTCGATCGCGAGCCGCGTATCACCGAGGCGTTCGGCGGCGAGCCGGGCCATCTCGGCCTGCTTCGCCCGACGCTCCGCCGCGGGCAGCACGCTGGCCTCGCGCGCCAGCACATCGATCAGCGCGCGCCATTGCCGGCGCTTGGTGTAGATCTCCTTGAGCTTGGTCAGCGATTCGGCCTCGGCGGGTGCGAGCTCGAGGATGCGCTCGAGCGGGCGGATCGCGTTGGCGAAGTTGCCGAACCGCTCCGACCACAAGTCGGCGATCTCGCGCAGCAGCACGACGCGGTCCGCATCCGGCACGTCGGGCGCCTCGGACTTGCGGGTCAGCACCGCGATCAGATCGTTCCAGCGGCCCAGCGTGCGGAACTTCGCGGCGAGCTCATCACCGGCGCGCTTGTTGTCCGGATCGATCTTGAGGATCGAGTTGTAGGTGTTGATCACCATCACGTCGAGCCGCAGCCGATCGCGATAGATCTCGACGACGTCGTGCAGCTTCGCCACGCGCCCGGCGACGTCGGCCTCGGGGAGCCGCTCGATCTCTTCCTTCATCAGGTCGAGCAGCGCGTTCCACTTCTCGGTCTTGCGGTACAGCCGCGCCAGCGCCGCGCGCGCCTGCGCGGACGTCGGGTCCTGGCGCAGGTGCTGCTTCCAGGCTTCGATCGCCTTCTCCGGGTTGTTCTGCGCCTCGGCGAGCTCCGCGATCTCGACACCGATCGGACGCGACTGATCTCCACTCTCGCTGCGCGGCCGAGGCACGCCCTTTTCGACCTGGCGAAGCATCGCGAGGAGCTTCTGGTTCTCGCCCTTCGACGGGTAGTATACCCGGTAGAAGTCGAGGGCGGCCGGGTGACCCGGATCGATCTTGCGAACGCGGCGGAAGTACTCCTCCGCCTGATCGAGATCGTTCAGATGACGCCACAGCACCATCGCGATCTGCAACAGCATGCCGAGGTCATCGAAATCGCGCTTCGCCTTGAGCGCCGCCTGGTAGGTCGAGACCAACGCCGGCCAGTTCTGCGCGGCCATCAGCACGTCGGTGACCGCGCGCAGCGCCTGGGGTTGTGCCGGATCGAGCACCAGGACCCGCTTGATGGCCGCGCCGGCGCGCTCGGGTGCCGACAACCGGGTGCGATACAGATCGGCGAGCACGATCAGCGCACCGACCTTCTCCTCGGTGGTCGCCGCTACATCGGCACGTTGCTCGAGCAGCGTCGCCAGATCGTCCCAGCGCTCGGCGCGGCGCAGCAGGCGCGCGAGGTGGAACGCGGCCTTCGTGTTCTTGATGTCGACCTCGAGCGCCTGGCGCAGGTGGCCCTCGGCCTCGGGGCTCTCCGGGGCGAATCGCACGTAGGCCTCGGCAGCCGAGACGTAGAGCCCGGTCGCGAGCCCACGATCGGTGGACGCGCTCGCTTCGTGGACATACTTCTCGGCGAACTTCTTCCAGTTGTTCGCGGCGATCTCGAGCTCCTCGATCGCCTCCTTCGCCATCGTGTCGTCAGAGCGCAGCGCGATCACCTGATCGAACGCCGTACGCGCCGCCGCGACATCGAGCAGCTCACCGTCGAGGATCATCCCCTTCTCGAGCAGCAGATCGATCCGCTTGTCGAGCTCGCCCGTGGTCGCGAGCTCGCTATCGATCAGCGCGACGACGGCATCCGGCCGACCTCGCCCGGTGAGCACCTTGCGCGCCGCCGCGAACCGGGTTGCGCGCACATCCGCAGCTGCGCTGCGCGCCGCGCCCGGAAGCGCCGCGAGCGCCTGGGCATCGTCGGGATCGTGTTCGAGAACGGCGAGGAGAGATGAGAGGTCTGCCATGGCGATCGGGACGGCTCGCGACTGTACCGACGCCTCCTACGCGGTACAACCGTGGGGACGACTTGATCCGCGCGGTGCCCGCGACTCCACCGCGCGCGTCAACGAGTCGCGGTGCTCGCCATCGCAGCAACATACCCGTGCTCCCATCTGCTTCGAGCTCGAGCGCGGTGGGCCGGCGTTCCGATGTCAGCGTCGCATGCAGCCGGAACTCGGTGACAACGAGGCACTATCTACGCCACCACGTTCGCGGACGAATCACACGAAGATCCCCTGTGCGGCCGCGGGTGCGTTACGTTTGGTGTATGCGCCTTCTGATCGCGATGTTCGCATTGATTGCTGGCTGTAGGACCAGTAACCAGCCGAACCCGTGCGAGCATCTGAACACCTTATGCGACGCTGGCTTCGACTCCCACGATCTCGGCGAGTGTACAGCGAAACTCCCTGAGGTCATGGGAGACAACTGGAGCTCGTTCGTGTCCTGTTCGGCGAAGGCAGGGACGTGCGTCGAGCTACTCGCTTGCACCTCCGGAGCACTCGACGAGCGGGGCCGGCGTCTGCTGTCGGAGTTCGCACGCGGGCGTCGGTCCGAGGGCACTCGGCCCGACGGTGACAGTCCACTACCAAGGGAATGCGCGCGTGCGAATGAGGTCTGCGCGGACGACGAGCCATTCGCAAGGGACAAGTGCGCCCGAATGGTCGGGAACCTGAAGGCTGACCCACAGAACAAAGCAAAGCTCGTCGCATGCTACGCCGACGCCAAGAACTGTTTCGCGTTCCAGAGATGCACAGACCAGACGTGGGTCGACTTGCATTGAGGCCAAGCGGTCACTGCTTCGCCTCACTGCACAAGTCCCCGGGCAGGTTTCGGCTTGGCGTACACAGGTACGCTTGGAGGGCGTCAGCCCGACCTACGGCCGGCTCCGGATACGCGTTTGCCCGGTAGCCTTTCACGAGCTTGACACAGCTCTCGATGGCCCAGAA
>JAYUVX010000213.1:0-41527 GCA_043753855.1 Myxococcales bacterium | reverse complement strand
GCTGGTTCGCGATGCCCGGCTGCGGCCGCGCCTTGGAGGGATCACCGCGGAAGTCGGCGACGCAGTCATCGACGTAGGCGATCTTGACCTCCGCTTCGGGCGGGTCCGGCGGCTTCCGCTTCTTCTCCGGGTTCCGGAGCTTCTCGGGCTTGCCGCCGTAGAGCGCCTGACAACCCGTCAACCCACCGGAGGCCAGCACGACGCACACGAGGAGACTGCTCCTACCCATGCCTCGGACGGTAGCGCGACGGCGTCAGCGAATCAACGCAGCGCCGTGCGCGAGCGCATCAGGTAGCTCAGCATCGGGGCCAGAAACGGTGCCGCGGCCGCCATCAGCAGCGCACCTCCGAGGGCAGGACGCAGCGCGTACATGCCGCTCGCTCCCATCCAGAGATCGGTTCCGGCGAGGGTCACCATCAGGCCGCCGGCCGCGCCCATCGCGAGCAGGCCCCAGGTCCGGAGCTTGAGCACGGCGTGGAAGCCAACGCCTGCGAGCAACAGCGCGAGCATCGAGAGCACCGTCGACGCTGCCTCCGGCTTCGGCATCAACGCGTAGAGCAGTACGAACGGCAGCGACACGCCCGCGCGGATCACCGACCGACCGAGCCGCTGCACCGAGTTCTCGTCCATGTGCAGCTTCTCGCGCCACGCCGTCTGGCCATCGTACGGACCGCTCATCGCGTTGCCCCACAGAAACACGGTGGCGGCGAGGTGCGTGCCGCCCACGAACACGAGCACTGGCTCGGCTCCCAGCTGCCACATACCGACCGCCGCGGTGATCACACCGTAGAGGCCGACACCGACCGCGTACCAGCGCGCCCAGAAGTACCCGGCCACCAGCGAGAAGAACGCCAGGCCATAGACGCCCGCGATCGCCGCGAACGCCTTGTTCATCTCGGGCGGCACCATCCCGATCAGGACGAGCATTCCGTACGCGAGGAAGTAGAACGCAAACACGGCAGCCGCCAGGGCGCGCCGTTCGCCGATGAAGCTCATGCTCCGAGTATAGCCGCCCGGCCGCCGCTGGCGAGCGCCGCTGTTACTTGGAGGGCTTCGCCGGGTACGACTTCTGGACGATCAATCGAAAGTGCTTGTAGCCGGCTTCTTTCTGCTTGGCCGAGAACATCACCTGGAGCAGTAGCCGGTAGGGCGTGGTCCGATCGGCGATGATCAGGAGCTCGGGCGGCGCTGCCTTAGCGGGATCGTAGCCGGGGGCGAGCCGATGTTTCTGCTCCTCCTGGGCATGGAGTGCGGCGAGGAAGTTGGTCAGGCGTGGGATCTTGATGCCCTGCGCGCCGCCTTCCTTCTCCGCGGCATCGACATCACCGTTGGCCACCGAGACGATCGACTTGCCTTCGACCACGATGCCGGTCTTGGTGATGATCAACGTCGACGCGCCCTCGGGCAGCTCGTCGTTCGACAGCGACTTCGGAAGCGTCACCGTACCCGCGGTGAGCGCGGTGGCGCTGGTCGCCGCCTGGAAGATGAAGGCGACGAGCAAGATCGTCATCATGTCCATCATCGGCATGATGTTGAGGTGACGGATCTCCTCGCCCTCGGGCACGCGCCCGACGGCCTTGCGGATGAGCCTGCGCGCCTCGCGCTGCGTAAAGCTCATTCAAATCCCGACGAGAATGCGATCTCGGGAAATAGCGCCATCTTCTTCGGATCGTAGCTGGCGCGCGCCGTGTCGTACAGCTTGCCATCCGGCGAGATCGGTTCCTTGGCTTTCTTCAGGTTTTCGTCCTCGGTCGGGAGAGCGCACGAGGCGACCTCCTTGCCGAACTCCGGGAGCGGGCAGCGCATCGAGGCCATCGCGGAGACGACGGTGGAGTAGGGCACTGCTCCGTCGGCCTGGAGGATGATCTGGTAGGTGTCCGCCTTGCGCTGCTTGCCGGCGTAGCGACGCATGGCGATCTCGATCAGCTGCTTGTTGAGCGCTCGGTAGTCGAACACGGGCTGCGGTTCGTCCTTGCTCGGAACGCAGCGCTGCTTCTCGGCATCGCAGGCGTTGCTCTCGCACATGTACGAGCCATCACAGGACTCGTTGTCCTTGCCGGTGCGCTTGAACGACGCCTTCGGCGCGGACAACGTTCCCTCGAGCCCGCTCGCGGACCACAGGATCATCTCGTCGCGCTTGATCGAGACGAACAGCTTCAGCGGCTGGTCGTCGGGATTGGTGCTCGGCTGCGTGACGTTGGTCGGGGAAGGCGGTGCCTTGTCGGGCAGCGTGGTGTCGATCTGCACGAGAATGAGCCCCGCCGACACCGATGCCAGCAGGAACAGCATCAAGTTGGTGACCATGTCGAGATACGGGATCAGGTTGAGCTCGCCGCTCTCCATCTCCTCGGTCTCGACGTTGTCCTCCCGCCGCTTGACCGCGGCGCGAGTCTTCGCGCGTACCCGTTGTGCCGAGTACTCCATTGTCATCAGCCCTTAGGCCGACTCGCTCACATCATCGGTCGGCGCGGCGGGTGCGCGGCTCGCGGCGGCCGATCCGGGGGCAGACGACGCGCCCTCGGCGAGCAGGTTCTCGAACCGGAGGCTGAACGCTTCGAGATCGGAGACGACCTTCTTCATCGCGGCGGACAGCAGGAGGTGACCGATCATGCAGATCAGCGCGATCGAGAGGCCGAACGCGGTGTTGTACATCGCCTCGGAGATGCCGTCGGACAGCTTCTTCTGGCGGTCCGCGGGGTTGGCGTCGCCGATTGCACCGAACGTACGGATGAGGCCGGTGATCGTGCCGAGCAGACCGACCAGGGTGGTGATATTCGCCAGCGACCACAGGGCACCGATCCGGGTCTTCACCTCGGGGATCGTGTCCGTCATGGTCTCTTCCATCGCCTGTGCGACGGCCGCCTCACCGCGGTGGAGCCGGTTGAGGCCGGCCTTGGCGACGCGGGCGACCGGGGCAGTGGTCGCATCGCACAGCTTCTTGGCGCGATCGACGTTGTTTGCCGAGAGCAGCTTGCGAAGCTGTTCGAGGAAGGCCTTCGCGTTTAGGTGGCCGCGCCCGAGGAAGTAGATCGCACGCTCGACAATCAGGCCAATGACGATGGCCAGAAAGAACGTGTTGAGGATGAAGAAGGGCCCGCCCTTTTGGAACAGTTCACTTAGCCAGCTCATCGATCCATTTGCCTCCGCGCCGGCCTAGGCCACTGCGCTGCTTGGGAATGTTGTAGCGAGCCCGTTGTCACCGCGTCAAGCAAACGGCCCGCACCAATCTCGGAAATCACGCTTACCAAACGGAGACTTACTGGCACCCGAAATGAGGGGGGGCCGCGTCCTCAGTTATTGAGGGCGCCTGCTTCGACCCAGCGGGTCACTGCGTCGAGCTTCTGGCAGCATGTGATGGCCCCACCGGCGTTCTGGGGCATGTAGCCCACGGCCTTGGGTGGTACATCCAGCGGCGGGTCGTGCTCGGCGGGAGTGATCTGCCGCAGCATGACGAGCAAGTAGCTCCGATCGGGCACCCCGGGAGTCACGATCTTGGCTTTGCCGGTCAGCATCGGCCCGGCCGCGACCGCCGAGTCGATGTTGACCATCGCGGCGAAGCTCTTGCCGACGGACAGATCGAGGCGGCCTGCATCGGTCATCGCCCCGTTGTGGCAGCCCGAGAACGTGCACTTGTTGAACACGTTGGCCTCGATCCAGGCCAGGTTCGAGTGCATCGGCGCGTCGACGCAGGCGGGCACCGTGCCGTCTTTGCAGCTGCGGGTCGCGAGCTCGACCGGCTCGTCCAGCGAGTACCGGCACGCCGGGATCGTCAGGGCGATCAGCGCGGTGGCGATGGCGATGGCGATGGCGATGGCGCTTCGACGCGACATGGCGCGCAATCTATCACGCTACAGGCACGCGAGCGATGCGCACTTGGCCGCGGGTGCCGGAAGCGATGGCGCGGGGACGAGATCATCGAACGAGCGGATCTGCGGCCCGCTGAGGAACCGCCCGGGCTGGGTGCCGCGCACGAACGGCATCCACACCATGTTGTTGGCGTCCGACGACACGCCGGCGGGATCACCACTCCACGGCTCGACCCGCGCGAAGCTGACGTTGGCGGGCACCGAAAAGTCCCGGATCGGCGTCCGCGGGTGGGCTTTCTGCATGAATTCGACCCAGATCGGCACCGCGACGCCGCCGCCGGTGATCTTGTCGCCGATCGGCGTCGAGTCATCGCGGCCGATCCACACGGCGACCAGCAGATCGGCGGTGAACCCGGTGAACCACACGTCTCGGTAATTCGCGGAGGTTCCGGTCTTGCCGGCGGCCGGGCGCCCGAGCGTGCTGGCGTAGCGCGCCGTGCCGCGCTGTACGACGCCCTTCATCAAGTTGATCGTCACGTAGGCGACCTCGGGCGAGATCACCTGCGGGCCGAGCGGCGTGTCGCGCAGATCCTCGACGACCCGGCCGGTGGTGTCGGTGACCAGATCGAAGAACCGCGGGGTGACGCGACGGCCTCCCGACGCAATGCCGGCATAGCCCGCGGCGATCTCGAGGAGCGTGAGGTCCGGGGTTCCGAGGGCAATCGAGATGTGGCGGGGGATCGGGCTCTGCACGCCGAACCCGCGGAGGATCTCGATGAGGCGGTCGAGCCCGAAGCTGACGACCAGCTGCACGCTGATCGTGTTCAGCGAGTAGGCGAGGGCGGTCATCAGGGTCACCGAGCCCATGTACTTGTTGTCGTAGTTCGCCGGGGTCCACACGCCGGTGGCGGTGGTGACCGAGAACGGACCGTCGGTCATCCGCTCCACCGGCGTCTTGCCCGACTCGAGCCCGGCCGCATAGATGAAGGGCTTGATCGACGAGCCGACCTGGCGCTTGGCCTGGGTCGCACGGTTGAACTGGCTGCCGGTCCAGTCGTAGCCGCCCACGATCGCGCGCACGCGGCCGGTCGATGGCTCGAGCACCACCATCGCGCCCTGCAGCATCGGGCGCTGGGCGAGGGTGACCGCGGCGCCATCGGCGGACAGCCGCACCGGGAGCAGATCCCCGAGCTTCACGGCCTCGTTGGTCTTCTCTCGGCGCCAGGCGCGGATGTCCTTGGCGTCGACCTCGGCCAGCGGTAGCCGGCTCGGTCCGAGATCGACGATCACGCCGGTGCCGTTCTTCGGGAGCTCGACGACCATCGCACCGTAGCGCTGCTCGGAGAGCACCTGATCGGCGAGTGCCGTGGTGTCGTCGCCCGCACCGCTCAGGGGATGAGCCGGGCCGCCGGTCCAGGTCCCGCGCAGCGCCTGCGCGACACTGCCGATCGGACCGCGGACGCCGAGCCTGCGGTCGAGCCCTTCGAGGCCCCGGCGCAGCGCGTTCTCCGCGGTGCTCTGCATCCGGGTATCGAGCGTCGAGTAGAACTTGAGGCCGCCCTTGAACAGATCATGATTGCCGTACCGCTTGGTGGCGATCTGCCGGACCGTCTCGACGAAGTACGGCGAGGCGAGGTGGTTGAGATCACTCTCGTCGACCAGCGCGAGCGGCTCGTCGAGGGCGGCCTGATACTCCGCGTCGGAGAGGTACTTGTCCTCGCGCATGTGGCCGAGCACGTACTTCTGGCGCTCGCGTGCGAGCTGCATGTTGCGATGCGGCGCGTACTTGGTGGGCGAGGCGACGAGGCCGGCCAGCATCGCCGCCTCGGCGACGGTGAGATCCTCGACCTCCTTGCCGAAGTAGGTCTGCGCCGCGGCGCCGACGCCATACGCGCCATGACCGAGGTAGATATGGTTCAGGTAGATCGAGAGGATCTGCGCCTTGGTCAGCTCGCGCTCGAGGCGGACTGCGAGGATCAGCTCCTTCATCTTGCGGCGGTACTTGAGCGACTTGCGGAGCTTGTCGTACTCGTCGGGCGGCAGGCCGAGCGAGGCGACATCCTCCTCGCCGACCAGCAGAGTGTTCTTGATGATCTGCTGGGTGATCGTGGAGCCGCCCTGCTTGATCGCGCCGTCCGACCGGAAGTTTGTCCACGCCGCGCGCGCGATGCCGAGCAGATCGAAGCCCTTGTGCTTGTAGAACCGGCGATCCTCCGCCGACAGGAAGGCGGCGGGTACATGCGGCGGCATCCTCTCGAGCGCGATGATCCGGCGGTTCTCGATCGAGAACGCACCGACCTCCTCACCGTCGGAGGACAGCACGATGCTCTTGCGATTGGGATGGTAGTCGAGCAGCTCGGAGAGGTCCTGCGGGAGCTCGTCGTTGATCGTCACGACCGCGAGGTAGATCGAGGCAGCACCGAGGGATAGGCCGTAGATCAACAGCAGGAAGGCGATCCGGAACACCGAGACCGCCCGCAACCTGCGGCGGCGACGCGGGCGGGGACGATCAGCAGCAGGCCTGTTGCCCTCGGCCACGGTATGCTCAGTCTATGAGGTCTTGGCGCCGTGCGCACGTGGCCGCCGTGCTCGCCGTCATCGCGACGGCCGCGGCGGCGATTGCACAGCCCGCGGAGGTGCCTCCGGCAGCAGGGGCGGGGGCGGGGGTGGGATCGACCGGACCGGCGCCCAGGCCGGCGGGCAGCTCGCCGATCGAATCCAGCGATATCCCGGACCTCCGGCCCGGCCCGGCGCGATTTGCCGTGACGCCGTTCGAGAATCACTCGGGAGTCCGCGCGTTCGACTGGCTGGTCGCCGAAGCCCCGTTCGAGATCGCGGAGAAGACCGAGGGCGTGCTCGGGCTCGAGGCGAGCGGTGGCCCGCTCTATGTAGGTGCCGAGGCGGTGCCGCCCGAGGCGAAGTCGATCGCCGCGTTCGCCGCGGTCGAGCGCGCCACCTGGGTGATCACCGGATGGGTCGAGCGCCCCAACTGGGAGCTCGAGATCGCGATCACGCTGTGGAAGGTCACCGGTTCGAAGGCGGTGATCGCGCACGAGGCCAAGCGCCGCGGCCCGGTTCCCGGCTATCACAAGCTGCTCGGCCAGGCGCTCGCCGAGCTATGGGCGGGAGGCGGGATCAAGGTCGACGACGAGCAGGCGCCCAGGCTCGAGCGCGCGCTCGCCAGCGATCTGTATGCGGTGACGCTGTTCGGTCGCGGGCTCGGTCACTTCACCGGAGCGCTCACTCCAAATCCGCCGACCGATCCAATGGCCGCGAAGGCGTTCCGCGATGGTCAGCTCAAGCTAGCGGAGCATGATCTCGAGCGCGCCGTGTTCATCGATCCCAAGTGCTACGAGGCGCAGCGCACGGTCGGGGAGCTGTACAAGCTGCTCGCGCAACGCGGCGGTGATCCGAAGCTCGCTGCCCGCGCGGCGGGAAAATTTGCGTATGCGAACGATCTGGCGCCCGACGATCCGTCGTCACTGCGCGCGGCGGCGCAATCGGCCGCGGATGCCAGCAAGCACGACCTCGCGCTCATGCTGTTCCGCAAGGTGGTCACCCTGCGGCCGTGGGACATCGAGGCTCGGTTCGAGCTCGGCGCCGCGCTGTGGCACACGGGTGATGCAGCTGCCGCCGAGCATCAGCTCGTGCAGGTCACCGCGCAGCGGCCCGATCACCTCGCGGCGCGCCGCGTCCTGGTGCTGATCCACGCGTCGCGCAGTGACACCGCGAAGCTGGTGACCGAGCTCGAGGCGATCGCCGCGCGTGCCCCCGATGATCTTGAGGTCAAGGCGGAGCTCGCCACCGGCTACGGTGCGCTCGGCCGCTGGGATCGCGCGACGTCGACGCTCGAGGCGATCGCCGCGGCGCGAGCGCCGGATCTCGCGCTCGCGGTGCGGATCGCCGATGGCCACCGCAAGTTGAAGGACCTCGACGGCGCCCTCGCGTGGTACGCGCGGGCAGGCAAGATCGCACCCGAGTCGAGCCTCCCGGGATTCGCCGCCGCGCAAGCGCTGCTCGATGCCGGCAAGCTGGTCGAGGCGAATCGCGCGTACACGAACCTCCAGAAGTTCAAGGACGATCTACCGGCAACCGAGCAGGCGCTCGGTGCGGTCGCGCTGATCCAGGGGCGAGCCAACGATGCGGCCTGGTATCTGCGGCGTGCGGTGCGCGAGGCCCCGCGCAGCCTGCCGACCTGGCGCGCGCTGATCGCGTCTGAGCTCGCGCGCAAGGATCCCGCGCTCGCCCAGCTGGAGCTCGAGCGTGCGCGGCTCACGTGGCCCACCGATGGCGTGCTGCACTATCTCGCCGCCGTCGGCTTCATGGAGGCGGGGCAGAAGACCGAGTCGCGCGCGGAGCTGGTCAGTGCCCTCGACGCCCTTCCGACCTACGGACCGGCGCGGGCCGCGCTCGGCTCGCTCGATGCCGGCGGGAGCTTCACGTTGTCGTTCGTCCCCGAGATCGTGCGCCCGTGGGGAGACGCGGAAGCGCTGCAGGAGGCCCTCGATCGCTATGCGCTGACCGCGACGACCATGGCGACGGTCCGCACTGCGTACCAGGCGCAGCTGCTCGCGCTGCTCGGCGCGCTCGGGAAAGGTCCGCTCGCGCCGCCGAGGTCACCGGCCGTACGTACGTGTCCGATCGGTCGCGTCGCGCCGCTGTGGGACGCCGCGCAGACCCAGCTCCATCGCTACGAGCGGCTCGGCGTCGATCTCGAGGCGGGGTATCGCTACATCGCGCGTCACGACGACGCGGGTGCGATCGGCGGGCTGCTCCCGAATGGACGCACGCAGCTGATCGGAGCGCGGAAGACGTTTCGCACCGCGCTCGCGGATGTCGCCGAGCTCCGCGCCGAGCTCGCGCGCGGGCTCGGGCCCGAGCTGCGCGCGGTCGGTTGCAATGATCGGTTGCTCGCGGCGGCGGTCGCGAAGCCGGAGCGGTACCGGGTGATCGTCGAGGATCGTCCGGAGGAGATTCCGGTGCAGGCACCACCGCGCGCGCGGCCGCGAGCGACGTTCTACGTCGACAACACGCGCTGCCCCGATCCGATCGACGTGTGGGTCGATGGCACGCAGATCGGGCAGGTCGCTCCCGGTCGCCGCAGCGCGCTGGTCGCCGACAGTGGAGAGCGCACGCTGTGTTTGCTCGGTCCCGGCAGCGCGCAGTGTGGCGATCGTGGCACCGTGCGGGAGGCGTACCTGCACGACGGGTGGAGCGTGACGTTGCACTGCCCGAAATAGCGTGCGTAAGGTCCGCCTGTATGCCCATGCCCCAGCTCTGGTTCGCGTCGCCGCGCATGTTGCCGCGCGCGGAGAAGCTGCAGGGGCGGGTGGTGGTGCTCGACATCGCGTTCGCCGCCACTGTCGGGACCACCGTATCGTTCGACCTGGTGACCAAGCCGTTCCTCGATGGCCTCGGCTCGCGGCTCGCGGCGTGGGTCGATCACCACGATCACGAGCGACACGTGCAGTTCGCGAGCGATCCGCGGTTCGTGCTGTCGACCAAGGCCGAGCACGGCGCATGTCCCGAGATGGTGACGCCCGAGCTGGTGCGGCAGACCGGACCGGTCGATTGCATCTGCACGCACATCGATCTCGACGGGCTGTACGCGGCGGCGAAGTGGATCCTCGGCGGCGCCGAGCCGTATCCGGGTGCCGATGAGGACGCGCGCGCGGTCGATACGCGGGTCGGCACGCCGGGCCCGATCGCGACGCGGATCGATCGCGCGCTGCGCGCGAAGTTCCGGGATGATCAGCTCAAGCGCGCCGTGATCAGCTTCCTCGTCGAGGGTCGCAAGCCGGGCGTGCACGATGATGTGATCCGCGAGGCCGCTGCGGAGTTCGAGCGACGAGATGCCAAGACTGCCGAGCTCGCGCGGCGGTTCACGATCCGAGGCAGGGTGGCGGTGGTCGACACGGCGGGCGCCGCAGGACTGTTCGACAAGACCGATCTGTTGCTCGCGGGGCAGGGGAAGGCGCCGGTGTCGATCGTGCGCGACTCGGGCATGCTGACGATCGCGGCGGCGTTCGACTCGGGCTGGGACTTCGTCGCGCTGTTCGAGCTCGGCGGCGGGATGCCGACGCGGGTGACGATCCCGGAGACCAAGCTCGACGACGTGATCGCGAAGATCAACGATGCGTCGGCGCCCGCACCGCGCGCTGGCGGCAGCTCGGGATCCGACGACTGATGCGGCTCGCGCTGATCGCCGTCCAGCTCGAGGTCAACGCGGAGGTGGTGTCGTCACCGGAGCGGTATCGCGCACACCTCGAGGATGCCGCGACGCGTGCTCTCGATGCAGCCGGTCCCGCAGACGCGCGCGTGGTGGTGTTCCCGGAGCTCGCTGGTCAGCTCGCGTTGCTCGCGCTCGCGCCGCCGAGAGCGCACAAGGCCAAGACGCTCGGCGCCGCGCTCGCTGCCGCGGCGGTGCGACGGCCGTTCGAGGTACTGCGTGGTGCGGTGACGACGCGGCTGCTCGATCCGCGTCATGCCGTGCTCGCCGCGCTCGCGCCGGATGGCGAGCGCTACTGGCGCGGCGTGTGCGGTCCGCTCGCGCGCAAGCACGGGCTCTACCTGATCGCGGGCTCGCACCTGCGGCTCGGTCCGGATGGCGATCTGACAAATGCCTCGTTCTTGTTCGCGCCCGATGGGCGACTGCTCGCGACCACCGACAAGGTCAACCTGGTACCCGGCATCGAGGACCGTGCACCGAAAGCGCTCGGGCTCGCGCGCGGGGACGCCGATCGCTTGCCGATCACGGATACGCCGTTTGGCCGGGTCTGCACGCTGATCTGCTACGACGGGTTTCGCGAGCCCTATACCGCCGAGGAGCGGTTCGTTCCGATCGGACCTCGGGTCGCGGCGCGCGGAGGCGTGACCGTGGTCGCGAATCCCGCGGCGAATCCATGGCCATGGAAGGCGCCGTGGATCCACGCGGAGCGGGGGAATCCCGACGAGCCGGCGTCGCGCGAGGCGCAGTGGGAGCTCGAGGGCTTGCCGGGGAGCCTGGCGCGGATGCCGTTCGCGCGCTGGGGGATCACGGCGCACCTCATCGGAGGCGTGCTCGATCTGCGGTTCGAGGGACAATCCGAGATCGTCGAGCGTGACGCACGCGGTGTGCGGCGGATCGCCCGGGCCGAGCGCCACGAGCGCGGCGGTCACGTGGCAGCAACCGTTACGTGCTAGACGTTGCCTCATGACGTCCGATCGGCGTTCGCTACCGGTGCACGGCGAGGACCGTTCCAATGCCGAGGCCGTCGCCGACACGCTGCTCGACATGTACGTCGACCCGGCGGCCAAGGAGATGCAGCACATCGGTAGCTACGAGCTGCCGAGCGAGGCGGGCGTCGAGAATATCGTCGAGATGTGCCGTGCGCTGCTGTTCCCCGGCTATGCGGGCCCCGATGTCGCCGGTGTGCCGCGACCCGAGCTTCGCCAGCTGATCCGCCACCGCGTCCGCGAGCTCCACGAGGCGCTGCATCGCCAGGTGTATCGCGCGCTCCATCACAAGCGACAGCAGCAGCTCGGCCTCGCGGACCTCGAATGCGAGGAGTGCTCCGGCAAGGCCGATCGGATCTGCGATCGCTTCCTCGCGAAGCTGCCGGAGCTGCGGACCCAGATCCGCGACGACCTCCGCGCGGCTTACGAAGCGGATCCGGCTGCGACCGGCGTCGACGAGATCCTGTTCTGCTACCCCGGCACCTATGCGATCACGGTGTACCGGATCGCTCACGTGCTGCTGCGCGAGGGTGCTCTGGTGATCCCGCGGATGATGACGGAGCTCGCCCACCGGCGGACCGGCATCGATCTGCACCCGGGTGCCGAGATCGGTGCCGCGTTCTTCATCGACCACGGGACCGGGGTGGTGATCGGGGAGACCACGCTGATCGGCGATCGCGTTCGGCTCTACCAGGGGGTGACGCTGGGAGCCCTGACCGTGCCTCATGGTGAGGCCCGGCCGGAGCCAGGAAAGCGCCGCCATCCGACGCTGGAGGACGACGTGGTCATCTACGCCAACGCCACCATCCTCGGCGGCGAGACCGTGATCGGCCGGGGCTCGGTGATCGGCGGAAACGCGTTCGTGACGACCTCGGTCCCTGCGGGCTCGAAGGTCCCAGGGTCGAGCCGCACCCAACGGCCCTGAGCGGGCCGATCCACGGGCTGCCATCCCCGTTGGCCCCTTTGTCCGCGCGCGTGTTAGACTTTTTGGCGTTCATGGCCGACGAGTCTGCGGCACGGCCGCGCACCAATACGCGCCTGAAAGGGGAGGCGCCACCCGGGCTGGACCACGGGGCAGGCGAGTCCCAGCGGCAGCGCATCGGGCGCTACGAGGTCGTCAAGACGATCGGTAAGGGCGCGATGGGCGTCGTCTACAAGGCCCGCGATCCGCTGCTTGATCGCGTGGTCGCCGTGAAGACGATCATGTCGCCGCAGGGGCAGGGCCGGCGCGTCCGGTCCGCATTCCTGGAGCGGTTCCAGCGCGAGGCCAAGGCCGCCGCGAAGATGCAGCACCCGGCGATCGTCACGATCTTCGATGTCGGCGTCGACGAGGAGTCCGGAGCGCCGTTCATGGTGCTCGAGTACCTGCCGGGTGAATCGCTGGCCGATCGGCTCGATCGCGTGCGGATTCCGCTCGCGCGCGGCGTTCAGATCGCGCTCGACCTCGCATCGGCGCTGTCGTTCGCGCATCGCCAGCGGATCGTCCACCGCGACGTCAAGCCGGCCAACGTGCTGCACGCCGGTGACAATCGCTGGAAGCTGGCCGACTTCGGGATCGCGCGGATGCCCGACTCCGATCTCACCCAGGTCGGCATCTTCATGGGCACGCCCGGCTACTCGCCGCCCGAGGCGATCCGTGAGGGTCGCTACACGCCGCAGGCCGACGTGTTCGCGTGGGGCGCCTGCTTCTACGAGCTATTGTGCGGGCGGATCCCCTACGAGGGTCCCGACACCAAGACCACCAACGGCTACGTCGTGCAAGGCAACGCCCCGCCACCGACGCGCCACGACGCCTCGATCCCGGAGCCGCTTGCCGCGGTGGCGATGACCGCGCTCACTCCATCGGATCAGAAGCGGTTCAAGGATGCCTCCGAGGCGGAGCAGGCACTGCGCGAGGCGTGGGACCGCTGCCTGACCCAGGGCCTCGTTCATCCGTCGGTGCTCGCGATGGAGGAGATGGCGCACGACAAGGTCCCCGCGCGGATGCACGAGCCGCGCGGAGCTGTGCCGAAGTCCGGCGGTCAGCGGATCCCGCTCGCCGCCGACTCCGACGAGCACACCGCGATCGAGCCCGAGCTGGTCGCGAAGGCGCAGGCCAAGCTGCTCATCGTCGAGAGCACCAAGAGCAAGCGGGTGGGTGATGACGACCCGACCAGCATCCACGTCCGCGACGACAAGGCGCCGAAGCCGGATGCCACGTCGCGTGGGGTCGGGGCCGCGCCTGCCAAGGTCAGGTCGGAGAGGCCGTCCGGTCCGCGTGACGTTGGGGGCGAGGGCGAGGTGGTCACCGACATGCTTGACGCGCAGAAGCCGAACGCTGGCAATGCAATCATGAAGCGAAAGCGGTCGCCGCTGCCGCTGTACATCGTGATCGCACTGCTCGTCGGTGCGTCGTTGATGTTCGGGCTGTACTACAGCGGCGTCATCAAGCTTTGAGCGTGCCCGGCGCGGGATCGCGGATGCGACGCGTGCCACGCCCTGCGCGGGACGTGCTGCCTGCCGCGTCGTCGAATTTCGAGTGCCGCCGAGACCAAACATTCGACCATTTCACGTGCTGCGAGAACGCCAGATCGGCGCTTGTCGCGACGGCGCTTTGTCGGGACGCAGTGCGCAGCGCGGGATCGCCGACGTCTACGTTTCGACCAGGGCCACGACGCCTTCGGCGCAGCCGCGGCACAGGGTGAAGCCCGCGCCGCCGTGGCCGTAGTTGTGGATCACGCGACCGGCGCGCTCGAGCCGGACCTCGAGGCGATAGGGACGCAGACCCACGCGCTCGCGCAGTACGGCGCCGACCGGGAGGCCGAGGGCTGCGGCGTGATCGAGGATCCTGCGTGAGACGTCGGGATCGAGCGTTGGTGGTGCGCCCGGCGGATAGGGCCGCGAGATCCCACCGAGCACGAGCTCGGATCGGCGAGGGATGACATAGAAGATCGCGTCGGCATCCCGATGATCGGTGATGGTCACCGCGAGATCCACGCCGCCGGGCGCGGTCAGCACGATCTGGCCGAACAGCGGGGAGAGCAGATGGTCAGCCGCGAGCTCGCGCGCACCGAGACCGCTGCAGTTGACCACCCGATCGCCGGGTTCGGCCGTCAGATCGATCACCGAGCGGAGCTCGATCGGAGCGCGGAGGCGAGCGGTGAGCCACGGCAAGAACCGCGTCGGCTCGACCCGCGGCGCGGCGAACTTCCAGGCGAGTGGTGCGCCGGTGACCGGGGCCGGCGCGCGGGTGACATCGATCGCCGCGGCCCACCAGGGTCGCGGCGGGAAAAGGCCCTCGTCGCTGGTGATCTCGTAGCCGGTCAACAGATCGATGCCGGTGCTCGGATCGGCGGCGAGCTGCTCCAGCCACGATCGCGTGTGACCCGCCCACACCGCGACCTTGTGCGGAGGGCCGGCACGATACGGAAACCACACCGCGCCGGCGACGTCGGAGGTGGTCTGCGGGCCGGTCGCGGCGGCGACGATCCGGACGTCGTGCCCGCGCTCCTCGAGTGCGAGCGCGGTCGTCAGCCCGATGACGCCGGCACCGACGACGGTGATCTGCACGCGGGAAGCATAGCGCCCGCGCGATCCAGGGGCACGGGCTGTCACGCCATCGATGATAGGTTCGCGCGGTGGATCCGCTCGTCATCGTGCTGTTGTCGGTGACGGCCCTGCTCGCGGGCACGGTGGATGCGATCGCCGGCGGAGGTGGGCTGATCACGCTGCCGGCGCTGCTCGCCGCCGGGCTGCCTCCGCACCTGGCGCTCGGTACCAACAAGGGCCAGAGCGTGTGGGGATCGGCTGCGGCGCTGGTCGCGTTCTGGCGTGCGGACCGGGTCGATCGCCGACAGGCGCTGTACGCGTTCCCGCTCGGGCTCGTGGGATCGCTGGTCGGCGCCGAGCTGGTGCTGCTGATCTCCAAGGATGCGCTCCGGCCGATCGTGATCGCGATGCTGTTCGGTGCCGCGATCCTGCTGCTCGTCCGCAAGCCGAGCCGCGACGAGGACACGCCCACGCGCAAGGGCGCCGTGATCGCCGGAGTCCTGGCGCTCGTGATCGGCTGCTACGACGGCTTCTTCGGTCCGGGGACCGGCACGTTCCTGATCGTCGGGTTCGTGGCGCTATGCGGCAAGAGCCTCGTACGCGCCACGGCGGACGCGAAGGTCGTGAACTTCGCGTCGAACCTGGCCGCGGTGGCAGCCTTCGCGCGCGAGGACAGTGTGATGTGGAAGCTGTCGTTGCCGATGGCGGTGGGCCAGCTCTGCGGTGGCGTGATCGGTGCGCGCCTCGCGATGAAGGGCGGGGCCAGGTTGATCCGCATCATGGTGCTGATCGTCTCGCTCGCGCTGGTCATCAAGTTGATCGTCGATCTCGTGTAGTACGCTGGAGGCGATGGTGATGCGCGGGCCAGCACCTTCGTCGAGATGCCCGCGCTGTGGTGCGGAGGCGCCGCCGACCGGCGAGCGGCTCGCGCACTGCGCCACCTGCAAGCTCGCGTTCGATCCGACCTCCGAGCCCGTCGCACGGCCGCTGCGCCGGCGCGATCCGGCAGGCGAACCAACGCCCCGCGGGCTCGAGATCCGGCGAGCGGCTGGCGAGGTCAGCCTGGTCTGGTCGTACGAGCGGCTACACGGCGTCGCGTACCTGCTGATCGGCGTGGTGTGCGCGGCGATGCTGCTCGGGAACCTCGGCACACCCGGCGAACGCGTCCTCGACCTGGTGCTGCTCGGCGCCGCCACCGCGTTCTCGCTGTACGTCGGATGCGCCCAGCTGTTCGGCGACACCACGCTGCTCGTCGATGCGCGTCAGCTGCTTGTACGCCATGGTCCGCTGCCGCTACGGCGGCGGGTGTGGATCGGGCGTGCCGAGATCGAGGGCATCGAGGTCCGCCACAGCAGCGCCCGGAGTCGGCCGTGGATCGTCGCGGCACGGACGCCGCGCGGGCTCATCGAGATCGCCGAGTTCCAGGCGGGCAACGCGATGGCCGAGCAGGCAGCGGAGTGTGTGGCCGAGGTGGTGCTCGCGGCGCTCGACGAGCTGACGGTGGACTAGCTGACCGGCGAGAGGCCCTTGGCCGCACGCAGGTCGCGGACCAGCTGAGCCTGACCATCGGCGTGGTAGCTCGAGCGCACCAGCGGACCGGCAACCACGTGCGTGATCCCGAGGCCGCGCGCATAGATCTCGAGCTCCGCGAACTCGGTGGGATGCACGTAGCGCTCGATCGCGAGGTGCCGAGATCTGTCGACGCTCGGCGACAGGTACTGCCCCAGCGTCACGATATCGACCCCGAGCTTCGCGATGTCGCGCAGGACCTCCTCGACCTCGTCACGGGTCTCGCCGAGACCGAGCATCAAACCGGTCTTGGTGATCGCGCCGCGCTTGCGGGCATGCTCGAGGATCTTGTAGCTGCGCGGATAGCTCGCCTGCACCCGGACCTGGCGCGATAGCCGCGGCACGGTCTCGAGGTTGTGCGCGAACACGTCCGGATCGGCATCGAGCACGATGTCGAGGAGGTCGGTGTTGCCCTTGAAGTCGCCGGCGAGGATCTCGAGCGTCATCTTCGGACAGCTGTCCTTGACGCGCCGGATGGTGTCCGCCCAGTGCGCTGCACCGAAGTCCGCGAGGTCGTCGCGGTCGACGCAGGTGATCACGGTGTGTTCGAGCTGCAGGCGCCCGAGCATCTCGGCGACCCGGCGAGGCTCGTCCGGATCCGCGGGCAGCGGTCGACCGGTGGTGACATCGCAGAACCGGCAGGAGCGCGTGCAGATGTCGCCGAGGATCATGATCGTCAACGCGCGGCGGGTCCAGCACTCGCCGATGTTCGGGCAGCTGGCGCTCTCGCACACCGTGTGCAGCTGCAGCTCCTTCACCATGGCGCGGAGCTCGAAGAACGCCGGCTTGGTGGGCAGCGTGGCGCGGATCCACTCGGGATGCCGGCGGCGCGGTGCCGCTTCCTGGCCGACCACGGGCAGGTGGATGCGATCCTCGACGCGATCCTCGGACATCGCAGGATGGATACCTCACGAGGACGCCGAACGCGAGTCCTACCCGGGGGCAGGCCGTCAGCGCAGCCGCTTCGCCACCCGCGCGAGCATCCTCTCATCGATAACGGGCCTCGCGCTGCTGCTCAGCTGACCTCGAGCGCTGCGGTCAGCTCGCCGTCACGCACGAGGAATGGCAGCGGGCAGATCGGCTTGTTGCGCGCCTCGTCGAACATCCTCCCGATCGTGTGCGCGAGGATCTCGTCGTGCTGCGACTCGCTGTAGGCGGCCGCGACCAGCACGCCGCGGGTGGGGATGCCGACGAGCAGCGTCTGTCCCGGGACGCCGAGCCGCGACGCCGCCTCGCGCAGGAACTTGCCATCCAGGATCCGCTCCGCCGCGAGGTAGTCGTCCTCGCACATCGCGAGCAGCCGGCCGGGCGTGACCTCGAACATCCCCCACGTCGCCGGGCGGCGGCTGAGGTTGCCGATCGCCGTGCGCTCGAGCTGCGGTATGCTCGCCCGTAGCACGTCGGCACGATCGCTCTTCACCCAGCCGAGGTTGGGCATCCCGTTGTTCGGCGTCGGCACCAGGTAGACCAGCACGACGTCGGGGATGCCGGTGAGCGCCGTGCCGGTGTAGAGCGGGCGCCGGATCTGCGTGGGCGCGTGCTGCCAGCCCTTGGGCATCAGCATCGAGAACAGCGGCAGCGGCTGGCCCGGCACGATCGCGGCGGCGTAGTCCGTGGAGTACGGGCTGCCGGGCTCGCAGATCGGCGCGAACGTGAACGTCACCACGTGCGCCTCGCGCCTAGAGATCGATCGCCTGACCGAGCGCGGCCTCGGTCGCATTCTTGACCGTCTCGGCGAACGTCGGGTGGGCGTGGATCGTGGCGAGCAGGCTCTGCGCGTTGACCTCGGTGGTCTTCGCGAGCGTGAGCTCCGCGATCAGATCCGTCACCGCGGGACCGATCAGGTGGGCGCCGACCAGCGCGCCGGTCGCGGCATGCCACAGCACCTTGACGAAGCCGGTGGTATCGCCGGCCGCGCGTGCCTTCGCGAGCGCGCTGAACGGGAACTTGCCGACCTTGACCGGCACGTTCTGGGCCTGAGCCTTCTCCTCGGTAAGACCGACCGACGCGATCTCGGGAGAGCAGTAGATGCACGCGGGGATCGCGTCGTAGCGCACCGGCTCGGCGTGGACGTTGGCGATCTTCTCGGCGACGAACACGCCCTCGGCGGACGCGACATGCGCGAGGCCGCGGCCGATCACATCACCGATCGCCCACAGCCCCTCGCCGCAGCGGTTCTCGCCATCGACCTTGATGTAGCCGCGCTCGAGCACGATGCCGTGCGCTTCGAGGCCGAGGTTCTCGGTGTTCGCCTGCACGCCCACCGCGACGAGCAGGATGTCGCATTCGATCGTCACGGCCGCTGAGCCCGCTGCTAGATCCGCGGGCTCCGCGGTGATCGTGACCTTGCCGCCGTTGTTCTTGGCGCTCGTCAGCTTGTGACCGACCAGGCTCTTGATCCCGCGCTTGTCGAACGCCCGGGTCAGCTCCTTCGAGATCTCTGGATCCTCGTTCGGGACGAGGCGCGGCAAGAACTCGACGATCGTGACCTCGGTGCCGAGCGAGCGATAGAACGATGCGAACTCGACACCGATCGCGCCGGCACCGAGCACCACCAGCGTTTTCGGCTGATCGGGCAGGGTCATCGCCTTGCGGTACTCGATGATCCGCGTGCCATCGAGCTCGATGCCGGGCAGCGAGCGCGCGCGGCAGCCGGTGGCGAGGATGACGTGCTTGGCGGAGACGATCTGCTTGCCGTCCTTCGCGGTGACCTCGATCTGGTGCGGCTTCCAGGCACCGCCCTTCGGCAGCAGCTTCGCGACGCCGGCGATCGAGGTGATCTTGTTCTTCTTGAACAGAAAGCCGATGCCCTTACTGACCTTGTCGGCGATGCCGCGGCTGCGCGCGATGATCGCGGGGAAGTCGGCCTCGACGGAGCCGACCTTGATCCCGAACTCCTTCGCGTGCTGGAAGTGATCGAGCACCTCGGCGGAGCGCAGCAGCGCCTTGGTCGGGATGCAGCCCCAGTTGAGGCAGATGCCGCCGAGGCTCTCGCGCTCGATGCACGCGGTGGACAGCCCGAGCTGCGCGGCGCGGATCGCGGCGACGTAGCCGCCGGGTCCCGATCCGATGACGACGACGTCGTGGACCGTGTCGCTCACAGCGCCAGTGACTCGGGCTGCTCGAACAGCTCGCCAAACGCCTGCAGCCAGCGCGCACCGAGGGCGCCGTCGATCACGCGGTGGTCGCACGACATCGTGACCGTCATTCGCTTGCCCGCGACGATCTGGCCGTCCTTGGCGATGACTGGCTCGTCGACCGTGGTGCCGATCGCCAGGATGCCGGCCTCGGGCGGGTTGATGATCGCGGTGAACCGCTCGATGTTGTACATGCCGAGGTTCGACACCGTGAACGTCGAGCCGCTGATCTCATGGCCCTTGAGCGCGCGCTTCTTGGCCCGATCCGCGAGGTCCTTGACCTCGGCGGCGATCGCACCGATGCCCTTCTGATCCGCGTTGCGTACGACCGGCGTGACCAGTCCATCCTCGATTGCCACGGCGACGCCGACGTGCACCTGGTGATAGCGCCGGATCGCGTCGCCTTCCCAGCTGGCGTTGCACTCGGGCACGCGGCGCATGGCGAGCGCCGCCGCCTTGATCACCAGATCATTCACGCTGACCTTGCGGCTCGGCCCGCTCGCGCGCGGTTGCCCACTCGCTCCATCCTGGGCGCTCAGCAGCTCGTTGAGCCGGGCGCGGAACGCGAGCAGTGGCGCCGCGTCCAGCTTCCGCATCAGGTAGAAGTGCGGAACGTCGCGCTTGGCCTCGGTGAGCCGCGCTGCGATCCGCTTGCGCATGTTGCTCGCCGGGAGATCCTCGAACTCGCCCGCGCTGGCGTCGGGGAGCATCTGCCGGGCGTGACGAACGGCGATCGCCTGCGTGGGCTGCGCGTCTTCTGCCGGCTCCTCCGCCGGCTCCTCCGCGGCGTGCCCGTTGCCCTTCGCGGCGGGCGCGCCATCGGCGGCCGCCTTCACATCGCGCTCGACGATCCTTCCACCGGGACCCGACCCCGAAACCGTCCGCAGATCGATCCCGAGCTCGATGGCGAGCGTCTTCGCCAGCGGTGACGCAAGGATCTTCCCGGTAGCCGTGGGCGTTGGCGATGACGGGTTAAGGACGGGGGCAGGGGCGGCTGCGGCCGCAGCGATCGGCTGCCCCTGCGCCGCCTTCTGCTCCGACGCTACCGGCGCCTTCTGCGCCGCGGGTGCGCTGGTCGAATCCTCGGAGCCCGTGGCCTTCGCCGCTGCCGCCGCAGGAGCCGGTGCGGCAGTTCCTGCGGCCGCCACGAGCGCGGCGATATCCTCGCCAGCCTTGCCGATGATCGCGACCGGAGCGCCGAGCTTGACGGTCTCGCCTTCCTTCACCAGGAGCTTCAGCAGGACGCCCTCGTCCTCGACGTTGAAGTCCATGTTGGCCTTGTCCGTCTCGACCTCGGCGATCAGATCGCCGGGAGACACCTTGTCTCCCTCCTTCTTGGTCCAGCGGACGAGGACGCCTTCCTCCATCGTCGGAGACAGCTTCGGCAAACCGAGGATCTGAGCCATGTGGCAGTTACTCCAGGTACAGCGCGCGCTTGACCGCGGCGATGACGTCGGGGACCTGCGGCTGAACCTGGTCCTCGAGGTTCTTGGCGTAGGGCATCGGCACGTCATCGCTGGTGACGCGCTCGATCGGCGCATCCAGCGAGTCCATGCAGAGCCGCTGCATCTGGTAGGCGACCTCGGCACCGAACCCGGCGACCGGCCAGCCGACCTCGACGATGACGCAGCGTCCGGTCTTCTTGACCGATGCGGCGAGCGTCGGGACATCGAGCGGGCGCAGCGTGCGCGGATCGACGACCTCGCACTCGATGCCTTCCTTCGCGAGCGCGGTGGCGGCCTCGAGGCACGTCCACACCATCTTCGACCACGCGATCAGCGTGATGTCCTTGCCCTCGCGCTTCACGTCGGCGACGCCGATCGGGATGAGGTGATCATCCGGTCCGCCCTCGGGGACCTCCCAGGTCGTGTTGTAGAGCGTCTCGCCCTCCATGAAGATGACCGGGTTGTCATCGCGGATCGCGGTCTTCAACAGGCCCTTCGCGTCCTTCGCGGTCGACGGCATCACGACCTTGAGGCCGGGCACGTGCGCGTAGTAGCTCTCGAGCGCCTGCGAGTGCTGCGAGCCGACCTGCACCGCGGGGCCGCTCGGGCCGCGGAACACGATCGGGATGTTGTACTGCCCGCCGCTCATCTGGAAGATCTTCGCCGCGTTGTTGACGATCTGATCGATCGCGACGAGCGAGAAGTTGAACGTCATGAACTCGATGATCGGCCGCAGCCCGACCATCGCGGCTCCGACACCGATGCCGGCGAAGCCCATCTCCGCGATCGGTGCGTCGACGATCCGGCGCTCGCTGAACCGCTGGAGCAACCCCTGGGTCACCTTGTAGGCGCCGTTGTAGTGGCCGACCTCCTCGCCCATCACGAACACGTTGGCGTCGCGCTCCATCTCCTCGCGCATCGCCTGGTTGAGCGCTTCTCTGTAGCTGATGACGGCCACCGACTTACTCCTTGATCACGTACTGCTTGTATTCATCGGCGGGCGGCGAGTCCTCGGCGAACTTCACCGCGTCCTCGATCTCCGCGCGAACGTCGTCCTCGAGCGCGCCGAGATCCGCCTCGGGGAACCCGATGTCGAGGAGTCGCTGCCGGCAGCGGTTCAACGGATCGCGCCGCTTCCACTCCTCGACCTCGTCCTTGGTGCGATAGAGCCCGGGATCGCTCATCGAGTGACCGCGGAACCGGTAGGTGACGACCTCGACCAGCGTGGGCTCACCGGTGGTCCGCGCCCGTTCGACCGCTTCGGCGATCCGGCGCTTCACCTTGACCACGTCATCGCCATCGAACCGGTCGCGCGGCATGCCATGGGCCAGCGCACGCAGCGACACGTCCTCGACGGCGAGCGACCGATAGACCGGCGTGCCCATCGAGTACTGGTTGTTCTCGCAGATCAGGACGACCGGCAGCTTCCACAGCGCGGCGAGTGCGAGCCCCTCGGCGAACCCGCCGATCGTCGATGCGCCCTCGCCGAAGAAGCACAGGGTCACCGCGCCATCGCCGCGGTACTTCGAGGCGAACGCAGCGCCGGCGGCGATCGGCACGTGGCCGCCGACGATGCCGTAGCCGCCGAGGAAGTTCGTGGCCTTGTCGAAGATGTGCATCGAGCCGCCGAGGCCCTTCACGACCCCGGTCTTCTTGCCGTAGAGCTCGGCCATGATCGGGCGCGCGGCCACGCCCTTGGCGTAGGCATGCCCGTGCTCGCGATAGGTGGCGACCACGTAGTCCTTGCTCTCGAGCGCGGCGATCGCGCCGACGCATACGGCTTCCTGCCCGATGATCAGGTGGAGGAAGCCACCGATCTTGCCCTGGGAGTAGGCCTTCGCGGAGGCCTCTTCCATGCGGCGGATCGCGAGCATCTGGCGGTACAGCGGAGCGAGCTCGGCCGCGGTCGTCTCGACGAGCTGCTCGTCGGTCTCGACCCGCTTGGTATCGGGAGTCGTTGCAGAGGCGGTCACCACGGGCCGGACCATACCCGATCCGAGCCGCCGTGCTGACCTACAGGCGCAGATCCAACATCGCTCGACCCGACGCGTCGATCGTGCGCGTGTCGGACGTGCCGCCCTCGACACCCAGCCGGACCTGGAGGAACCGGTTCGGGAGCTTGTCGACGAGAAACTGACCGTTGCGGCAGGGCACCGGCGCGTAGCCGAGCGTGTCGCTTGCATTGGTGCCGATGAACGAGATGAACAGATCGGGGTGGTTCCCGCAGGTCACGACGGTGGCGGGGGCGCCGCGGATCGTCCACACCGCCGTCACCTCGCGGACACCCGATCCGGGGCTGCACATGCTGTCGCGCGCGCAGACCTCCCCGCCGCCACAATCGGTATCGAGCTTGCATTCGCCGCCGGAGTTGCTGAGCGGGCAACCCGCGAGCATCGCGAGCATCGCGAGCATCGCGAGCAGGCCGGCGGAGGTCAGGAGGTTTGCACGCATGAGCAGCTCGTCACTCGACGTAGAACGGTGACGTGTAGATCCAGGGTAGCTCGACCTCGGCCATCGCGCTGCCGAGATCGCGCAGGTAGGGGCCGAGGTGTGAAGGCGTGATCGTCACCTCCACGCGATAGGCACCCGGCGCGCCGAGGTGGGCGAGGAACGTGGCGTCGCCGTGAGCGATCTCGGTGGGGCCGGTCGCATCGATCCAGATGACCTTGGCCGTGATCGTCGGCACGGGCAGGGTGGGATCGAGGTTGCGCACTCGCGGGACCTCGACGGTCAACGTCGCGCCCACGGTCCGGCTGATCGTGCCGCCGAGCTCGACCGTCGCGCCCGACGGCGTGGTCGCGTAGGCATCGAAGCCCTCGGGCGTACCGAGCAGCTCGAACGCGGCGAACATCCGGCCGCCCTTGAGCGCCGTCTCGATCTGATCGACGTCGCGCGGATCGGCGACCAGCGCGTAGTTGGCGAACCAGCGCATCACGCGGCGGTAGGAATCGCCGCGCTCGCCATCGGCCATCACGACGGGGATCGCGTTCTGATGCGCGTCGCTGCCGGCGGTGACCGCGATGTGCTTGCCCTCACCGAGCAGCGCCTGCCACTTCGCGATCGCGGGGCCATTGGCCGAGAAGAACGACAGCATCGCGAGATCGGGCTCGGGATGGCCCGGCTGGGTATCGGCGAACTGGACCGCGGCCGAGATCGCACCACCCGGCGACAGGCCGAGGAAATCCTTGCGGATGTTCGGGTCGATGTTGGCGTGCAGGTTGTAGACCTCGATGCCATCGGGCGTGACGGTGCGCAGCGTCTCGAGCGTCTTGCTCTCGGTATGGGCGACCCACACCAGGCCGCCGGCGGCACGATAGGCGGCGGAGGCCGCGGCGTCGTTACCGTTGTAAAGGTCGTGGCGCTCCGGGATCGTCCCCGGCACGTGATGATCCAGCATGATCGGCATCAGATCGTTCTCGCCGCCGACCGTCACCAGCACCTGGTGGCCGTCCGCGCACAGGATCCGTGATGCGACCTGGTCTGCGCCGCGCATCACCGGTTGGTCGGCCCCGCGCATATTGAAGAGCTTCGCGAAGTCCTCGTCGGCCATCGTGTCGTCGTGGTCGGTGAGGTTCGCGAAGTCGATGTGGTCGGTGCACAGCGCGGCGCGGAGGTCCGCCAGGCAGCTCTCATCCGGCTGCCCGCCGGGACGAGGCATGCCATCGCAGGCATCGTGCGAGTAGGGCGAGTGGAGATGCACGATGCCACGGGCGGGGGTCAGACCTCTTCGCACCCCGAGCACGCTGGCGTCCGGGAGGGTCGGGTCCCACGCGGGGAGGTCGGGTGGGGAGGTCGAATCGCCGCAGCCAGCGAGCACCGCCGCCATGACCCAGCCCCGCGTCCACAGCGTCATACCCCGCGATGCTATCGCGGCGTCCCCTCGATCGCCACGGGCCTCCGCGTCGCGCGTGACCGAGGACGATGCTACCATCAAGGTCCCTTTGTGCGGGTCCACCGGGGTGTCTTCGGTCGGCTGCTGCTCGTCGCCGTGATGGGTTGCGGGCCCGCGTCCACCAAGGCTGTGACGCCGACCACGAGCTCGGTCAAGCGGATCTGGGCCGTGCTGCCGGCAGAGAGCGATGCGTATCCGATCGCGGCGCGCGCGGCGACCGAACGGATGCGGCGGGCTCGCGTCCGCGGGCTCGAGGAGCCGCAGTTCTCCAAGGTGTCGCTCGAGGTCGTCCAGCTCTCGATCGAGTGCACGGAGAAGAGCCCGGATTGCTACCAGGCGGTCGGAAAGTCGCTGTCCGCGAACGAGCTGCTGTTCACCGAGATCGATGACGGCCCCAGAGACAAGTCGATCAAGGTCACGGTCACCCTGTTCGACGTCGATGCCAAGCGGCGCACGAAGGCGGCGATCAAGGTGTTCGCGAGCGAGGAAGACGTCGTGTGGGGTGTGGCGGACGTGATCGCCGAGGCGACCAAGCCGTGACCAAGCCGAGCAAGCCCGCAGCGCCGCCGAAGTCGAAGCCGTCGACGACGCCGTCCAAGAACTCGTCGCTGGCGGTTCCGCCATCGCCCTCGGAGGAGGATGCGTTCGAGATCGATGCGATGGATCTCGAGGAGTGGGAGCGCGACCAACGGACCCCGCAGGCTCCCGATGCGCGGCTCAGCGAGCTGGTGAAGCAGAGCACGGTCGCAGAGGATCCGCGGCCGTCGACGCCGAGCCTCGTGCGCGGCCTCGCCAAACATCAGCACAGTCCGCCACCCGCGACCGGCGTGCCCAATGCTCCCACGGTGCGCAGCCCCGCGCCAACGGCGTCGATCATCGCTCGCGACAAGCCGCGCACGCCGGTAGCGGGAGCCGCGGTGGTTCGCCGTGACGCGACGCCACCGCCAGCCGTCCCGCGCGATGACAATCCGTTCGATTCGCCGACCGTGGTCTCTCGCGTGCCGAACGGCCCCGTCCTGCAGAAGCGAACGACGGTGTCGACCCGGGCGACCCTACCCTCGGGAACCGCGACGCCGCCCGGCGGCACGCCCACGCCACCGGCCGGGACGTCCGCGCGCGCGCAGCCTTCACCCGCGGGAGCGCCGGCCGTGCGCACGCAAGCGCCGCCTGCGAACGCTCCGTCGACCGGGGCGAACCGTCCACCGATGGCGGCGGTGTCGGCCACCCGCACGTCGACATCGCCGGCCGGAACGACGCCGCTCGGTGGTACGCCGACGCCTCCGATGGGGTCTTCGTTCCCGCCGAAGCGTGCACCGATGGCGCCGGTCTCGGGGACGCGCGACGCGCAATCGAGCGCGCGCATGCAGACCCCGGCGGGCGGCGTGTCCGCTGCGGAGCGACCGACCGCCACTCCGGTCCCTGCCACGCCGTCGATGCCGAAACGCGCGGCGACCCCGCCGGCGGGTGCACCGGCGCGCACACCCACGAGGGCCGTGACCCCGCGCGCCGGAATCGTCCCGCCTCGCGAGATCGAGGACTCCGAGGGATGGGCGCTCCCCGACGACGCCGAGGACACCGACTGGAGCACGGTGACCGCGACGACGCCGGCGCCCGGAGCGGTGCGGGAGCCGGTTGCGCCCTCGGTAGTCGCCGCGCCCGTGACCGCCACGACCGCGCGCGCGCCTGCCGCGACGCCACCAGCTCCGACACAGGTCGTGGTGCCTGCGGCACCCCCCTCGGTGGTTTCGGTCCTCGCGCCGGCGCCGGTGGTCGCGCCCGCATCGGCGTTTGCACCCGAGCCGTCCGTCGTCGACGAGCGGGTATCCGCGTTCGCGCGGAAATCGGTGTCCACGCCGCCGGAGCCGCAGCCACTACCAGCGCCTCCGAGTCTGTCGTTGCCCGCGCCGTCGATCGCGATGACGCCGGGACCTCCGGTCGTTCCGCTTGCACCGCCGCCGCCCGCGCTGCCGTATCCGGTCGAACCGCGCCCCGCCCCCGCTCCCGCGCATCACGAGGGCTTCAGGTTGCCTCGCGAGGAGAGCTCGAACCAGATCGACTCCCGACCGGTCGTGCGGGCATCAATGGCGGGCCGCACGAAGGCGATCATCGGAGGCGGCATCGCGCTCGCGCTGATCGCGATCATCTACGTCGCTACCCGCGGGTCGAACGACCGCAAGCCCGAAACGTCCGTGATCGCGAACCAAGATCCGCCGTCGACGCCCCGCGCGCGCGAGGCGCCGAACGGCGATAACACCACTGCGGGCTCGAGTACGGCGACGCCACCGGACCCGACCAGCTCGGCAGCCGACCGTCCGGCGATCTCCCAGCCAGATGTGACGCGGACCGTTCCGACGCGCCCCCCTCCGACCGGCATCCCTCCGAGCGGGACCGATCCGTCGGATATTCGTCCGACTGGAGGACTTCCGACCGGGACGAACCCGACCGGAACGAATCCAACCGGCACGAATCCAACCGGTTCCAAGGCTCCGAAGGGCCCAAAGGGATCCAAGACGATCGGCAATACGGCGCCTGATCCGGAGACCGGCGTTGCGGCGGTCAGCAGTGCGAAGGCCGAGAACCTGGCGAAGGCACGCACCGCGTACGAAGCCGGCAACACCAAGCTGTTCTCCGGCGACTACGATGGCGCGGTCACCGAGTACAAGCAGGTGGTATCGCTCGGCTCGGCGACCGGGTATCGCGGCCTGGGCCTCGCGTACGCGCAGCGCGGCGACAAGGCGAAGGCGGCGCAGGCCTTCCGCTCGTACCTGGGCGCCGCGCCGAACGCCAAGGACGCCGATGCGATCCGGAAGCGGATCGCGGCCCTGTCGGCGCCGTAGTCGCTAGCAGATGCCGAGGAACGTCATCACCAGGGACAGCCCCATGGTGTTGACCGCGCGCGCGAACGCCATCTGCCACACCCGCCGGTCGAGGCCTGCCCGGGGGCGCCGCACGGGCCTTTCCTAGCATGCGCGGGTGGGCTACAACGACGCGTCATGCGGACGCGCCTGGAGCGGTTCTACCGGTTCGAGGCGGCACACTTCCTTCCGAAGGTGCCAGCCGGCCACAAGTGCGCGCGCATGCATGGCCACAGCTACTCGGTCGAGGTGGTGATCGAGGGCGAGATCGACCCGGAGCGCGGCTGGGTGATGGACTTCGCCGAGATCGACGAGCACGCCAGCCCGCTGGTGAAGCTGCTGGATCACCAGGTGTTGAACGAAATCGACGGGCTCGGCAATCCCACCAGCGAGCTGCTCGCGGTGTGGTGGTGGACCCAGCTGACCGCGCGGCTCCCCGGCTTGGCCGAGGTGGTGGTGTCGGAGACGCCGACGTCGCGCTGCAGCTATCGCGGCGAGTAAGCGATGGGCTCGCGCTTGCGAGCGATACCGGTGTACCCGAGCTTGGTGGATGGCGTGAACGTGAACGCGAAGTCGTCGCCGATCTTGCCGGTAAACAGCATACGCCACAGGGGCCAGCGAAACCGCGGCCGCGAGCCGATCATCACCGTGGGCTCGAGCTCGTGTGAACGACACATCGTGCGCAGCTCCTCCGGTGTGACGAACAGCCGGGCGACGTGCAGATCCTTGGGCGCGTTCGAGACGAACCACTCGACGCCCTTGATCACGACGAGCTTCGCCTGCCAGGTCCGGTTGAACGTATGGAAGAAGAACATTCCGCCCGGCGCGAGGACGCGTCCGACCTCTCCCACCAGCGCAGCGGGCGTCTCGACGTGCTCGAGCAGATCCATCGCGCACACCACATCGAAGCTCGCATCGGAGAACGGTAGCGCCAGCGCGTCCCCGGGCTGGTAGTCGACACTGCGCGTGTGGTCGTAGGCGCGCGCAACGGCGAGGTTCTCGACGGTGGTGTCGATTCCCGTGACCCGATGGCCGAGCGATGCGAGGTGATTGGCGAGGAACCCGGCCCCGCAGCCGAGATCGAGGATCCGTGCTGGTGCCGGCAACGCGCGGGAGATCTGGTCGGCGATCCACGGGTTGCGGTGGCGTGCCTCGGCGCGGAGCAGCGCGATCGGGGTGTCCTGAGCCTCGTACCAGCGCGCGCCGAGGTCGGCGTACCAGGCGTTGTTGATCGCGCTGGTGGCGACGCCGCGGACGAGGTTCCAGTACACCACCTGGTAGATCAAGAAGCCGAGCGTGAGCACGAGCTGTGCGATCACGATCGAGGTCGCGCCGGTCCACCACAGGTACCCGAACGCGGCGAGCACGATCGGATGGAGCACGAACAGCATCGCGTGCAGCCACTGCTCGCCCCCACCGCACAGCCGCGCATGGATCGGCTCGTCCTTGGTCACGAATACCGTCGACACGATCGCGAGGCCGACGTAGACGCTCAGCGTGTGGGTGCTTGGATCGCTCCAGGCGAGCCACGCAAGGCATGTCGCGATCGTGAGCGTGTCGAGCGGATGGCCGATGCGCTCCCAGCGTGGGAGCCCACGGCGGCGGTGAAAGTGCCCCTCATCGACGATCATCGCGATCGCCTGCAGCGCGATCGGCACCATGCAGGCAACGATCATCAGCGCTTCTCCAGGAGCGCGCCGCACACCGTCAGGCCCGGCCCGAACGCGAGACTCGGCACCAGCGTGCCTCGCGGGACCGCGGGATCCGCGAGCAGGTTCGCCCAGATGTGCGGCAGCGTCGCCGAGGACATGTTGCCGTGGTCGAACAGCACGCGGCGGCTCGCGGCCACCTGCGCCTCGTCGAGCTCGAGGACCTCGCGCACGCGATCGATGATCTTCGGTCCACCGGGATGCACCGCGAACATGCTGCGGGGCATCGCCGAGAGATCGTACCCGGCGCGGCGATAGAGCTCCGTCACGAACGGGCGCAGGGTCTGCGCGATCCGTTCGGGGACATCACGCGCGAGCGTCATGTGCATCCCGTACTCGGTGGGTAGCCAGCTCATCGAATCGGCGGACCCGGGGAGGATCACCTCGGCGGCGGCCAGCGGGCGCAGACCCGGTCCCGATTCGTCGGCCACCAGCGAGTAGCGAATCAGACCGTCGGCGAACAGGCTCTGCACGACGAGTTGCTCGAGCGCGTGATCGCTCGGGTCGAGGTGCAGCGAGCACAGCTCGGTGTGCACGAGATCCACACGGCGCGCGCCACTCGCTGCGAACCCGGCGGCGATCCTCACCGCGGGCAACGCCGCGTAGCATCCCATCTGATACGCATGCGTCACCCGCGTACGCGCGCCCCATCCCCGGTCGGCGACGAGCTTCTGGGCACCGCTGGGCGACAGGTAGCCGGTGCAGGTCACGTGCACGAGATCATCGGGACCCTCGGTGTCTGCCGCGTAGGCCTCGCGAAAGTACGCATCCACGGCGGCGCCGAAGATCTTCGTGCGCAAGCCCGTGCTCCCGCCGTGCGGTGAGTAGTTCAACGCATACAGCGATGCGCGCGACCAGTCCGTCGACGTGATGTCCGCGATCATCGTGGCGCGCTGGCTGATCTTGTCGGGAGCGGCGGCGACCCGACCCAGGATCCGACGGATCTTCACCGCGAAGGCCGCACGCTCGCGGTCGTCGAGTCGTGCGAGCGTCGCCTCGGACTGCGCATGCGCCTCGGCCAGCCAGTCGAGCGTGTCGGCCTGTGCGGTCCGGTACGTAGGATGGGTGATCTCGAACCGCGTGAGGAGGGGCATGAGGCGTTCGCCACCTGCAGCAACCGATCCGTCAATGGTCGTGGGTCAGTGGTGTGATGGGATCGCCGGGAGCCGACCCTACTGCGCGCCGACGCGCCATCGGGGCGTTGCGCCACGGTGCTAGGCTGACCGCGTGGGAGCGAACCTCCGCGTCGTCACGCTCAACTTCTGGGGCAACGAGCCGCCGCTCGATCGCCGGCTCGCACTCGCGATCCGCCAGCTCTCGGCACTCGCTCCCGACGTGATCTGTCTCCAGGAGGCGCGCCCGCTCGATGGAGCATCCGGCACCACCACCGCCGACCGGATCGCCCAGGCGCTCGGCATGACCGCGCACTATGCCGTCGCGGTGAGCTGGGAGGACGGCGCGCACGGTAAGCTGCCGGCGGGGCAGGAGGGGCTCGCCGTGATCGCGAGGTCGATCCTCGACACCCGCGTGCTCCCGCTGCCGGAGCCACGACCCGCCGATGCACGGCTGTTGCTGTCGGCGCAGATCGCGAGCGCTGGCGGCCCGATCTGGGTTCACACCACGCACCTTCACTACCGGCTCGATGATGGCCTCGCGCGCGAGCGTCAGGTCCTCGCGATCGACGAGGCGATCCGCGCGCTGCGCACCGACACCAGCCCGCCGCAGATCCTGTGCGGCGACTTCAACGCCACGCCCGACTCCGACGAGATCCGGTTCCTGCGCGGGCTGACCACGCTCGGCGGCCGCCGGACTCACTTCCAGGACGCCTGGCTGCGGCTGCACCGGGATCCCGGGCCGGGCGATGGACCGGCGGCTGGCATCACGTGGTCGAGCGAGAACCGGCTGACCCGCCCGCTGCGCTCGCTCGATCTCGATCGCCGGATCGACTACGTGTTCGTCACCAGCCGCAAGAAGGACGGGCGCGGCACCGTGCATGCGTGCGAGGTGGTGTTGACCGAGCGCGACGGCACCGAGGAGAGCTCGATCTGCGCGAGCGACCACTACGCCGTGATGGCGGACATCCAGGTCGTCTCGAATCCGGCGTGATCTGGGCAGGTGGTCGTCGAGGAGCTCGCACGAGCTGGTGGCGCCCGTCTGCTTCACGCGGCCGGAACCCCCGCGCGTGCCATCCCGTCGTGCCGCTGTCGGAGGCGCCGTCGCGGTGACGAGCACGCGGCCACGAACAAGGCCCGCTCAGCGGGGCAGCGCGTTCTCGATCGCCGCGATCACCTTCGGATCATCCGGCGTGACCTGCGGGTCGAATCGCGTGATCTTCGTACCGTCGGCCGAGACCACGAACTTCTCGAAGTTCCAGCGGATGTCGCCGGTGTGGCCCGTCGTATCCGGCAGCGGAGTGAGCGCCTTGTAGATCTCGTGGCGACCGGGACCATTGACCTCGATCTTCTCCATCATCGGGAACGTGACACCGTAGGTTGTCGAGCAGAACGTCTCGATCTCCTTGGCGGAGCCCGGTTCCTGCTTGCCGAACTGATTGCACGGAAAGCCGATCACGGTGAAGCCCTTGTCCTTGTACTTCTCCTGCACCGCCTCGAGCGCCGAGTACTGCGGAGTGAGGCCGCACTTGCTCGCGACGTTGACGAGGAGCAGCGCCTTGCCCTTGAAGGCGGCGAGGTGGGTGTCCTGGCCCTGGAGAGTCTTGATCGCGGCGTTCCACATGGGGAGATCCTTGTCGACGGGGATGGGGGCGGGCGCGACGCCCGGCGGGGGGAGGTTGACGGGGTCCGCGGCCGCTGCGGTGGGGCCCTGAACGACGGGCTTTGGCGTGCTCGCCGGTTCCTTCTTCGAGCACGCGGCCGCGAGACCTAGAGCGAGCGCTGATACGGCGAGCCGGTTCATAGGTGCCACCGTACAATAATGGGCCCCGCGAGCAAGGGGTTTGCTATACACCGCGGTCCCATGCGCCACCTCTACGCCGACTTCATCGATCGTGTCGCGAAGCCGATGCGGTACCTCGGCGGCGAGTACGGCAGCGTCGTGAAGACCGGTCCAGAGGTCGCGGCGCGGGTGTGCCTCGCGTTCCCCGATGTCTACGACATCGGCATGTCCCACCTGGGGACCAAGATCCTCTACTCGCTGCTCAACAAGGACCCGCGGATCGCCTGCGAGCGCGCGTTCGCGCCGTGGACCGACATGGAAGCCGAGCTTCGCGCGCGCGGCCTGCCGCTGGTCTCGCTCGAGAGCCAGCAACCGCTGCACGAGTTCGACGTCATCGGGATCTCGCTGCAATACGAGCTGACTTTCACCAACGTGCTGACGCTGCTCGATCTCGGCGGGATTCCCCTGCGCGCCGTGGATCGCGCGGCCGACGCGACGCTCGTCCTCGTCGGCGGCCCGACCGCCTCGCACCCCGAGCCGATGGCGCCGTTCATCGACGCCGCGTTCATCGGTGAGGCCGAGGAGCTGCTGCCGCCGATCGTGCTCGCCTGGGCAGAGCTGCGCCGCGCGATCACGGCAGGCGCGCGCACGCGGATCGACGCCCTCGCCGAGCTCGCGAGCCGGTTCCCGATCTACGTGCCGTCGCTGTACGCCACCGAGACCGACGAGGCCACCGGGATGACGGTCGTCGGCGCACCGCTCGACCCGCGGGTGCCGGCTCGGGTCAGCCGTGCGATGGTCGAGAACCTCGACAGCTATCCATTCCCGAGCGACACGCCGGTGCCGTACGCCGAGGCGGTGTTCGAGCGCGCGTCGGTGGAGATCGCGCGCGGCTGCACCGAGGGTTGTCGGTTCTGTCAGGCTGGCATGATCTACCGGCCGGTGCGCGAGCGCTCGCCGCAGTCGATCGCGGACTCGCTGATCGGTGGCGTCGAGAAGGCCGGCTACGAGGAGACCGGCCTGACCTGCCTGTCCACCGCGGACTTCTCGAGCATCACGCCGCTCGTCAAGTCGCTCGCGGCCGAGCTCCGCAAACGCGGCGTCTCGATGTCGGTGGCCTCGCTGCGCGCGTACGGCCTCAACGAGGATCTGCTCGACGAGCTCGCGCTGACCCGGATCAGCGGGCTGACGTTCGCGCCCGAGGCCGGCACGCAGCGGATGCGCGACGTCGTCAACAAGAACGTCACCGAGGCGCATATCGAGGAGAGCTCGCGCCGGGTGTTCGCGCGTGGCTGGCACCGGCTCAAGCTGTACTTCATGATCGGCCTCCCCACCGAGGAGGACGATGACGTGCGCGGGATCGTCGAGACCGGCATCCGCATGCTGAAGATCGGCCGTCAGGCGGGTGCAGGTCGCGCCGAGGTCACGGTGTCGGTCAGCTCGCACGTGCCGAAGCCGCACACGCCGCTGCAGTGGGCACAGCAGGACTCCGAGGCGGAGATCAATCGCAAGCAGTCGATCCTCCGCTACACCGCGCGACCCGAGAAGAACCTGCGGCTCAAACATCACCACAGCGGCATCTCGCTGATCGAGGGCGTGCTCGCGCGCGGCGATCGCCGGCTCGCGGACGTGATCGAGGCCGTGTGGAGGGCAGGCGCCCGGTTCGATGGCTGGGACGAGGTGTTCGAGCTCGAGCGTTGGACGACGGCGCTCGACGCGCTGGGCGTCGACGTTCCGGCCTATCTCGGCACGCGCCCGATCAGCGCGCGGCTGCCGTGGGATCACATCGATGTCGGGCTCGAGGAGGGTTTCTTGCTCGACGAGTACCGCAAGGCGCTGAAGGGCAGGGCGAGCCCGCCGTGCGGCAAGGTCGCGGGCATGCTGATCCACCACACCAACCTCGCGGAGGCCGCGCCCGATCGGCGCAAGCTCGTCTGCTACGACTGCGGCGTCGCCTGCGATCTGACCAAGATGCGCGACGACCGCCTGGTCGCACTGCGCACGCTGCGGGCGGAGAGTGCGCCGACACGGCATAGGTCGCCGGTGGTCACCCACGGCGAGCTCGTCGATGTCTCCGAGCGCGGCGGCGGGAGTCCCGGCGAGGTCGGCGAGGCGGTCAAGAACCGCGAGACCGATCGCGCCGAGCGCGTGCGGCTCGCCGGTCATGTCGGCTCGGGGCTCGCGTACTCGACGTACCGGATCCGGTTCGCGAAGGTCGGGCGCGCGGCCTTCCTCGGTCACCTGGATCTGGTGCGCCTGCTGTCGCGCAGCTTCCGCCGCGCGGACCTGCCGCTCGCGATGACGCGCGGGTTCTCACCGAAGCCGCGGATCAGTTTCGGACCGGCGCTGGGCCTCGGCGTGCCATCGCTCGGCGAGCTCATGGACATCGATCTCGAGCATGGCGTTCCGGGGACCAAGACCTGGGATGTCATCGACAACACCGAGCGCGTCGAGCTGTCGCCCGAGGAGGTGCGCGATCGGCTCGCCGCGGTGTGCCCACCCGGCATCGAGGTCCAGAGCTGCACGGTCGTGCGGCTCGCCGGTCATCCGCAGTTCGTGAAGATCCAGCCGTCCACCCTCGAGCGGCCGATGCTCGGCCTCGGCAAGCTGATCGATGCCGTCGATCTGGTGATCCGTCCCGCGGCGGATGGCATGCCGCACGATGCCGCGCGGCTGACCCGGATCGGCGCCGCGCTGATGGCGAAGTCGGAGGCGCGGGTCGCGCGCGGTGACAAGCAGATCGACGTGCGCCACATGGTGCTCGACGTATCGGTGATCGACGGTGAGGCCGCCGAGCGGCTGTGCACCGTGCTCGACTGGCCGGCCGGAACGCTGCTGCGTGTTCGCGTCCGTGCCACGGCAGACGGATCGGCGAAGCCATCGGAGGTCGCCCGCGCGCTCGGCGTGTGGGGCGGCGACGATCCGCGTGCCGAGCATGCTCTGGTCGCGCGGCTCGGCGTCGTCGAGGTCGGTACGCCGCTCACGATCCAACCGCTGCCGATGAGCACCGAGCGCGCCGTTTCGGCGCCGTGATCGACCCGGGCTGAGTTGCTCGGTCCGCCGACCCGAACCGGCCCGCGGGCCCGAGTGCGATACCGGCAAGCGTCTGGTCGGACTCGATGGTCTGCTCGGCGGAACCCTGGCGATCACGTCGCGCGCGACGGTGCGTCGCATCTCGGTGGTGGGCTCGCGACCGCCGTCGAGTTCTGACATGGTATGAACAGCGCGTGGCGATCAGCCTCTCGGTCAACCTCAACAAGGTCGCGCTGGTTCGCAACTCGCGCGGCGGTACGAATCCGTCGCCGAGGGTCGCCGGCGTGGCGTGCCTCGATGCCGGTGCGTACGGCCTGACGCTGCACTGGCGGCACGACAACCGGCACACCCGCGCACAGGATGTTCGCGAGCTGCGCGCGCTGTGCGATCAGCGCGGTGCCGAGTTCAACCTCGAAGGGGACGATCGCGACGAGCTGATCGCGCTCGCGATCGAGCTCCGGGTCTCGCAGTTCACGCTGGTGCCGGTCAAGCCGGGGGAGATCACGAGTGACCACGGCTGGGACGTGCCGGCGCAGCACGCGCTGATCGCCCCGATCATCGCGCGGCTCAAGGCGGCCGGCATCCGCACCGCGATGTTCATGGACTGCGAGCCGTCGGCGATGGCGGCAGCGGCTGCCACCGGCGTCGATCGCGTCGAGCTCTACACCGAGCCGTACGCCGCCTCGTTCGGGACCCCGCAGCTCAAGCTGGAGCTCGATCGCGTGCAGCGCACGGCGAAGGCGGCGGTGGCAGTGGGCCTCGCGGTCAACGCCGGTCATGATCTGAACCTGCGCAACACGCCGCTGCTCGCGCGGATGGTTCCGGAGATCGTCGAGGCGTCGATCGGTCATGCGCTGATCGCCGACGCGCTGTACCTCGGCCTGCCCGAGGCCGTGCGGCGCTACGTGCGCGCATGCAAGGGTGAAGCAGTCGATGCCCCGGTCACTCAGTAACCTCGTCGCGGTGGTGGTGATCGCGGGCTGTCCGGGGCCGACGCACACCGCGAGCACGCCGGCGTGCCCGATCGATCGGACGGTCGTGATCTCGTCCCAGGACGATGTCGGCCGATTCGCGGCGTGCACCACCGCCAGCAGCCTGACCATTCGAACCGGCGCGACGATCAGCCTCGCACCCCTGCGCGGGCTCGAGACGATCACGGGCGACCTCGCCGTCGGCCCCACGATCGGCATGGAGGAGGTCGCGTTGCCCGAGCTGCGGGAGATCGGCGGCGCGATGCGGATCGAGAGCAACGGCTCGCTGCACGGCATCTTCTTGCCGCGGCTGGCGCGGGCAGGGCCGATCGATATCGAGGCGAACGCGGCGCTGACCACGATCTCGTTCCCGCGCCTCGAGGCGGCGCTCGGTTCGTTTCTGATCCTCGACAACGGCGCGCTCGAGCTGATCGACATCCCGGTCCTCGCCAGCGTCAGCAAGGACCTCGTGATCGCCGACAACCCGGAGCTCGGCCTGATCGAGGCCGGTAATCTGGCGACGGTTCAGGAGCTTCGCATCGAGCGGAATCGCAAGCTGCCCGTCGAGCAAGTGGACGCGGTCCGTGCGAAGACACCACCTCCCTAGTATTCTCCCGGCTATGTCCCGCGATGTACTCGAGCTGGCCACGTCCCTTGGATATCTCGACGAGCTCTACGAGACGTTTCAGGACGCCCCCTCCGCCATCGACGCGAGCTGGCACGAGCTCCTGGCCGAGCCACGGCCGAACCCTGGTCACGCCAGGAACGGTCACGCAGCCAACGGTCACGGACCTGGCAACGGGCAGCCGGCGATCGCCGTCGAGAGTGAACCGCCCGCAGCGCCCCGCGTGATCACCCGCCAGACGCTGCCGAGCTTCTCGCGCCCGGGGTCGGTCACGATGTCGCCGATCACCGCCCAGGCGATCCCCAGCGTGTGGCCACTGGTCAACGCGTACCGCAGCCGCGGCCACTTCGCGGCGAACCTCGATCCGCTGGGGCTGCTCGAGACCGCACGGATCAGCGAGCTCGATCCGGCGACCTGGGGCTTCACCGAGATCGATCGTGATCGCGTGGTCGAGCCGACCGGCGTCCATGGCCTGGCGCGCGCGACCGTGGGCGAGCTGCTCGCCTATATCCAGCGGATCTACGCGGGCTCGGTCGGCCTCGAGTTCATGCACATCTCCTCGCCGGGCCGCCGCTCGTGGCTCGCCGAGCGGATGGAGACCCAGCTCGTCAAGCCGCTGCCTGTGGAGACGCGCAAGCACGTGCTCCAGCTGCTGATCAACGCCGAGCAGTTCGAGCGGTTCTGCCACACCAAGTATCCGGGCACCAAGCGGTTCAGCCTCGAGGGCTCCGAGAGCCTGATCCCGGCGCTCGACCTGCTGCTCACCCACGGCGCGCGGCTCGGCGCGATCGAGGCGGTGCTCGGCATGGCGCACCGCGGCCGGCTCACGACCATCGAATCGATCCTGCGCCGCCCGGGCCGCGATCTGTTCGGTCACTTCGAGGATGCCGAGCCCGAGAAGGCGATGGGCGGCGGCGACGTGAAGTATCACCTCGGTTACTCGTGCGATCGCACCGACCACAACGGCAACCTGATGCACCTCTCGCTCGCGTTCAACCCGAGCCACCTCGAGGCCGTGGACCCGGTGGTCATTGGCCGCGTGCGCGCGAAGCAGACGCGTCACCACGACGTCGAGCATCGTCGCGTGATGGGGATCCTCGTCCATGGCGATGCCGCGTTCGCCGGGCAGGGGCTCGTCGCGGAGACGCTGCAGCTGTCGAGCCTGCCCGGCTATCGCACCGGTGGCACCGTGCACCTGATCGTCAACAACCAGGTCGGCTTCACCGCGTCACCGGCGGAGCAACGGTCCACGCCGTACTGCACCGATATCGCGAAGATGCTCGAGTGCCCGATCTGGCACGTCAACGGCGAGGATCTCGACGCGCTCGCTCGAGTGCTCGAGATGGCGTGCGAGTTCCGCGCGCAGTTCGCGTCGGACGTCGTGATCGATATGTACTGCTATCGCAAGTACGGTCACAACGAGAACGACGAGCCGAGCTTCACGCAGCCACTGATGTACGAAGCGATCAAGCACAAGCCGTCTCCGGTCGAGATCTACAGCAAGCGCCTGGTCGACGAGCGCGCGATCACCATTGAGGAGGTCACCGCGATGACTCAGCGCCGCGTCGCGGAGCTCGAGATCGAGCTAGAGGCGGCGAAGGCAGCGAACAAGCGCCCCGAGGGGCCGTCGATGACCGCGATGTGGCGCGGCTATCGCGGCGGCATCACGGATGCGCCGGTCGATGCGGACACCAAGGTGCCGCGCGAGATCCTGTCGCTCATCGCGTCCGCGATCACCGAGCTGCCGCACGGGTTCACGCCGCATCCGAAGATCGAGCGCTTGCTCGAGCAGCGGTCGCAGATGGGCCGCGGTGAGCGCCCGCTCGACTGGGGCATGGGCGAGCTGCTCGCGTATGGCTCGCTGCTCTACCAGGGCATCAACGTGCGGCTCAGCGGGCAGGATTGCTCGCGCGGCACGTTCAGCCATCGGCACGCGATCATCACCGACATCAAGACCGGCCGCGAGCACCTCGTCCTCGGCGGGATCCAGCCCGACCAGGGGCAGTGCCGGATCTACGACTCGCTGCTCTCCGAGGCCGGCGTGATGGGGTTCGAGTTCGGTTATTCGCTCGATTATCCCGACGCACTGGTGATGTGGGAGGCGCAGTTCGGCGACTTCGCGAACGGTGCGCAGGTGATGATCGATCAGTTCATCACGTCCTCCGAGGACAAGTGGAAGCGGCTCTCTGGCCTCGTGCTGCTGCTGCCGCACGGCTACGAAGGGCAAGGACCGGAGCACTCGAGCGCGCGGCTCGAGCGCTATCTCGAGGCGTGCGCGGAGCACAACATCCAGGTCGCGCAGCCGACCACGCCGGCACAGATGTTCCACCTGCTCCGCGAGCAGCAGCTCCGCCCGATGCGCAAGCCGCTGATCATCATGACGCCGAAGAGCCTGCTGCGACTGCCGGCTGCGACGTCGCAGATCGACGAGCTCGCCACCGGCAAGTTCCACCGCGTACTTCACGACGAGACGGCGGACCCGGCGAAGGTCACGCGGGTGCTCCTGTGCAGCGGCAAGATCTACTACGAGCTCGCCGACGAGCGGACCCGGCGCAAGGACGAGACCGTCGCGATCGTCCGGATCGAGAAGCTGTATCCGTGGTGGCCGCATCTCGTCGAGGCCGCCACCACGCAGAAGTACGCGGCGCTGCGCGAGCTGATGTGGGTCCAGGACGAGCCCTGCAACATGGGCGCGGGAAACTTCGTCACGCCGCGGCTGGGGAAGATCCTCGAGGGCAAGAGCCTCAACTTTGACTCCATCGGTCGCGCCGAGAGCGCGAGCCCGGCGACCGGATCGCACAAGGCACACGTGATCGAGCAGCAGCAGATCCTCAGGCAGGCGTTCGATCCCAGGTCGTAGCGGCGTTTTGCCGCGATGGTGATGCCGCACCGATCGGGACCGCCGGATCTGGGCTGTCCCCGTGAGCGTCCTCGTTGATTCGGGCGGAAAATCCGGGTCAACCGGGAGGCAACCGGAGCACGCGGTCTCCCGCACGGTCGGCGAGGCCGTGACGTGATGCGGTCGATCTGCTCGCCCGGAGGTCCGCGCAAGAGGCCCTCACGGAGGGAGCACCGACGCCGATCCGGGGTAGCATGCCCGCCATGGCGGATCTGGTCGTACCTCAGCTCGGTGAATCGATCTCGGAAGCAGTCATCGCGCGGTGGCTGAAGCAGGTCGGTGATGCGGTGGCAGCGGACGAGCCGATTGCAGAGCTCGAGACCGACAAGATCACGGTGCAGCTCCCCTCGCCGGTCGCCGGTTCGCTCGCCGAGCAGCGCGTACAGGTCGGTGCCACCGTGAAGGTCGGCGAGGTGATCGGCGCGGTGACCGCAGGTGCTGCCGGCAAGGTCGCACCCGCAGCGCCGGCGGCTGCACCTGCCGCGGTACCGGTCCCCGGCAAGCCGATCGCGCCGCCCAATCACCCGACCGGTCGTCAGGCCGTCGTCGGCGGTCCGGAGCTCGGTGCTGCACCCGCAGCGACGAAGTCGCAGACCCCGACGCTCGCCAAGGCGAACGGCGACACCGCGAAGCGCGGCAATGGCGAGGCACTCGACAAGGCACTCGATAAGGACGCGCTACTGAAGCTCACGCCGTCGCAGCGCGCGACTGCTCGCGAATCGGGAGCGCTGCCCGCGCGCGGTGCTGCGTCCCCCGCCGGGCAGGCGCCTGCCGCGCCGAGTGGTCCCGACCTCGAGGGGCGGCTCGCGGCGGTGGATCCGCGCGACGAGATCGTGCCGATGTCTCCGCTGCGCAAGCGCGTCGCCGAGCGGCTGGTCCAGGCGCAGCACGAGAGCGCCTCGCTGACCACGTTCAACGAGGTCGACATGACGGCCGTCATGGACCTCCGCGCGAAGTACAAGGACACGTTCGAGAAGAGTCATGGCGTGAAGCTCGGCTTCATGTCGTTCTTCGCGAAGGCCTGCGTGGCTGCCGCCAAGCTCTACCCCGGGATCAACGCCGAGGTCGTCGGCGGCAACATCGTCTACAAGAAGCACTACGACTTCGGCATCGCGGTCTCGACGCAGAGGGGGCTCGTGGTGCCGGTGCTGCGCGACGTCGATACGCTGTCGTTCGCGGGGATCGAGAAGGGCATCGGCGAGCTCGCGGAGAAGGCGAAGACCGGCAAGCTCGCACTCGCGGACCTGTCAGGCGGAACATTCAGCATCACCAACGGCGGGATCTATGGCTCGATGATGTCGACGCCGCTGCTCAACTATCCGCAGACCGGCATCCTCGGGATGCACAACATCGTGAAGCGCGCGCTGGTGATCGGGGACGAGCTCAAGGTGCGACCGGTGATGTACCTCGCGCTCTCGTATGACCACCGCGTGGTCGATGGCAAGGAAGCGGTCTCGTTCCTCGTCGCGGTGAAGGACCGGCTCGAGGCACCCGAGCGGATGCTCGTGGAAGTCTAGCGCGCGTTCAGGGCGATCTGAGCAGGGCGCGAATGATCAGCGCCGCGCCGCTCATCGGATCCTTCGGCGGGGGCAGCTCGGCGCCGGCGATGTTCGCAGCGGCGGTGTGCGCGATACCGGCCACAAATCCACCGGGCACCGCCGCGAGCGACGTGACCTCCTCGCGCCCGGCGCCGCCGACCTGCCAGCTCTCGAGGATCGAGCCGTGCGGGTCGAGCGCGGTGATGAACGCATCGTCACCGCCACCGGCGGTGAGCGTGCGGTCGCCGAGGCGCAGCGATCCCGAGAAGAAGCCCGCGACGACGATCCGCTCACCGACCGCCGTGATCGCGCGAAGGCCATCGAAATCGATCCCGCCGATCAGGACGGCATGGCTCGCGGCTCCGTCCTTGGTCCACCACGCCACCACGCCGTCCGCGTCGCCTTGCGCG